>JBDRBK010000193.1:0-13105 GCA_043822705.1 Fidelibacterota bacterium
CAGCAGGGCGCAGGTCATCCTGGCCGCATCGGCGTACTTTTTAAACGAGCGGTAATGCTGGTGCGCCAGAATCTCGGTGGGCGCCATCACCGCCACCTGCAGCCCGTTGCCCACCGCAATCGCCGCCGCCAGCACCGCCACCACCGTCTTGCCGGACCCGACGTCACCCTGCAACAGGCGGTTCATGGCTGCCGGCTGGGCCAGGTCGCGGCGAATTTCTTTCACAACCCGTTTTTGGGCTTCGGTCAGTTCGAAATCCAGTTGATCGTACACCAGTTGCAGTCGGGTGCCGGTTTTATCCATGGCCGGAGCGCCGGCCTGCTGCAGCGCGACCTTCCGCAGGGCCATCAGCAACTGCAGGAAAAAATGCTCATCGAATTTCAACCGTCGTGCGGCACCCTGAAGTCGGTCGACATCCGAGGCATAGTGGATATTGCGCAGCGCTTCATCCAGTGACACCAGACCGTGTTTTTTCCTGAAGGTCGGTTGATATAAATCCGGTACTTCCACCAGGGAATCGAGCGCGCCACGGATGATCCGTCGCAGGCTGCGATTGTCGATCCGGGCCGCCTTCAAGCCCTGGGTCAGGGGATAGAGCGGAATGACGGCCCCGGTATTCAGCGGATCGTCGGTTTCACTGAGGACATCGAATTCCGGGTGAACGATCTGGAAACCGTTGTAAAATTCAATCTTGCCGTTGACGGCTAGGCGGGTGCCGACCTTGAGGGCCTGCTTGATGTAGCGGGCACCGTTGAACCAGACCAGCGTCAGCAAGCCGGTCTGATCAGAAATCACGGTCTGGAAAAATTTGCGACGGCGGGCCTGGCGCTCGCCACAGACTTGAACCGTCCCGACCACGGTAGCGGTAGTGTCGCGCTGGATTGATTTAATTGGCGTAACGGTAGTGCGGTCCAGGTGACGGCGGGGAAAGTAATATAGCAGATCGGACAGATTGGTGATGCCGGCCGCCGCCAGGGCCTGGCCACGGGCCGGACCGACGCCTTTCAGAAACTGAACGGCGGTGTTCAGATCAAGCTGGGATCCGGCGCTCAATCAGCGGTCAGTTCCAAGCCTTGCGGAAGGTATAGGTAACCCTAACGGTGTCTTCGGCCGGCACCGATAGCGGGAAATGGATCGTGCTGGCGTCGACCTTGAGATACATCGTCGACTCGTTGCGAATTACCCAATCGCCGTTGATGGTTTCTTCCAGCCGGACCGATACCGCCTCCGCGCGGGTATTGATCACCATCAGCTCGATCGCCGCTTCTTCGCTTTTCTTCTGCCGATCGTAATTGAGTACCTTACGTTTCCCGATCACGTCGAATGAACGCCCGGCGGTAATCGTCACCCACTCACCCTTGGGTACCTGGCGGATATTGTCCTCGCCGATGAACTCGATCGATCCCCGGGCGGTCATCTGATAGATCTCGATTTTTCCCTGGGGCAGCGGTTTGTTTAACTGGTTTTCGTCGTTGTTGGCGAACTTATATTCGGCCAGCAGCGGCTCCTCGCTTTGTCCCCGTTCCGAATTGCGAAAAACATAGGTCTTGATATAATTGATCCGGGAAGGGTTGTACAGGCGGACGGTGACGCTTTCCTGGCCGCTCAAACTGATCCGTTCCGGCAGGGAATAAATATGGTAATCGCCCAGACTGGCCGCCGTCGGCACAGCCGGCGCACCACTGACCGCTTCCATCACCATTACGTCAGCAGACCGCCGGCTCAAGGGCCGCGGTTGACCAGCCCGGTTCAGATTGCCTTCCACCAGTTGCAGCTCCAGATCGCTGAAATCGAGTTCATCGCGATTGGAAATGAATGCTTCGGTGATCAGTTCACCCTGGCTGGTGTCGGTGTCCAGGATCAGGCGGTAGACCGCATCCCAGTCGAAGCCGCGGGTCAGATAAATCAGATCGCCGTGCACCGTCCGGTCGTTGCGCGAATACAGGTCCCAGCTCAGGTACGGCTCATAACGGGGCGAATCCACTTTGCCGGCAACGGTGATCCACTTGACCTGATTACGGGCAAACATCTTCACGTAGCCCCGCTGCTGCAAGACCAGCCGGGCGGGACTAAATTCCACCAGAATGCCTTCTTCTTCCTTGCCGTCCAGCGTCTGCAATTCAACCTCGCTGCCGACCTGATCGGTAAAATATTTTTCCCAGGTGAACACATCGCGGTTCATCCGCTGATAACCGACCCGGGCGCCTTCGATCGTCAGGAAGGGCGAATCCTCAAATAGACCGGTCGGCAAAACGGCGTAATCAACCCGGGTGATACCGGTCTGTACCGTCCATTCCACCGGCTGTTTGATCAGGGCGGTGCCGTCTTTGTAGAGAGTCATGGTGGCCCCTTCCGACTGCGCGTCGACCCGGCCGAGCAGCAGGATTCCACCGATCAGCACCAGCTGGCGGATAAATCCATTGGTTGATTCTTGAGGCCTGTGTTTCATGGTTTTGCCCTTCGATTAGGTCAGCATATCCAAATTGGATTTTACTTTGGTCAGTTCCAGTGAAAAATCTTGTGCTTTCTGCTGTTCGCGTTCCACCACGGCCTGGGGCGCGCGGCTGGTGAAATTCGCATCGGCCAGTTTCTTACGCAGGCCGGCCAGGTGCTGTTCCAGCTCTGTCAAACGTTTTTGCAGGCGCGACCGCTCGAGGTCCAGGTCGATCAAGCCGCCCAGAGGAACGAACAATTCCAGCCGGCCGACCACCGTGGTAGCGGACTGCGGCGGCTTTTCCAGATCGCTGCCGGAATTTACCACCGCCAACCGGGCCAGTGTTTTGACGACGGCCACATTCGCCTCGATTTCCTGTCGATCCGCCTGCGGCCCGCGGATCACCAGGTCGGCCATTTTACCGGGCGGCACATTCATCCGACTGCGAATCGTCCGCACGGCGGTGATGACATCCTGGAGGGCCGCCATTCGGTTGTCGATGGATTTGTCGATCCGGGCCATTTTGGCGTGGGGCCAGCCGGCGACGATCAAATCCGGTTCCTCCGGTCGGCGGAAATGGCACCATAATTCTTCGGTTATGAAGGGCGCATAGGGATGCAGCAGGTGCAGAATGTTTCTCAAAACGTGCACCGCTACGATCTTGGCAGAGCGGGCCAGGTCCGGATCATCGCCGTAAAACCGGGTTTTGGCAATCTCGATATACCAGTCGCAGAAATCACTCCAGGTAAACTCGTAAATCACCTTGGCGCCTTCGTTGAAATGAAAGCGGCCCAACTGGCGATTGACATTGACAATGGTCTGGTTGAGACGGCTGAGAATCCAGCGCTCGGGCAATTCCAGTCGGTGCAGCAATGCTTCATCAGGCTCCGGAATTTCCTCGTCCCCCAGGTTCATCTGGACGAAACGGGCGGCATTCCAGAGTTTGTTCATGAAATTGCGTCCCACTTCCAAGCGTGCGGTGGAAAACAGCACGTCCAGCCCCTGGGGTGCCATCAGCATGATGCCGAAACGAACCGCGTCGGTTCCGAACTGTTCGAACAGGTCGAAGGGATTAGGCGAATTACCCAGCGACTTGCTGAACTTACGGCCCTGTTCGTCGCGCAGGATCGAGGTGAAATAAACATCGCCGAAAGGAATATCGCCGAGGAATTCCTGTCCGGCCATGATCATCCGCGCCACCCAGAAAAAGATGATATCCGGGCCGGTGATCAGGGTCTGGGTGGGATAAAAATAGCACAGATCGGCCGTATCGTCGGGCCAGCCGAAGGTAGCGAAGGGCCACAGCCAGGAGCTGGCCCAGGTGTCCAGGACGTCCGGATCCTGGGTCCAGTTTTCCGGATCGGGCGGCGGCGTCACGGCTACATGGAGGGCGCCGCTGGTATTGTGGGTCCAGACCGGAATCCGGTGCCCCCACCAGAGCTGGCGGCTGATGCACCAGTCCTTGATATTGGCCATCCAGTGATTGAAGGTCTTGGTCCAGTGGGTCGGATGAAACCGGATACGTCCTTCCCGGACGGCCGCGATCGCCGGTTGTGCCAGCGATTCCATTTTCAGGAACCACTGCTCGGAAATATAATTTTCGATCGGGACGTTGCCGCGCTCGGAATAGCCCACTTTGTGGGTATAATCTTCAATTTTCTCCACCAGGCCCAGCGCCTCGAGATCGGCCACGACCTGTTTCCGGGCAACTTCCCGCGGGCGACTGCGATAGGCCGCCGGCACCTGCTCGTTGAGCGAGGCATCCTCATTCAGAATATTGATGAATTCCAGTCCGTGGGCCTCGCCCATGGCAAAATCATTGGGATCGTGGGCCGGCGTTACCTTGACGCAACCGGTGCCGAATTCCGGATCCACGAACTTGTCGGCGATCACCGGGATTTCCCGGTTCACCAGCGGCAGGATCAGGGTCCGCCCCACCAGGTGCCGGTAACGTTCATCGTCGGGGTTGACCGCCACCGCCGTATCGCCCAGCATGGTTTCGGGGCGGGTGGTGGCCACGGTGACGAATTCCGTGGAATCCTTGACCGGATATTTGAAATACCACAGGTGGCCGCGCACTTCGCGGTAAAGCACTTCCTCGTCGGAAATCGCCGAGCGCGAGACCGGACACCAGTTGACCATGCGGTGACCGCGGTAGATCAGACCGTGGTGGTACAGGCGTACGAATGCTTCCAGTACCGCCCGGGCGTAGCCATCATCCATGGTGAAACGCTCCCGCTGCCAGTCACAGGAACAGCCCAGTTTCTTCAACTGCTGGATGATGATACCGCCGTATTTCCGCTTCCATTTCCAGGCATGCTCCAGGAATTCCTCCCGGGTCAGATCGTCTTTGGCGATGCCCTGATCCGCCAGCATCTGCACTACCTTGGTTTCGGTGGCGATCGAGGCATGATCGGTCCCCGGCACCCAGCAGGCTTCCCGGCCCTCCATGCGGGCCTTGCGGATCAGGATGTCCTGCATGGTATTGTTGAGCACATGACCCATGGTCAACATGCCGGTGACGTTGGGCGGGGGAATCACGATCGTGTAGGGCTCGCGCTCCGGGTTCGGTGCGCCGTGAAAATAATTCTTTTTCTGCCAGTTCTCGTACCAGCGATCTTCAATCTGCGCCGGTTCGTAAATTTTACCTAATTGCGTCGTCATCGTGGGTGCCGTATTTTCGTTCGGATTTCGCTGGTTAGCGTTCCAGGACCAGGCTGAAGGCCGTGGTCAGTTTCAGTACATTGCGGTTGGCCTTGACCAGGTTGGTGCACAGGATACCGCACATATTGCGCATCACCAGATAACCCATCTCCGGGCACCTGTCGCAGATTCGGAACAGGTCGGTCTTGAGGATTTTCGCCAGCCGGCAATCGCTGAGCGCCTTGACGCTGGCGGTGCGCCGGTCGCTTTCATTGAACAGGGACATTTCCCCGAACATCGGATGCACCGCGCTGGACAGGCGGATGATCGATTTTTCGCGATTATCGGTGCTGCCCTTGCCGACGGCCAGGGTCAGGGCCTGATTGATTTCCACATCCCCTTCCAGCAGGAAGAAAATCGAATCGCCAACATCGCCTTCGGTAATAAAATTATCGCCGGCCGGCACGAAAATTTCCCGGGTGACGGTGTGAAACTCTTCCAGCTTCTGTTCTGGGAGACCCTTGAAAAGCGTAAATTCCTGTAGATTCTTGATGTCCATGGCGGTCACGGTATGATGATGGCCCGCTCGTTGGGCTTGATCTGATAATGGCTGTTTGGGTTGACCGTCACCGAAACACGGCTTTCCTCTTGCAGCGAAATACCGCCCTCTTTCAGCTTCCGCTCGATAAACGCATCCAGGGCTGAGGAGTCGGCCGATAGGATTTCGCCGATTCCGAGGTTTTCTTCCTCGGAATAGACACCCACCAGTATCCAGCCTTCCTTTTCCCGGAAATGGTGGAACAGCTCATCGAAGGTGTGGCCGATATAGCTGGCCGGTATATCCACCCGCCGGAAATGCGAGCGGGATTTGCTGTCCAGCAGGGAATTCACGGTCTGGGGAATACCCGGATGCATCACATGGGCGGCCACCATAAAAGCTCCGAAATCATCGCTGAGCACTACTTCGTCGGCGTTGGCACGCTTGATGTGGGTCAGGTTTTCACGATTGTTGAGATAGGCCACCACCCGCACATTGGGCGCCAGACCTTTGATCGTCAGGGTGGCGAAGATCGTTTTTTCATCGGGACTGCCGCCGCCGTTGATCTGGTTGGGGATGATCATAACCGTATCGGCATCCCGCAGGTTGGCGCGTTCGAGGATCGACTCGCGGGTGAAGTCACCAGCCACGAAATACAGGTCGATCTGCTGATAACGGTTTTTCAGCCGGCTGACATCATCCTCGCCCAGATCATTGATCAGGACCAGGTCGTGGTGTTTGTTGTCGGCCAGGAATTGCAGGGAATCAATGATCTGCTCCCCGGTTTTATTCCAGCCACAGAGGATCATATGTCCACTGAGATCTAATTTTTCCAATCCTTTATCCTCCCTGATTTTTCGGGCTACAAAGATCGAGGAGATGGTCGCCGTCAACAGGGATATCAGGGCGATGCCGGCAAACATCACCACCACCGCAAACATCCGTCCGATCGTGGAAACGGGGGCAAAGTCGCCGTAACCGACGGTGGTCATGGTAACGATCGCCCACCAGAAGGGATTAGCGCCTTCGACGATTTCACCGTTTTCCAGGAAGCGCAGGATCAGGCCGCCGATCACGTTAACGATGAAAATTCCGCCGGCCACCTGGACAAAACGATTACGAACTAAATATCTGAACCATCTCCGCATCTTAAAAATTTACTATTTATCGCAATAAAATTATACGGTTCAGTTGAAAACCGCAAAAATTCCTCCCGTCCGGCGTTTCGCGACCGGAATTCAATCCGCCGACGGAGCTACTCCCTCTGGTCCGGTAAACACCGCCACGGTCTCGATATGGGGGGTGTGGGGGAACATATCCACCAGCGTCAGCCGATCCAGCCGATAGCCGGCTTCCAGCAGGGGGGCGATGTCGCGGGCCTGGGTCGTGGGGTTGCAGGACACATAGACAATCCGTTTAGCGCCCAGGCGCGGCAGTTGGCGGGCCAGTTTGTCGCTGATTCCGGCGCGGGGCGGATCGAGGACGATCACATCAGCGGCCGGGAGGCGCTTCAGAATATCGCTGGCGTTGAAATATGTTTCGAGGTTGGCGGCATGGAAGCGGACGTTGGTGATCCGGTTGGCCAGGGCGTTGCGGGTGGCGTCTTCCACCGCCGAGCGGATCAGTTCGAAGCCGTGAACCTCGCGCGCCTGCCGGGCCAGAAACAACGAAATCGATCCGGTGCCGCAGAACAGGTCGTAGACTACTTCCTGTCCGGAAAGTGCCGCTCCCGCCAGAGCTGCAGCATACAATTTTTCCGCCTGAACGGTATTGGTCTGGAAAAAGGAATTGGCGGAAATTTCGAAGGCCAGGCCGTTCAGGTGTTCTGTAATTGTGGGTGTGCCGTACAACAGGATTTCCTTTTCGCCGTAGGAAACATCGGCTTGGCGAGTGTTGACATTATTGACGATCGAAACCACCTGGGGAATTTGTTCGGTCAGGGCCGCCACGATCGGCTGCAGTCCGTCGGGATTCTCCCAGGCCGTTACCAGATTGACCATCACTTGCTCCCCCCTGTCGGTAAAGCGCAGGGCAAGGTGCCGCAGAAAACCGATATGGGTCTTGGGATCGTAAGCCTTGAGACCATTGGCCAAGGCCACTTCGCGCACCAGGCTGATAAGGGTGTTGCCTACCGCCGGTTGAATATGACATTCGTCAATGTCCAGGATTTTGTCGTACCGGCCGGGAATATGCAATCCCAGGGCGAAGTCCGGGCGGACCGGTTCCGGTTCGTCGGCCGTACGCCAGCGCAGGGCAGAGATTGTGAATTCCATCTTATTGCGGTAGTGGTAAATAGGATCGGCGGGAATGACCTCGGCGATCTCACAATCGCGCAGACCGGCCTGGCGCCGGAAAACATCCAGCACCTGCTGCCGTTTCTGGTCCACCTGCCCGGCATAATCAAGTTGTTGGGCGTTGCAGCCGCCGCAGAGCGGAAAATGGGCGCAGGCCGGTGCCACGGCCTGGGGCGATTCCTTCAGTATTTCCAGGGCGCGCGCCTCGGCGTAACCGCTTTTTTTACGGTAGATCAATGCCTTGACGGTCTGGCCGGGAATGGCGTTTTTGACAAAGACCACCAACTCGCCGGCGCGGGCGACACCACGGCCGCCATAAGCCAGGGAATCGATCGTCAACTCAAGCTGGTCGCCTTTGCGAACTTGTGATTTTTGTTGTTCTGACATGGTTCGAGTTTACGCCGATAACCACCGGAATACCGACGATCAAATCGCCGATTGCGGCACTGCGGCAAAGATAAATATTTTGGCCCGGATTACCTCGCCCGCTTTAACTTCCCACCGGGAAGTCGATATTAATCGCTCGTTTAGACTGTGTCATCCGCCGTCTTCCGAAAATTCCTGTTGCAGAGACAAACAGTCAGGAGTCACCATGCGACAAGCATTGATCATTACTCTGGTACCGCTGCTGCTGATCCTGGGCGGTTGCCGGACAGCGCCACAGGCGTCTTTTCCAGTCCTGAGCGGCCCCTACCTGGGGCAGTCTACGCCGGGCGCCGATTCGCAAATCTTCGCCGAGGGCATCGTATCCACCGCCATGTACGAACGGGACGTGGCCGTACTTCCCGACGGCAAAGAATTCTACTACGGCCTGCTGGACGGTAATTACGCCGTCATCGTCGAATCCAAGCTGGTAAACGGTCGCTGGACCGAACCGGAACTGGCACCGTTCTCCAGCAATCCCCAATTCCGCAATCTGGAACCACATATTGCACCGGACGGTCAGAAATTCTTCTTCCTGTCAACCCGACCTCAGGAAGGCCAGGAGGCCAAACCGGGCTGGACCTACCAGGATATTTGGGCCATGGACCGCACCGCAGATGGCTGGAGCGAACCCTACAACCTGGGCCCACCGGTCAATACTGACGAGCCTGAATACTATCCTTCGGTGACCGCCGGCGGTACTTTATATTTCACCCGCGGTACTCAGAACCAGTACATCTACCGCGCACGGCTGGTGGACGGCCGCTACGCCGAGCCGGAGAAACTCCCCGAGCAGGTGAACGCCTCGGGCATGCAGTACAACGCCTGCATCGCCCCCGATGAAAGCTACCTGATCGTCTGCACCCGCCCCGCCAGCGGGGCCATCGGCCGGGCCGATTACTGTGTCTGTTTCCGCTCCGCCGACGACCGGTGGAGTCCGCCGATCAACCTCGGTCCGAAAGTCAACACCCCTGGTTGCAGCGCCATGTCGCCCTTTATCACCGCCGATGGTAAATATTTCTTTTTCAGTTCCCAGCGACAACGCCCCCTGAGCCCGGTTTATTCGCAGGAAAAGTTCACCTTGCAGGATTTGAAAGACGAATTCGCGCTGGATTTTTCCCGGCCCGGGAACGGCTATTTCGACATCTACTGGATGGACACCAGCCTGATCGACAGTCTGAAACAGGATTATTACGGCAACAATTAAGCGATAAAAGGCGCAGCACATGAATAATCTGATCGTCTTTCTGATTCTCAGTTTGCCCCTGGTGCTGGTATCGCGGCGCTCTTTGTCAAATATCCGCAGTCATGGTTTTTATCGTTTCTTAGCCTGGGAAGGAATGCTCTGGCTGCTCATAATTAACCTGCGGTTCTGGTTTACCGATCCGCTGGCACCGCATCAGCTGACGGCCTGGTTCTGCCTGTTTTATGCGCTGGTGCTGGTAATCGCTGGTACACACTTGTTGCGGCGGTCCGGCCGGGCCCGATCCGAACGCGATGACGCTACCCTGTACCAGTTCGAGAAGACAACCGCTCTGGTCGAAACCGGCATCTACCGTTACATCCGGCACCCGCTCTATGGCTCATTGCTGTTTCTGAATTGGGGGATCTTCTTCAAACATCCGGCCGCGGTGCCACTGGGAGTCGCCATACTGGTCAGCATTCTGTTGACGGCCACCGCCCGGATCGAGGAACAGGAGAATATCGCCTATTTCGGTCCGGCCTACCGCGACTACATGCGGCGCAGCAAAATGTTCGTTCCCTATCTATTCTGACAGAAGGCGTGCCGCTGAAACCCGGACCTGGATAAATTCCAGCCTTAGTGAACATACAGAGACAGAACTGAAACACGATGAATCTTGCTGATTGGTTAAACTGGGGCCGGGGGAGATTCTTTTGTCTAAATCGGAAAAACAATTTTTACTGCTGCTTTTTGCATGCCCCTGTTCGCAGTGGCGGTACGATTACCGGGGCTGGAACAGGATGGCGGCAACGCCCGGCAATTAAAATCAATCGTATCTGGTTCGCCTGTGATTGACGGTTACGGCGGCCGCATTTATTATGTATATTCGACCAACTATCGCGGGGTAATCATGAACGTGAAAGATTCTCTTTTAGTGCTGGCCCTGGCGTTACCGCTGCTCGCTGATCCGGCCGAAAATTCACGCCTCGCCGATCTGAACGCCGACTCGCTCAACCATGTTACAATCCAGGTGCGTAACGGCGGCGGCCTGCCTGAGACCAAAACCGTCAACGATTGTCAGGCGATCGCCCGGATCGTGGAATTCCTGCAGGGGATGGAACTGACTACGCCGGCCGGCGGCGACACCACCTATACGCTGGACCATGACGACTGGCGCTTTCATATCGTGCTGAACGGATATTATGACCAGGTCTTCCTGTTCGACCGCCGGGCGTTCATCGGCAAATCGGTATATGGGATAAAGCCGGCGACGCTGGCGGAATTCCACCGTCTCTATTCGGAATTGGAATAGTCCGAGCACCGGATTTTCACGGACCGCATAACGGGAAAAAATCCATTTTCCGGCATGGGAAAAACTTTGTAAAATAACAGGAATTCGGGAAAGGAAGTATCAATGTCTAAAAATCGTGACAAGCAAAAATCAACTGAAAAGAAAAAACCGGCCAAAAGTCTGAAGGAAAAGCGCAAGGCAAAAAAGGAAAAAGCGACCACTAAAGAGTGATTCGCCGTCACTATTCACGATCTCAGTCGTCGTCCCCGAAAGCCTACTCAGCTCCGGGCGGAGTTCGTTTGAATTCCGCCGCCGGGGGTTCTTCGTCTCTGCCGGTCAGCTATAAATAAATATTAGCTTATATGGACTTGATCTGATTACATTTTCGCCAGGGAGTAGTTGATTCTCTTTAATCGTTGACAAGTTACGGTTTTCCTTTAGTTCGATTCTTCGCCGGCACCGGTGCTTAATTCCAGCTCCAGTTAATTAACGGTTTCATTCCGCCCGTCGCCGAATAGCGCCGGGCCTAAACATCAAACGGAAGAACCGAACGATGGACAATCCGATCATATACTCATTTCTACTATACCTGTTGTTCATAACCCTGCCGCTGATTCCGGCCCTCCTGATTTATAAAATATTTCCTGAGACGCAGGTGGGGGCCACCGGACTGCTGGGTAACCTTAAAATCAATGCCACCGGCGCCTTTGCCGCCTATCTGATTACGTCGATCCTGGGGTTTTTCATTATCACACACATCCAGGGCGAAATAACCAATTTGCGCTACCAGACCTGGGAGGTGAAGGGTGTCGTCAAATATCTGGACAAGGATAAAAACCTGATACCATTTCAGGACGAACTGGTGGCTCTGACCGATATCAATGTCCGGCCATTTATCAAGAACAAGACACCCAGTTTCGTGAAGTTCGTCGTCACCGGCAAAGGACGTGATATTATTGTGACATTCGGTCAGTCCGACCGCTTCAATACCAAATCGTTTGACCTCTCCAGCGATACGGGGATCAACGTAGACGTTTCCAACCGGTGTATCGATCTGGGTGAAATCTACATCGAAGAATTAAGCTCTTATGAAGAGGAAAGGAGTGTAACCCGTGGTTCAACCGCCGGTCCGCCGATCATCCCGCAATAGTTTGATTCCGTTTTTACTGGTCGTTTTACTGCCGGCGCTGCTGGCCGGCCAGTATCCCGGTACTGATATCCGGGGCAGCATCGTCACTCACAATCCTTACTATAATATTCAGGTCCCGCTGCAGTACGCGGAAGTCGATCTGTACAGCTTTAATCCCCTGACCAACCAATGGATTCTGCTGGCGAAAACTGCCACCAATGCCCACGGCTTCTATTTTTTCCACAAACTGCCCGTCGGGAATTATTTCATCCAGGTCAACCGAATGAAAAATTACGAGATCATGGTGGTCATGATTGACTATACCCGCTTTCAGTTCCAGGATATGCCGATTTTCTTCTTTTAAAACCGGGCTGTCACTATCGCTGAACCCACCGCCCAAAGCTGCTGTTATCGGCCAGCAATCTGACCGGGATACCGGGCGCGGGAACCAGTCTACACCGTTTCCGGTTTAATCACTTGCTCGATAAAAAATATTCGGGATAAACTTGATCCTATCAGATATCCACTATATCACTAATTAAACCAAATCGCCCCTATGAAAATTCTCCCGCATAAAATAATCGTACTGTTACTGCTGGTCGATGCCGTACTTCATTTTACATCCTGTGCTGCTGACGGACCGGTTCCGAAAAACATAATTATAATGATCAGCGACGGCGGTGGCTTCAATCACGTGGATGCTGCCAGCCTGTACCAGTACGGTGAAACCGGGCGGCAGGTTTACGAGCAATTCCCGGTGCGGCTGGCTATGAGCACTTACCTGATTGATCAACCGCCCTACAATCCCGATTCGGCCTGGGCCAGTTTCGATTATATCAAGATCAAACCCACCGATTCTGCCGCTTCCGGCACAGCCATCGCCACCGGCGTTAAAACCAGCTTCACCCGCCTGGGCGTGGATTCCAGTCTCACCGCGGTGACCAATATAACCGAGCAGGCCGAAAAAATCGGCAAGGCCACCGGCGTGGTGACCAGCGTTCCGTTCAACAATGCCACCCCGGCCGCCTTCGTGGCCCACAGCGAAGTACGCTATAATTACGAACAGATCGCTCGGGATATGCTGGCTTACAGCGCCGTCGATGTTATCATGGCCTGCGGCGATGCCCGTTTCGATGACGACGGTAAACCGGTGATCGATCCCGATTTCAC
>JBDRBK010000194.1:0-3764 GCA_043822705.1 Fidelibacterota bacterium
TGTTATTAAAAATTTATCTAATAAATCTTTCCCGATTAATGCAGTTTTTAATTGATTGGGTAACTCTGCAAAAATTACCGGGAGATTGGTCAATTCAAGTTCACCCAATTCGAGTTTCTGTACTCTCCACAGATAATTATAGTCCGCCTTGGTAGAAGGCCATTGGGCAATAGCTCCCCTGGATTTGACCAACTGCTTTCGAGCGGAATCATCAAATTCGTCGGTAAAAGAAAGCGGTAATACCAGTGAAAACGGCGATCCTGTATCGATGATTCCATCAATTTCCTGATAATTGTTTATTTTTAGTTTTATAGTAGGAAATCTGAGTGGAAAAGGAGACTGCAGATTAACTATATACCCCACCGCACTGGTATCCTGCTTATCATTATTCCGCCTTAGAATGATTATTCTATTTTCATAATCAATAACAGTGCAAAAAAACCGTAGAAAGTCAGAACCAATAAACCCATCGACGGAAAAACTTGAATCGAAAACCGCCTGGATATCCATAATCGGCACAACAAAATCTTTGACTTTCATCTCACCCAATGCGATGCTGTCCAGTTTGGTCAAATAGGCTTTTTCATTTTTGTTCATCGTCGGCATTTCAGCGCCTTTTTTTAAGCCTATATCACCTGCTGTCGTTTTATTAATAAAAGTCAGTGCACCGGTATCGAGCAAAAAATTGTAACTTTGTTTTTCTTCATTAATATTCACACTTACAAGAATTTTATGTCCAATTAGCTTAAACGGGATAGTGCAGACATCGGACCCGTAAACCGGTTGGCCGCTGTTAAATTTCTGAATCATTTTTATTTGCGAACAACCTGTAAAAGCCAAAAGAAGGATCAAAGAACGAATCAGAGACCTATTTATTCTTTTCATTTTCCAGCTCCCGGAAAAAAATTGGTAAAGTCTATTATCTGCTGATCTGCCTGTTCTCGGTTGTGTGGGGACCTGTTTAGCACAAATGAGCCAACACCATATTCTGACGCTCTCTGTTCGATGAATTACCGGCGAGCAACCAGTGCCACAGCTTGGATTATCTAGCGTTGCAACTCCCATTCGCGATCAATTCCAATCACTCCCGGCAACAATCGACTGTAAATACAATAAGCACGGTTCCCTCATCCGGAGTACTAATTTGAGTTTAAGGCAGTGCCTGCCAATTCATCAAGGGTTATTTATCATTAATATGTCCATAATCATTCTATCAAAAAATCAAGCCCTTCTTTGTGAACTCCATGATCCGGACGATTCATTTCAGTGTAATCTGTGGTTCCGTTTTAGGATGGGAGTATGTAGTTTCACAGGCTTATTTCCAGGCTAATCGCAATCAGGATTTATAATGGATATCATGAAAGCTTTGCTAAAAAAATCGCCGGAAGTCGGCATCTGGATGGAAACCATCCCGGTGCCGGAAGTCGGCACCAATGATGTATTAATCAAGATCGAAAAAACCGCCATCTGCGGTACGGACCTGCATATTTACAACTGGGATGAATGGTCCCGGCGCACGATCCCGATTCCGCTGACGATCGGCCACGAGTTCGTCGGCCGGGTCGTCGAAAAAGGTCCGGGAGTAACCCATTACGCCATCGGCGACCGGGTCAGCGGCGAAGGGCACATCACCTGCGGTTACTGTCGTAATTGCCGGGCCGGCAAACGGCATCTCTGCCACCGCACCAAAGGGATCGGCGTCAACCGCGACGGCGCCTTCGCCGAGTACCTGGTCTTGCCCGAGTCCAATCTCTGGCCGGTCCACCCGGACATTCCCTCCGACATCGCCGCCTTTTTCGATCCCTTCGGCAACGCCACCCACACCGCCTTGTCGTTCGAGATGGTGGGTGAAGATGTTCTGATCACCGGCGCCGGACCGATCGGTATCATGGCCGCGGCGATCTGCCGGTTCGTCGGCGCCCGCCATGTGGTGATCACCGATATCAACGATTACCGGCTCGATCTGGCGCGGCGTCTGGGTGCCTCGCGGACTGTCAATGTGCGGCGCGAAAAAGTGTCCGCCGTCTTCGAAGAACTGAATATGTCCAACGGCTTCGATATCGGACTGGAAATGTCCGGTAATCCCGACGCCTTCAATTCCATGCTGAAAAATATGTATCACGGCGGCCGCATCGCGTTGCTGGGTATCCTGCCTGAATCGACCCAGATCAACTGGGACAATATTATTTTCAAGGGGCTGATCGTCAAGGGTATCTACGGTCGCGAGATGTATGAAACCTGGTATAAAATGACCCAGATGCTGCGCAGCGGCCTGGATATTTCCGGCGTGCTGACCCATAAATTCCCGATTGACGAATTTCAGCGGGGCTTCGACATTATGAATTCCGGTAACTGCGGTAAAGTTGTACTGGACTGGGAATAAAACCCCGGCGATGTTGCATTAGAACTGATTTTAATTTAAAGAGGACTTAAATGACGGATTCCAGACAAATTTACCGGGATATTCTCACCGGGATAGAGACCGACGGGCTGTATAAAAAAGAACGGATCATCACCACTCCCCAGGGGGTCGACATTAAAGTTGCCGACGGCAGTGAAGTGTTAAATTTCTGCGCCAACAATTACCTGGGCTTGTCCAACCATCCCCGGATCGTAGCTGCCGCCAAACAGGCGTTGGACGATCACGGCTTCGGCCTGTCGTCGGTGCGTTTCATCTGCGGCACTCAGGATCTGCATAAAAATCTGGAAAGAGAAATCGCCAGGTTTTTCGGCACCGACGATGCGATTCTCTATACCAGTTGCTTCGACGCCAACGGCGGCCTGTTCGAAACAATCCTGACCGAAGCGGATGCCATCATCAGCGATGCCCTCAACCACGCTTCGATAATCGACGGCGTCCGTCTCTGCAAAGCCCAACGCCAGCGCTATGCTCACGCCGACATGACCGACCTGGAGGCCCAGTTACAGCAGGCGCAATCCTGCCGGCTGCGGTTGATCGCCACCGACGGCGTGTTCAGTATGGATGGCGATATCGCCAAGCTGGACCGGATCGTGGAACTGGCACAGAAGTACGACGCCCTGGTGATGGTCGACGACAGCCATGCCACCGGATTCGTCGGCAAAACCGGCCGCGGTTCCGCCGAACACTGCGGCGTCATGGACAAAATCGACATTTTCACCTCGACCCTCGGCAAAGCCATGGGCGGTGCTTCCGGCGGTTTCACCACCGGCCGGCAGGAGATCATCGACCTGCTGCGGCAGCGTTCGCGCCCGTACCTGTTTTCCAATACGCTGGCCCCGGCGATCACAGCCGCCGGCAGCGAAGCATTCCGGATGCTGGGCGAGACCACCGCCCTGCGCGATAAGCTGGAGACCAACACCGTCTATTTCCGGGAGCAGATGACCGCTGCCGGTTTTGATATCAAGCCGGGTATCCACCCGATCGTGCCGATCATGCTCTACGAAGCCACCCTGGCCCAGCGGATGGCCCGCGATTTGCTGCCGGAGGGAATCTATGTAATCGGTTTCTTCTTCCCGGTAGTACCGAAAGGCCAGGCCCGTATCCGGGTGCAAATATCGGCCGCCCAGGAAAAACAGCACCTGGACCGGGCGATCGCGGCTTTCATCAAAGTCGGAAAACAGCTTGGTGTACTCAGTTGAGTGAGAACCAAATAACCAAAATAAGCAATTGCCTGCAGAAAGACAGACGCGGTATATTTCGGTCTCGAAATTTCTGTTTTATTGAAAATTAAATAACGGTCTATGAATAAGAAATTAACTCCCCGATATATCATCGTTGGCGT
>JBDRBK010000195.1:0-8227 GCA_043822705.1 Fidelibacterota bacterium
ACGTCGTCACTGCCAAAAAGTACATTGACCGTGCCATGGCCGGCGTTCCCCAGTTATTTGAGTGGCAGTCCAAAACCGCTACCGGGAAAATCTTCTGGGTCGAAGTCAATCTGAAGCAGGTCATTTTAAACGGGCAGGAACAGATTCTGGCCATTGTCCGCGACATCAGCAGTCGCAAGTCCGCCGAAGAATCATTGAAAGAAAGCGAACGGCGGCTATTTACGCTGATGACCAATCTGCCGGGCATGGCCTATCGTTGCCGGAATGACGCCGACTGGACGATGGAATTCGTCAGCAGCGGTTGCCGGGAACTCACCGGTTACGGTAGCGCGGATTTTATTAATAATCGCCGTATCGCCTATAATGATATCATCCATCCCGCTGATCGGGAGGCGGTGCGCCTGACGGTCGAGGCATCACTGGCCAGGGGCGAGCATTTCCAGTCGATTTATCGCATCATCACCAAGTCCGGAAAACCTAAATGGGTCTGGGAACAGGGGATCGGTGTATTTGCCGCGGATGGCCAGGTGCTGGCACTCGAAGGATTCATCACCGATATTAACGATCAGCAACTGGCCCGGGATGCACTGCGAGTCAGTGAGCAGCAGTACCGGCAATTATTCCAGAATATGAGCAGCGGTGTCGCCGTTTACCAGGCTGTGGAAGAGGGGCGTGATTTTATCGTGACCGACCTGAATTCGGCTGGTGAGAAAATCGTCGGGAAATCGAAGACCGATATTTGCGGTCGGCCGGTCCTGGAGGTGTTTCCCGGTCTGGCCGGCACCGGCCTGGTGGAGATTCTACACGATGTCTGGAAAACCGGTCAAACGGTCCGCAAGCATTCTTTCCTGTACCAGGACCCCGGTATCGCCCTGTGGACGGATAATTCGGTGTATAAACTGCCTACAGGCGAAATAATCTCCGTTTTTGATGATGTCACCAACCGGCGGCAGGCCGAGGAGGATTTGAAAAGCAGCCGCGAGTTGCTGGAAAGTTTTACCAGCGCCGCCACCGACGGCTTTACGATCTGGGACAGTGCTTTCAATCTGATCAACATCAATCACTCGGCCATGCAATATCTGCCAGCCGATACGCGTAAGGAACAGGTGATCGGCCGCTATATTGAAGACCTGCTGCCCAACATCAGGGAATCGGGAGATCTCGAACGTTACCGCAGGGTGATGAAATCCGGCCAGCCAATTTTCATCGAAGAGCATATCTATGCCCCTGTTTTTGGCGATCGCTATGTCAATGTCCGTGCCTTCCGCGTGGGGGACGGACTGGGCATCATCACTACCGATATCACCCAGCGGGTGAAGGCTGAGCAGGAATTGCGGAATTACAGCGACCGGATGAAAAATCTGTCGGCCTATCTGCAGGATGTCCTGGAAAAGGAGCGTACCCGGATCGCCCGGGAAATCCACGACGAGTTAGGTCAGGCAATGACGGCCATCAAGTTCGATATCGCCTGGATCGAAAAGCGGATTACCGATTTTCCCGAAATCGTGGCCAAAACGACCGCCTTGCGGGGACTGATTGACACAACGGCCCGGACGATCCAACGGATTTCGGCGGAATTACGCCCCGGACTGTTGGACGACCTGGGGCTGGTGGCGGCGATCGAGTGGCAGGCTAATGAGTTCAGCCAGCGTACCGGTATCGAATGTCGGGCGCGGCTGGAAGTTGACGATGTGGTATTCGATCTGACCCAGTCGACGGCCTTATTCCGGATCTTTCAGGAATCGCTGACCAATATCGCCCGTCATTCACGGGCAACAATCGTTAATGTCCAGTTACTGCGGAAAGATGATAAAATACGTTTTATTATTGAGGATAACGGAGTCGGTATCCGGCCGGAGCAGATTAGCGACTCCCGTTCACTGGGCCTGCTCGGCATGAAGGAGCGGGTGGCATTCATCGATGGAAAACTTAAAATTCGTGGGTTGAAAACTCACGGTACCAATGTGACGGTGGAGATACCGTTCAAATCCTGACGGAGGGAGGCGTAACCGGGGATGATAAAAATATTAATCGCTGACGATCACCCGATCGTACGGGCCGGCCTGAAGCAATTGATCGGTGAAACGTCCGATATTACCGTGGTGGGGGAGGCGGAGGATGGCTTCCGGGTGGAACAACTGCTGGCCGTGACGCAGCCGGATATCCTGGTACTCGATCTGTCAATGCCCGGTCGCGATGGTCTGGATATTCTGAAGCAGGTCAAGCCACTCTATCCCAACCTGCAGGTTCTGGTCCTGAGCATGCATGCCGAAGATCAGTATGCCATCCGGGTTCTCAAAGCCGGCGCGGCGGGATACCTCAATAAAAACAAAGCGCCGGAAGAGTTGATTGCCGCCATCCGCCGCGTTTCGACCGGCCACAAGTATATCAGTGCCGCCGTGGCCGAACGTCTGGCCATGGATCTGGATGTCAGCCGGGGACAGGCACTGCACGAACTGCTTTCGGATCGTGAGATTCAGGTCCTGAAACTGATCGCCAGCGGCCGGACAATTTCGGAAATCGCCGGCGAACTGTTCCTGAGCGTCAAGACGATCAGCACCTATCGCTCCCGGGTGTTGCAAAAACTGCATCTGCGGACCAACGCCGAACTGACTCATTATGCGATCCGCAATCATCTGGTCAATTGAGCGACATATATTTGTAGGACAAACACTTACAGACCGGCTGCTGAAAATCCTACAAACTAATCAGAATGGCACCGATACCGGATAATCTGGATTAGGATAATATTCCGAATGACAGTACTGGCGAAAAATGGTAATAATACAAGGTTGAAATGAAGGTATTGGTAGTTGACGATTCGGACATGTTGCGGGAGCGCCTGATCAGCCTATTGACCGATTTGCCGGATATTGAAGTATCCGGGCAGGCTGTCGACGTCGGCGATGCTTTAACCAAATTGACGGAACTGCAACCCGACCTGGTCATTCTGGATATCAGGATGCCGGGCGGCAGTGGCATCGATGTATTGAAAAGCGCTAAACTGGCGGACAATCCGCCCGCCGTCATCGTTTTTACCAATTATCCCCATTCACAATATCGCACCACCTGTCTGCAGGAAGGGGCCGATTATTTCCTGGAAAAAACCGGTGATTTTGACAAGATACCAGCGGCGATCAGAGAGATCTCCAATTCGATTATATCCGGCCGGTGCTGATCCGGTCGTCATCTGATCGACCAAAGAGAAACTTTTGATCTGAATTATATAGCTGATTTGCTGATTACCGGCACAATTATGTCCAGCAATGTGTCGTGCAGGTGACCATTGCTGGCTAAAAGCTGATCGTCGAAAATAGAATAGGGTTTGCCGTCCATCCGGGAAACCCGCCCGCCGGCTTCTTCCACCAGCAGGATACCGGCCGCCGAGTCCCAGGGATGCAGGTCGAATTCCCAGTACCCGTCCACTTTGCCGCTGGCGACATGGGCCAGATCGATGGCGGCGGCGCCCTGCCGGCGGACGCCCTGAGTCCGATCGGTCAGTTCGCGGAACAGCACCATATTTTTGCGCCAATGTTCGTCATGATCATATCCGAATCCCGTCACCAGTAAGGCCTGTTGCAGGTCGTCGTTCCCGGAAACGGCAATCGGTCGTCCGTCGCGGCAGGCACCGCCGCTGCGAACAGCGCTATAAAAATGTCCCGCCGGCAATTCCGCGATCACGCCGCAGACGGGCCGGTCCGCCTGCAGGACCCCGATCGATACAGCGAAAGCGGGATAGCCGTGAACGAAATTGGTGGTGCCGTCCAATGGATCGATAACCCATAAATATTCTTCTGTCCCCGCCCACCGGCCGCTTTCTTCCGCCAGAATCCGGTGTTCGGGAAAATGTTTTTTAATGATGGTCGTGATTGTTGTTTCCGCCTCCCGGTCGGTGACGGTCACCAGATCGGTCGCGCCTTTAAATTTGATCGCTTTGGGCAGGTCTGCCGCTGCTATAATGATTTCGGCGGCGGCTCGCGCCGCTTCCAGGGCGACCGCGAGTAACTCTTCCGGATGTACCTGCGGATCAACGGTCATAAAAAGTCTGTTTTACGAACGGTTTGTGCTCCTGGGCGAAATATTTACCGGTCATTTTCTTCAGCGCGCCGGTCAGCAGTATTATTGAAATCAGATTCGGGAAAGTCATGAATCCCAGTGCGGCGTCGCCGAAAGCCCAGGCGGCCTCCAGAGGAATGATCGCTCCCAGGAATACGAAAAATACGTATACCCAGCGGTAGGGCAGAATGGCCTTTTGCCCGAACAGATACTCCGATGCCCGGTCGCCGTAAAATGACCAACTGATGGCGGTGGAGATGGCGAATAACAGTACCGAAATCGTGACAATCTTGTCGCCCCCGTCGAATAACCAGGCCAGACCGGTCTTGAAGGCCAGCGATGTCAGCAGGCTGCCGTTCAGCAATTCGCTGCTGAAAGCCGGATCGATCCGATTGACATAAAATGCCGTATGCTGCCAGGCGCCGGTGACCAGAATAACGAGACCGGTCAGGCTGCAGATCATGATCGTATCGATGAAGGGACCCAGCATCGCCACCGCGCCTTCGCGAATGGGATATGTGGTTTTTGCGGTGGAGTGGGCGATGGCGGCGCTGCCCTGACCGGCTTCGTTGGAATAGAGTCCTCGTTTGATGCCCCATAACATGGTATTCATGAAGACCAGGAACGAACCGCCGCCGATTCCGGCGATCTCGGCCGGCGGATTGAAGGCCCAGCGGAAAATCATCGAGAAGCTGGCGCCGAGTTTATCCAGGTGCGCGAACACGATTAACAGTGTGGTCGATATGTAGATCAACGCCATCAGCGGCGCCAGAACGCCGGTAACATTGCCGATGCGCCGGATACCGCCGATGATCACCATTGCCACCAGGGTGGCCATCACCAGACCGTTAAGCACCTGCTGAATCGAGAGGCTGAAATTTTCAAACAACTGGTGTTTAATCGTCAGAAAATGTTCTGTTCCCACGATCTGTGCTACTTCGGAATAAACCTGGTCGGATACGGTAAAGGATTGCACGGCATTGCCGGTCGCGAATGAGCAGATGATGGCGAAGGCGGCAAAGGCCACCGCCAGCCAGCGCCAGTTTGCTCCCAGGCCGTGCTCGATGGTGTACATGGGACCGCCGGCAGTGGCGCCATCGGGCCGGATCTCGCGATACTTCAATGACAAAGCACATTCGGCGTACTTGAGGGTGGTGCCGAAAAAGGCGGTGACCCACATCCAGAACAGCGCTCCCGGTCCGCCATAATACATCGCCGTGGCCACCCCGGCAATATTGCCGATGCCGACCGTCGCCGACAGGGCGGTCGTCAAGGCCCGGAAATGATTCAGATCGCCTTCATCCGCGGGATTGTCGTAGATCCCCATGGTCACTTTCACCCCGTGCCAGAAATGCCTGATCTGGGGAAAACCCAGCCGGAACGATACATAAATGCCGGTCCCGACCAGGATAATGATCATGAAGGGAATCGCGCCCAGCGGCAGATCGGACGATGGCAGATTTTTAATGATTTCGAAATTGCCAGGAAACGACCAGACCGCCTCGAATGGTCCGATTCCGAAGAGGATCAGGATGCCAAAAATGATTCCGAATGCAATTAAGCCCGCCTTGGTCCGATTCATGAACAATCCCTCATTTGCTGTTAAAAGATTGCGCCAAATTAGTCCGCCGGTCCGGTATCGACCAATGGTAAATTGAATACCGATCCCACCGGAAAAATTCCAGTGGAAAAAATCCGCTAACCAGCACAATTTTAGCCATGCTTTCTATTGATTTATTGCGCTGCTATCGACGCGCACCTTTTGTCTGGCTGGTTTTAGCCCTGATCGGCGGCATCCTGCTGGCGGAAATTGTCGCTTCGGTCATGGCCGCGACGATCGCCGCTATTCTGGTTTTTATATTACTGCTGATCAACGACAAATCCGGATTGCTGCTGGGACTGTGGCTGACATTGATAATGCTGCTGGGCTGGTACAGCCATTCAGCGACCCGAAGCGATGTTACCGCCCGAGCGGCAATTGCCCACAACCTGGATGGCCGTACGGTGGACTGGTCAGGAATAGTGCTTAATGCCCAGAATACCGAATATGGCACACGGGTAACGATCGAGGATTGTACTGTCCGGGAAGACCGGAGCGTCTATCGTTTGGATGGGAAATATATGGCGTATACTGATAGTATAAGCGGATTGTCATTAAGCGATACTTTAAGTGGCACAGGAGTTTTTTCGGAACTGCCCGGACCGCGTAATCCCGGAGAATTTGACTTCCGGAATTTTTATCAGCGGCAGGGTGTTTTCGGACGGATTTTCCAAATGCGCGATGTACCGCCGGTCGCTACCAAAAACGACCGGATGTCAGCCGGGAAATTAATCGATGGTACCCGGACGGCGATTATGTCCCACTTCCGCCGGCATGTAGGCGGGCAACCGGCGGGACTACTGACAGCACTGATTCTGGGCGTGCGCTCCGAGGTCGATCCGGAAATAAGGGAAGCGTTTGTAACCACCGGTGTCGTCCATGTGCTGGCCGTATCCGGTCTGCATGTAGGGTACGTTTTGCTGATCCTGATGATTGTGGCCCGGAGTCTGAGGATTCCCTGGGGCTGGGACCGGATCGCGGTAATCGCCGGGTTGTTCATTTTTGTCGTCCTGACCGGCGGCAAACCCAGCGTAGTCCGGGCGGCGTTGATGAGTGGACTGTACATTCTGGCGCCGGTGGTCAACCGTCCGGCCAACACCTGGAACCTGATCGCCTGCGCCGCCTTCGCGCTGCTGCTGGTCGATCCCACCTATATTCACGATTTGGGTTTTATGCTGAGTTTTACCGCCGTGCTTTCAATTGTCTATTTTTACAATCTGTTTGAGAGAATCCTGCCGGAACGCTGGCGGGTCAGCCGGATCGAGAATAAATGGTTGAAATTCATTTGGGGATTGTTTTTAGTATCGCTGTCAGCCCAGATTGGCACCCTGCCGTTCACGGTTCTGTTTTTCCAGCGGATTCCCATCATTTCACTGGTGGCCAATGTAATTATTGTACCCCTGGTAGGCATCCTGGTGGCTTTGGGTTTCGCCTTGCTGTTGCTGGGCTGGATTCCCGGTGCCGGTTTCGCCATCGGTAATTCGGTCTGGCTGCTGGCCGAAATAATCATCCAACTGGCGCGATTATTCGCGGCGGTACCGCTGGCCTCCGTGGCGGTCGCAGCACCGGACCTGGGTGATTTGCTGCTGTATCTCGCCGGACTGGCGTTCATCTTCCTGCTGATTCAGCCGAACCACCGCCGACTGGCCGTGTTTCCGATACTGTCGATCCTGCTGATTGTGACCTGGAGCCGGGTGCTGAATCGGTCCGAGCTGGAGGTGCTGTTCCTCGATGTGGGGCAGGGCGATGCGACTATAATTCGCTTCGATGACGGCCGGACCATGCTGATTGACGCCGGTGACCGTACTTTTGCCCGGGATGCCGGGGAAGCGGTTGTCGTTCCCGTGGCCCGCTATCTGGGGATAAAGAAATTTGATTACGTGGTAATGACACATCCCCACAGCGACCACATCGGCGGGCTGCCAACCGTCCTGGAAACCCTGGCCGTAGACACGGTTTGGGATACTGATGCGGATTATCATTCACATTTATACACAGAACTGCGGCAGGGATTCGGTGAGCGCGGCGTGGTCTGCCGCTATCCCCAACGCGGCGACCAGCTTCGACTTGGACCAATCACCGCCCTGCAGGTTTTGGCACCGGATTCGGTTTTCAGTCGGGGCGAGCGGAATGTCAACAACTGGAGTATCGTGCTGCGCCTCGTTCACGGCGAAACGACATTCTTATTCACCGGCGACCTGGAATACGAAGGAGACTGTTTGCTGATACCACTGGGAAAATGCTTAGATTCGGACGTGTTGAAAATTGCCCATCACGGATCGATTACCGGGACGACGGACGAGTTGATCGCGGCGGTTTCCCCGCAACTGGCGCTGATCTCCGTCGGCAGGCGCAACAAATTTTCACACCCGTCACCGGCCGTGCTGCAGCGGCTGGATGCCGCGCAGGTCCGGACCTGGCGGACCGACAATTCCGGCGCCCTGTGGTTGGGCAGCGATGGCCGGAAAATCCGCGAGCTGGCATGGAAATAATCGCCGGTGTTGACGAAGCCGGACGAGGCCCACTGGCCGGACCGGTCTGCGCGGCGGCGGTGATTCTGCCGGACGATCA
>JBDRBK010000196.1:0-2537 GCA_043822705.1 Fidelibacterota bacterium
TTGATCCGCTCTTCGAGAGCGCGGACACTGTCGGCTTCGATTCGAATCGCACGCCGGCCGATTTCAATATTACTGCTGCTCATGCTGATCTCCGTAATGTTCGCGTCGCAGATTTTCCAGCGCCTGTTGATATTTTCCCTGCCCCTGCAGGATCAGGTCGATGACCTCCCGTACGGCGCCTTCGCCGCCGGATTTTTCGGTCACGTATACCGCCTGTTGTTTGACCGGGTCGTAGGCATTTTTAACGGCAATCGGCAGCCCGGCCCGTTCCATCACCGGTACGTCGATCAGGTCGTCGCCCAGGTAGGCGATGTTTTCATCGGTCAGGCCGAAGCGCTGCTTGATTTCGGCGTAGGGGACCAGCTTGTTGACGACACCGTTATAAACCGCATCGACCGTCAGTTCCTGCGCCCGTGCTTCCGTGGCGGCGGAATAGCGGCCGGAAATCAGGGCGGTCTTGAGTCCGCCGGCCCGCGCCAGAAAGAATCCGGCACCGTCGGTGACGCTGAAGCGCTTGAACTCCAGGCCGTCGGGTCCCTTATAAATCGTACCGTCGGTCAAGACGCCGTCCACATCGCAGACCAGAATTTTTATTTTTACCAGACGTGCTGTTAATTCCATATTCATAAATTTTATGCGCCTTATTCCTCAAACATCATTCCAGCGGTTCATCCACGCCAATCTGACAGATCACTTCCCGCAGCCGTTTCAGGTCGGACAGCAGTTTTTCCAGGCGACTCAGCGGCCACTGCGTGGCAGCATCGGAAAAAGCCTGGTCCGGCCGGTCGTGCACTTCCATGAAAATTCCATCGCAACCGGCCGCCACCGCGGCGCGGGCGACAGCCGGAATATAAGCGCGCTGCCCACCGCTGTTGCGACCCAGCCCGCCCGGCAACTGGGCGCTGTGGGTTACGTCGTACAGCACCGGATAGCCGAACGAACGCATGATCGTTATCGCCCGCATGTCGGATACCAGGTTGTTGTAGCCGAACGAAACGCCGCGCTCGGTCAGTAAAATCCGTTGATTCCCGGCGGCTGCGATTTTATCGACGACATTGCGCATATCCCAGGGCGCTAGGAACTGGCCTTTTTTCACATTGACCGGTTTCCCGGTGGCGGCCGCCGCCGTCAGCAGATCGGTCTGGCGGCAGAGGAAGGCCGGAATCTGCAGGATATCCACCGCTTCCGCCACGGCCGTAACCTGATCGGGCAGGTGTACATCGGACAGTACCGGTACTGCCAACTGCTCGCGGACTTCCGCCAGAATGGCCAGACCGTCAGCGAGGCCCGGCCCGCGGAAAGCAGCGCCGGCGGTGCGGTTGGCCTTGTCGAAGGAACTTTTAAAGACCAGTTGCAGACCCAGCCGCTCGGTCACGGTCCGGATGGCCTCGGCCATTCGCAGGGTGTGGTCGCGGCTCTCGATCACACAGGGACCGGCGATCACCGGTAGATCCGGTCCCCCGAATACAACCGATCCGACATGAAATTGGTTTACCATAATTTTATGTTTTCTCTCCGGAATGGATTACCGCCGCCGCCACGAAATCGCGGAACAGCGGATGCGCCCGGTTGATCCGGCTTTTCAACTCCGGGTGAAACTGGCCGGCCACGAACCAGGGGTGGTCCGGAATTTCCACGATTTCCACCAGGTTCAGCTCGGCATTGACCCCGGATATTTTCAAGCCACCCTTCTCCAGGCGCTGGCGGTAACGGTTATTGACTTCCCAGCGATGCCGGTGGCGCTCGGAAATATGATGCGTGCGGTAGGCCGAATAGGCCCTGGAGCCGGCGGTGATCTGGCAATCGTAGGCACCCAGGCGCATCGTACCGCCCTTGGCCTTGATGGCACGCTGCGATTCCATCAGGTCGATTACCGGAAAGCGCGTGGCGGGATCGAATTCGGTACTGTTGGCGCCGGGCATGCCGCAGACATGGCGGGCGAAATCGATGACGGCGCACTGCAACCCGAGGCAGATACCAAGAAATGGTATTTTCTGCTCGCGGGCGTACTTGCTGGCCAGGATTTTACCTTCCGAGCCGCGCGAGCCGAAACCCGGCAGAATCAGGATGCCGTTTACGCCCTTGAAAATCCGCTGGGCGTCCTCATCGGTGACAATATCTTCGGTCTGAATCCATTTCAGGTTGACGCGCCGGTCGTTTTCCACACCGGCGTGAATAAAAGCTTCGCGGACGCTTTTGTAGGCGTCGGGCAGCTCGGTGTATTTGCCGCACAGGGCGATCGTCACCGCGCCGGCGGGATTGTGATAACGGCTGATGAACAATTCCAGCTCCGCGATCTGCGGTTTGCCGTTCAGCTTGAGGCGCTGGGAAACGATTTCACCGACTTTCTGCTGGTGAAAAACCAGGGGCACCTCATAAATGCTTTTTACTTCCGTACCTTCGATCACATTATTCGGGGCGACGTTGCAGAACAGGGCGATCTTGTTCTTGGTGGCACGGTCGATCTTGTAATCGGACCGGCACAGGATGATATCGGGTGAAAGGCCGATTTCCCGCAGGCGCATCACCGAATGCTG
>JBDRBK010000197.1:0-7295 GCA_043822705.1 Fidelibacterota bacterium
CACCGCCCATGGTGACAAAATGCAGGTTGCCGGTCAACCGGATCAGGTCCAAATCGCCGCCCATGGTTTTGCCTTCCATGGTGCCGGTGATGTTGGTAATATTAAAATCACCGCCGCGGGTTTCCAGATCGAGGTCGAAATTGTCCGGCAGCATGATTTCGAAATCCAATTGACAGTCGGAATCCCAATCCCGATAGTTGCTTTCCGCTTCGATGTGAATATCCCCGGATATCTTTTCGATCCGCAGATCCAGTTCACGGCAATCGCTGCCGCGCTTGCTGACCGTGATCTGGGCAACGTTTTTCTGCCAGCCGGTGACGACCAGGTCGCCGCCGACTTCCAGTTCGACATACAACTTGCTGCCCGGTTTGACTTCAAATTGCTTTTCAATAACTTCGGCCGGCAGCCACAGGCTGAATGCCAGGACCATCAGGATTAACCGCCTAAAGCGACCCATGGTAACATCCTCTCTGTTTGTTATCAGAACCATCTAATTTACCAAATTTCATTTTGTTATTACTACCGATTATCTGTCCGAAGGCAAACAACGGTCTATAAGTAGAATGGGCTGAAGGCCAGGGCGATCATTACGATCGGTATTAAGAATTCGATTAATTTTTTCATGATTTGCTCCATTGGTTACTCACTTTGATCGAAATTGGAGTAAAAGGTTGTCAAGTGAATATTCTGACACCGATATGAATTAATGGCCGCGGACCCACACAGTGGTTCGATCCGGTACTCGCCGGATTGGTCGGGCTGGTTCCGGGCGTACGGTGCAGGGTCAATACCCCAAAGCTGAATGGTCTATGCGGTAGTTGGCGTCAGAAACTGATCCGGGCAGCCGCGTGGGCCAGGGATTGAATCCTGAGCAGCTTGAAGTAGTATAAACACAGCCATCGATAAAAATACCCCTCCGGTTTGAAATTGGACCGGAGGGGTATCGGCTGTCATTGCTACGGCTATTTTATTAATAATACTTTCTGCTGAGATAGTTTATTGGCTGTTTTCAATACGGCCAGATAAACGCCGCTGGCGATATTTTCGCCGCTAACTCCGGTACCGTCCCAACTGATCTGGTAGGTACCGGTGACCAGATACGAATCGACCAATCGGACTACCGACCGGCCGTTAATATCGAATATTGTCAGTTCCGTAATATCATCCGTGGCGATCGTGTAGGTGAACTGGATATTGGAATTAAAGGGATTGGGATATGCTTTTTGCAGTCCGAATTCCAGCGGTTGTGCGGGAATATCGTTTGGCGGCACCCGGGCTTCCCGAGTCCCCAAAACGGTAACCTTGCCGGTGTAATCCACATCGGAAAGGCGATATTGATATTCCGTGCCGGGGATAAATGCTACATCAATGAACTGGTAATTGGTCGCCTGGGTCGTGCTGCCCTGTCCCCGCAATTCGGAATTTATCCGATAGTCGGCAATTGTCGCCCAATCAGACGCACCCATACTGCAGCGCTCCAGAATAAATCCCAGATTCTCGGTTTCACTGGCGGTGGTCCATTGCAGTACGATCCGTCCGTTGTCGTAATTGGCGGAGAAATCGGTCAATTCCACCGGCAGCGACACATCGCCGCTGGAGAGGGCGGCATTGGTGATTGTGCCTGAGAGTGTACCACCGGTGATGGTCAGACTGGCGTTCTCCACCAGCACACCCTGCACAACGCCGGTGGCATTGGAGGCCGCATCAACGGTAACGAAATAATAGGTTCCGCCACTGGCGGCAATCGCGTTGGTAAAGCTACTGAAACTGGTGGTACCGCCAGTACCTGGATCAGTGGCAACGGTGCTGCTGATTTGGGTATCCCCGCCGAAAGAATTATCGGCGGACGACCATAATTTGACATTGCTCATCCCGGTGCGGGTGCCGTTAAGTTTAATGGAAGCGGCTGTCAAATTGGCCCCGGTTACGTTGCCGGTGAGCTAAAACCGCCCCACCGCCTGGTTGTCGTTGCCGGCCGTCACCGTGGGACTGAACCCGCTGCCATCGGCGAAGGTGATGGTGGCGGAAGTTGCTGCCATCATTTCCATTTCAGGAATAGTTACCCAATCCGCACCATTTCCCACAGTAATATTAATTTGGTAAAATTGATAAGCTGTACTATTAGAAAAATCATAGGTATACCAAGTATCTGGAGCCATGGATGCACCAGTTACGGAATGCAGCGTTGTCCAAGAAGAACCATTAATACTGCCCTTAAAATCCCAGTCTTTAGGATTTTCGTCGTTTTGTTCTGCGGGTGACGAGAATATCCGGTATCGTACGATAGTCTTGGTATTGTCTGATCCGAAATCGTATTGTAGCCATTGTGGTGCCGAATCCCAAGATTCCCAGCTGCTTGCGCTGGTATTATTATCAAATGCCTTGAATGCCTCGCAGCCATCATTTTCAGATTGAGCCGTGACAGTTCCTCCCGTGCATAAATCAGCGGTGTAGTCAGTACCTAAAACAATTCCTGACAATAGTAAAAATATTAGGCTTAGTTGTATCATATTTTGTCTCATCTTTATCCTCCATATTTGGTAAATGTATTCAATGTTGAGGATTAATAATCCTCCCGAAGATCTGAGACCTCCGGGAGGATATGTCAGTTAACTGTTAAGACCGGCTGGGGTAGAGCCCATCCAGGGCGATGCAGTAATTGAGCACCAGGTAGGGACTGATTGTCGAGAACATCCGATTACCGCCGGCATTACCCACAGTAACGGTAGTTGCACCAGTGTATTCTGGCTGGGTAACCTGCACTGAGTTTGCGTTTAATGTAACCGGACTCGAACTGCGGTTGTAGTAGATCGGATTAGTGTCGGCGGGTTTGGCAAGATAGTTATTAGTCGGATCCGCAAGAGTGGCACCTTTATTCATCACAGTCATGGTTGCCGCCGCCGGTACTGTCTGAGTAACGGTTGTTTCGCCGGTGGCGGGATGGCTGTGAGCGGGCATTTCGTTAATTGACATTTGAGCGTATTCAAGACCGCCCCGTTGTCCGATGTATTTTGGTGTCAGGCCGATTCCGGCACCCTGATGCATGGGCAGGCGGCTCCGTAAATCCGGCAGAGCGAAGTTGGTCCGGCCATCGCCCCCGTAGGTATTACTAATCAGCGAAAACAATGACTGATTGTCCATCACAGAAATTAATTGGCCGTCGCAGGTACTCCAGCCCCTGGGCGCCCAGTTAAATCCGAAGGCCCGAATTTCGCCGATAAAGGGTTCACTCATGATTTACTCCTTGGTTGGTTGTTTTACTAGTAAACATTGTGGTCATGACCGCCTTAAATAACTCAGGATCACTTCATAGTAAATACCGTCCTGTTTGGGGTACATGACCGGTCCGATAAACAGGTTCAATTCACCCATTTCGGGATGGTGAACAGGGTGGGTGTCGTGCCTGATATAGCGATCTTTCGGTCCCCGGAACAGCAGGGTGTAGCTTTCAATGGCAGCGGTGTGTTTTTCGGTCACCTCAATGAGACGTATCGGTAATGAACCATCATTACCGATAACTATTTCAAATTCGGTATCCAGAAATGGCTCAAAGCTGGCTTTGGTCAATTTGGCGGTCATTCCGGTACCTGCTGATTCGTCGGCGGTGTTTGCGGCGGTCTTTCCAGAAAAAAATAAACGTCCCGGTCGGCGCCGATTTGAAAACCCTGCGCCAAATAAAACTTCAAGATCGGATTATTTTTTTCGACATGCAGGCTCACCGCTAGTGTTTTCCGGTTGGCGTCGTCAAGAATGGCGGTGATGATCCGCTGGCCGATCCTCCGGGAGCGGAATTCTGGCCGGATAATGATGTCGATGATCCGGATTTCGCTGCCGGTCTCTTCGAGATACAGGCGCCCGACCTGATTGTCATCGACGATGACCAAATATTGTTCAATATCCGGGTAATATTGTGAATAGTGGCGCGATTGTAACTCAAACTGCATTTTGCAGAAAGCAGCTTTTGCGGAATCACTCCACCCGGTGGTTTCCAGTTCGCCGATCCGGGTGCCGGAATATAATCGCACTAAAAAATCAGTATCCTGCCTGGTAACAGGGCGTAAGCCAATCTCCTGCTGGCACAGTTTTTCCGTTAGCGACTGAAACCGATCAGACCGGGCCACGGCCTTATTTTCAGCTGAAATTGAATTCAGACTTGTGTCGATCGTTCCGGTTGCACCTCGACAATCACTGGCAGTCATGCAAACACCCTCCGGTTGATGAAATAATCACGGAGTTTCAGCGGAAACCAGGAGTGCTAACGTGTAAAGCGGTCTGCGTAACTTGAACAGGGCGGGGGCACACTTAACTTCGAACTCATATCACCAACACTCCCGACGGAAAAACCAGTATCAGTGCCCCGGCGACTATATACCCATAATCAATTAGTGCAAATGAATAGGTACGATATTATCAATACACCGCTGTAAGTTTAGCAATTGAATCGAGAAAATCCAAGTATTTCAATGACATTGATCGGTGCATCCGGTTGAATATTGACAATCCGGCTGGTATTAAGCTTGTTCGGATTGCCGGTTTAGCGTAATTCCCCGTTTGAGCTTCGTCGGCTAAAGGTGTAATTTTGCCGCCATGACAACATCACAATCCGGCGTTAAGAAATTATTTTTACTCGATGGCTATGCTCTGCTTTACCGGGCCCATTTTGCTTTTATCCGCAATCCCCTGATAACCAGTTATGGCCTGCCTACCAGCGCCTTGTTTGGTTTCATCAACCAGGTTTTCCGACTGCTGCAATCCGAGCAGCCGGATTATCTGGCGGCAGTATTCGACGCCAAGGAAAAGACCTTCCGGCACGAGCGCTATCCCGAGTACAAAGCGACCAGAGAAAAAATGCCCGAGGAGCTGGTGGAACAGTTGCCGCATCTCTGGCAACTGCTGGAAGCAATGAATATCGTGACCCTGATTAAACCGGGCTACGAAGCCGATGACATTATCGGTACCCTGGCAAAGCAGTCGGCCGAGCACGACATGGATGTTTATATTGTCAGTGGCGACAAGGATTTCATGCAACTGGTGAACGATCACGTCTTTTTATATACCACTTCCCATCGCACCCAGGAACCGGTGATCGTGGACCGGCAGGGGGTAATTGACAAGTGGGGGGTGCCACCGGAAAAAATCATCGATCTGCTGGGACTGATGGGCGATTCCTCCGATAATGTACCCGGCGTGCGGGGAGTCGGCGAGAAATCCGCCGTAAAACTGATTCATGAATTCGGCTCCCTGGAAAACGCCCTGGATAACGCGGAACTGGTAACCAACAAGCGTGTCAAGAGCGGTCTGCTGGAATGCCGCGAACAGGCGTTATTGAGCCGGGAGCTGGTCACGATTGATACCGGGATGGAACTGGACTACGCCATCCCCGAAATGACCCGCAGCGCGTTTAATTTCGACGAGCTGGAAAATCTGTTCCGGCGCCTGGAATTCAGCGGACTGGTCCGCCAGTTAGAGAATTTCCGGGGCGCCCTGCCAACACCGGAAATTCACAAGGATTACCGGACAATCAGCACCCCTGATGATCTCCAGGCCTTCGTGACACAAATCCCGCCGGACGATTTTCTGTCCATCGATCTGGAAACGACATCGGTGGACCCGATGCGGGCCCGGATCGTCGGATTGAGTTTTTCCTGCCGCCCCGACAGCGGTGTTTATATTCCCGTCGATTACTTGGACAAGACCGGCAATAATTTTGCTGAGGACGATCTGCGCTACGTCCTGGAAGCGGTCCGACCGCTCCTGGAAAATCCCGCTGTTCGCAAGACCGGGCAGAATATCAAATATGATGCGCTGGTCCTCAAACGCCATGGAATCGAAGTCCGGGGAATCGCCTTCGATACGATGATCGCCGCCCATCTGATCAAGCCCGAATTGCGTTCCTACAAACTTGACAACCTCAGCCGGGAATACCTGAATTACACGATGGTGCCGATCACCGACCTGATCGGCAGCGGCCGGAATCAGATTACATTCGACCAGGTGGACCTCGACCGGGCCGCTTTCTATGCCGCCGAGGATGCCGACATTGCCGGTCAATTGACACCGCTGTTCCGCAAGGAACTGGCGGCCGCCGGCCTGGAGGAATTTTATAACCGGATCGAGCTGCCGTTGATACCGGTCCTAACCCGGATGGAAAATGCCGGTGTCTATGTTGATCCGGACATGCTGGCCGAGATGTCGGTTGAATTCAGCCGGCGACTGGACCTGCTGGTGCTGGCGATCCACAATACGGCAGGTACCGAATTTAATATCAATTCCACCCAGCAACTGGCGCAGATTCTGTTCGATCAGATCGGTCTGCGGCCGGTCCGCAAGCGTTCCACCGCCGAGAATGTGCTGGAAGCTTTGAAGAACGAGCACCCGCTGCCGGCCCTGATGCTGGAGTACCGCAAGCTGGCCAAACTCAAATCCACCTACCTGGATGCCCTGGTGGAACTGGTCCACCCCGAAACGGGGCGGATTCACAGCACTTTCAACCAGACCATCGCCGCCACCGGACGGCTTTCCAGCACCAACCCGAATTTCCAGAATATACCGATCCGGCGGGAAGAAGGCCGGGAAATCCGCAAGGCTTTCCGGGCCCAGCGCCCCGGTTGGCGGATACTGGCCGCCGACTATTCCCAGATCGAGCTGCGGATCATGGCTCATCTCAGCGGCGATCCCGGCCTGATTGAAGCATTCAATCGTGGCGAAGACATTCATACCCGCACCGCCAGTCTGGTCTTCGGCGTCGCCCCGGAAGATGTGCTGCCGGAGATGCGGCGGACCGCCAAAATCGTCAATTTCGGCATCATGTACGGGGCCGGTCCATTCCGGATGAGCCAGGAACTGGGATTGCCACGGGAAGAAGCGCGGCATCTGATCGATACCTATTTCCGCCAGTACGCCGGTATCAGGGATTACATCGAACGGACGCTGGAGCAGGCCCGAACCGATCGCTATGTCGAAACCGTTCTGGGGCGCCGCCGGCCGGTCTGGGATGCGGTCAGCAGCAACCGGAACCAGCGCGAGGCGGCGGAACGGATGGCGATCAATATGCCGATTCAGGGCACGGCGGCCGAGATGATCAAACTGGCCATGATCCGGATCGATGGCGAAATCCTGCGGCGCGGACTTGAGGCTCAGATGATACTGCAGGTACACGACGAATTACTGTTCGAAGTGCCGGAAAATGAGCTGGATGAGTTGCGGTCCCTGGTGCTTGCCGAGATGGAAAATGCGCTGCCGCTGAATGTTCCCGTAGTTGTAGATTGCGGGGTTGGCAATACCTGGTTTGATGC
>JBDRBK010000198.1:0-21881 GCA_043822705.1 Fidelibacterota bacterium
CAGTACCCAAATCGTTACCCAATTCATTCGACATTACCTAATTGCCAACGATCAGTTTTCTGCCAGCGGGCGTTCTGTCCGCGCCCCAGACATTCGACATGCTCCTGCGCCCGCAGGTTTTTCAATATCTTCCGGATCATATCGATACCGACATTCGGACACTTGTTTAGTAGTTCGGCGACGCTGAAAGAACCTGACGTTTTGTCAATCGCTTGCAGCACCAGGTTGGTTTTCTCACCTTTCGGGCTTTGAAGCTGTCCGAGGCGCTGTTCGAACTCGCAGTAGGCTGTCTTAATAGTGTAAAGAACATAGTTGATATATGGCCAGGGATCGTGGTCGCCGGAATGCCAATTTTGAGAACTCTGCTCCAGAGTTTCATAATACCGTTCTTTATTTTCCTCAATCAGGCGTTCCAGACTGATATAGCGACCAACCTCGAGACCAAAATGGTAACATTGTAAGAGTAGCAGGAGCCTGGAAACCCGCCCATTTCCATCGCGGAATGGATGTATGCAAAGAAAATCCAGATTAAAAGCAGCCAGGAGTACCAATGGCGGTATTATACGTTCCCTGATTGCTTCATTATAGGTTTCCACAAGTTCTTGCATACTGGCTGGTGTATCGGCGGCAGGTACGGTCTTGAAACGAATTCTTGAGCGGCCATCAGGGAAGCATTCGATAATGTCACCATCCTTTTCCTTATATTTTCCAGCTTCCCAATTCTCACCACGTGTCAGACGATGGAGCTTTTGAATCATCGCTTCCGAAACCGGGAGTTTTGTACTTTGCTCGTGTATCATAGTCAGAGCATTACGATAGCCTCGGACTTCTTCTTCATCCCGATCCCGCAGGAGCGATTTGCCGAAGACAACAGTGGCAATCCTGGTTTGATCGACTGCGATGCCCTCGATTCGGTTGGAGGACACGGCGCTTTCAATGAGAGCGTGCTCACGAAGCATTTTAAGACGTTGTGGTGATTGCCGGGTAAATAAATCCTGCTTACCGAGTGCCTCTGCCAAATCCGAAAGATACCAAGCTGTGGTAGTTGGTATGGTTTCGAATTTCCTGGAAAAAAGTCGCAGTGTCATCATGATTTTTTCCCTCCGTATTGTGGGCGTTCTTCTTTCACTGACATGGGTTTCGGCGTAGCATTGATATCCAGTCGGTAGAGGGCTACCTCAACAACTTCATGCCAGGAAAAGCGGGCTGAATCTTTGATCGGCTCTTGCATGGTTGGAATTGTAGCACAGTTAATGTGATCTTGCAATAAAAAAATGGACAGTATGCGAAGTCATACAGCCTGTTTGTAGTTAATTGCTCATATGGTCTGGGGATTTCTACCCTAGGGCCAAGTACTTCCTGTAAACTCGACGAAGCGATGGATTTCTTAGGAAGAATTGCAGACGCTTTAAGAGCATTATTATAATGTTTATGAAGCAGGATTATTCATACCCAGTATCCGCTTGGCGATTTTACATGCCTCCGCCGCCTTTTCACTGGCAGCCAACGAATAATAGATATTAGAACCATCGCGCTGCGTTTTCACCAGTTTACGATCGCGCAGATAGCGCAGATGATTGGAAAGAGCCGCCGCGCTCATGTCCATCACTTCAGCCAATTGATTTACGCTACAATGATCAATTTCGAATAAAATATAAAGAATCCGCAAGCGCGATAAATTGCCTAACATTTCGAAGGTCGCGGCCGTCATTTCCAATTCTGGAAAGTTATTCAACTTGACTTTCAAATGGTCCATAACGGCCTGATCCAGGTGCTCACAATGCTGAATTTCCGCCATCCTAATAGTCCCTTTTTAAGACCAGTATGTTTTCCATTGTGCGCAATGTTGTTTATACTGTCTTAAAGTTTACAAATATTTATGCCCTGATTAAATCTTTTCCGGTTAAACACAATAAAGTATCTTTTATGTTATTTAACGTCTATATGTGAATTTTTAATATTGACAACCACTTTTTACCCTGCATATGCTTTTACTACACACAGTTTCTCAAATCGGGAAACAGGAAGAAAAAGTAGTATGAGCTTAATGTCGGATGTGTCATGGGTGAAATGTTTCGTGATTGGGAAAAAGTGCTTGATCGTAATTTGATCCTCAGCACCATGAAATAGCCAACACGGTAGGGGCGTCGAATTTCTTTTTATTTGCAACGAAGATAATGTGTAAACACAGCAAAGTAGGAATAATAAGGAGTGTTGTAATATGAAAAAATCAATGTCGAGTGATGAAGCCCTTGGTATTGGATTAATAGTGTGGAAGGGGCTGGTGTTAGCTTCGGAGAAAATGTGCGGATCGCTACTATGGTCGGCGATGAATTTCTTAGGCAGTCTTCGCCGGATGAAGGGGACAGTAGGCGATTTGGACATGGTATTCTTCTTCGCAGGAATAGATCAGATGGCCAAGATGCCAGAGTTAGTATGCCAGTTCGCATCGACAAGTGCAGATTTTAATTTGGAAATGTGCGGGAATCGAAAAGCGCGGATGATGGTTCTCGGTAAACAGGTGGATTTAAGTTTTCACCTGACTAAAGAGACTGGTGCTGCGTTGATTCATCATACTGGCCCCGCAGAGCATAATATCGCATTGAGACAATTAGCCCAGGATCTGGGAATGTCGTTGAATGATAAGTGCATAACGATAGATGGTGAGGTGCGATACTTCGATCTGGAAATCGACGTGTATATGCAGCTTGGGTTAGAATACATCCCGCCGCAAGACCGAACCGGCAATTTGTCCTTGGCTGGTCGCGGGCAATCGTAAAAAAATAAAATCTACTTGTGAATTATTATACTTGACACGGCGAATTTGGTCTGAAGAATTTATCACAGGTTCAATAACAACCACACACGATAAAGGAATCAGTAGTTATGGGAATCAGATTGAAGAAGAAGTATAGAGATCGAGTTCAAATCTTTTTCATCATGAATCCGTGGCAAGCAATAACACTAAAAATATTGATAGCGGTGGCGTTGATGTGGTCGTTTGTTGGCGGTTTTAACATCACACATTGAGGGTAGGATGAGCAAACTGGACTTGAGAATAATCAATACAGTCGAAGTCAGATTAGAGGTAACTGGCCTGAAGGAAAACGAACTTGCAAAAATGGTTTTCCCGATATACGGCGGCGACAGAAAATTAGTTGAGGATCTTGGCCTTGAAGTATACGATTACCTTCCAGGGTATCAGGTTATCATTGGCGATGAAGCTTTATGGACGGCTATGTATCAAGAATTGAAGGTATTTCCAGAGACGTTTGCTTTCTGGGATGTCAAGTCCAAATGGAAGATCGATGAGAATTGTGGTAAATGCCCTTTCGTTGATGAATGTAAGCATAAACAGTGGAAGCAGGTTATGCTGGGTACTAAGCCGGAATGGATAGCCAAGAAAGAGAAGAAAACGGAAAGTTATAAGACCGAATTAAGTTTAACGAAGTGGGGCGAAGTTGATTACGTTCCAAACCCAACGGGGATGAAGCCGTCATTTGAAAGGCATTTGATGGAGTACCGGCTGGAACGTGAAACACGGTTCGATAGCCCATACTATGGTAAAAACGATGGTGGGGCCAGAAGTTAGGCGGTTATATCATCCCAGGGTGAAGGTGCTGAACGATCGCAACCTGGTTATTCGTGGAATGCGGATTATGTCTGGGATTTACATGGAGTATTAGGGAAAATTTAATTCTGCTCTCCAGCAGCAGTGCGCCTGTTCAGATAATTCCCGACTGTTTAAGCGGGCGATTTTAAAAGGGGTGAGATGGTGAGGCAAAACATGATGCAAAACGAGACTTATCCGCAGAATTGTGAAGGAGCCTTACTCTTACATCAAAAACTATCGACAATGAATATCTCGAAGATAATAGAAGTATTAAAATTTGGAGATGTGTTTATGTACAAAGTACATCAAAATTTTCCCATCCCTGACAAGTACTATGGGGAGCATTCGCCAATACTATCAAAGACGACAGGTAATCGACCTGGTATAAGTGTTTATACCGAAGGTAGATATGTCACTTACTCAATGGATTTGTTAGTACCGGAAGCGTGGAAATTCGCAAAGGGCTTTAAGATTGGCAATGTGGATATTGAGAAAAGGATGTTCACGGCATCATACGATACGCGGGAGCCGGAGGCCGATCGCGCACACAATTTAATTCATCCGATAGAGGTTTTACCTTTTTTAAAGCCGGATAGGTTTTACGCCAATACGGAGATGAAGGATTTGGCGGATTTGAATATCTATGTGAAGTTTTTTACACCGTGGACTCACTGGACATGGTACGCATACGAGTACAATCCGGAGGATAGAATTTTCTTTGGTTTAGTCGATGGATTTGAAATGGAGTTTGGTTCATTCAGCTTAGATGAGCTGGATGAAGTGGTTGGCCCTGTGGGACTGCGGATTGAGCGCGATTTGCACTTTGGGCCAAAAAAACTTCGGGACATTGCACCGGATCGGTTCTCTAGATATCCAAAGAAGATCAGCGATGTGACTGAGCCTGAATTGATGGATTTCATAGGTGGTTTGGTAACTATTTAGCCCTTGGCGAACAATTCACATTGTTTGCCGAGGTTGCCCGTAGTGTGTGAATAAAACAGGATTTATCAAGGAGGTTAATGAATGGCAGCTTTGAAGTTGGATACGGTGTCTGATCAATTAATTGAAGCTGAATATCACCGGCGTTTTTCCATCCAGCCTGGAACTGAAGTCAACAATTCTGATATCGCTGCTCGGCATTTTACGGGGATGCTATCAGGTAATACTGGGAAAGAATGTTTTGCAGTGATCTTTTTAAATGGTTGCAACAAGTTTATTGCCGGTGAGATCATGTTCAAGGGAACGTTAACAAAAGCCGGCGTATTCCCCAGAGAAATAGCTAAGAGATCGCTGGAGATGAATGCTGCAGCGATAATTTGCGCCCACAACCATCCGTCCGGCAACCTTCGACCAAGCCGTGAGGATATTGACGTTACAGCCAGGATAAAAGCCGCACTTAAAACGGTAGACGTTGCCCTTCACGATCATCTGATAATTGCTGGGGCAGGGAAGTGTAGCTTTGCCGACGATGGGTTATTGTAAACAAATATTTGATTGAGGTCAATGATGGAAGATGAAAAAGCGATTATAGAAAAGAGTACAGATTATAATTCAATTGTTGACAACTGTGTTGGCAATGTAATTTCTGAGACAGCAGTTATGCCAAAGAAATATACCCAGCAGGAAATTGATATAATCGCCGAGGCGTTGCGAACGAAGGAAGAATTCACGATCGCAGAAATCCAGACGATTGCCAGAGTGTCCCGCCAAACGGTGTATAACTGGATGGACAAGGGGTTGAAGTCGTTCAAGAAGAGCGGAATGCTGTTTTTCAAAAAGGAACATATTACTGCATATTTCGATGATTTATTGCAAGTCACGAACTTAGAGAACGAGCCAAGAAGGACAGTGAATGTCCGCCTTGCGTTTTACAATATTATTTCCGGCGAAGCCAAAAAGAGAAGATGGTCAATGACGAAGATGGTAGATCATATTGTTAGTGCCGGACTGAGAATTTTGGACAATAATGAATCGAAGGAGAAAGAATGAAATACACAGTAGTGGCGGCGATATTGTCGAAAGCCGGTAGTGGAAAGTACACAGCATTAAATTCCTTCCCAGTTCATAATGTGCGAAAAAACGGGAAAGGGTTTGTCGCAGATATTCAGCACGGTAGCGGTGAGATAGCAGAAGTTCTGTTAAATCGTGTTAATGAAAGCGGCGGCGGTTATTTTTTGTGCGAGGTGCTTGAAAGCAATTACCGCTCTATCACCGACGAAGCAATATCAGCGACAGCGGATTTGACTCAATTCCATACTGCCCAGGGTGTAATTGAAGAACCAGCAGGAGAATTAGGCTTTCTGGACGGTCTTAATGATCTGGATAATTTTTCACTGGAATTAGATGACATTTAGTTTGCCCTAAAAGTTGAATAAAATGAACAGTAGGACTAAATGAGTGCAATATCATGTTGGGAATGTGTCGGATTATTAATTACCGGGGATCGGTTTGTCGATGACTCTGAGTGCCGGAGCCCCGAAGTGAAGAAAATTTTGGAAGGGAAAGGTCAGAAATATTTAAGGGCTGAAGGCTTAGACAGAGGATGCCGCTTTGCTGTTGCAAAAGAATCCCCTGAAGCCTTCAGCGCCATGTTGGATATAATCTAAGCGTTTGACGCTATTTCGCTGTCAAGAAATCCTCTGATAAGATCATGTAGTTTTGGATTATGTTTGTGCAATATTACGTGATGATGGATTGCCTGGTTTAGGAGGCCATTCTTATATAGATAGTCCATGTCGTTAATAAGCGTTGGACATTGATCTATGTATTTCGATAGGGATTTGTCTCTGTTATCTTCAGTACCGAAGAGTAAGTAATCCGTCGTGATTTTGAATGTGTTGCATATGCTGATGATTTTATCACCAGACAGTTCGACTTTTCCGCGTTCTACAAGACTCAGTGTGGACTTTGAGCAGTTGGTCTTTTTTGAGAGATCCCCCAATGATAGGTTGTTCGCCGCGCGAACCCTCTGCAATCGCTTCCCACGTTGAATGAGTGCAGGATTTGTACTTACAGATTGCTCCATTGATTTAATGATCCCTGTTATGCTGTTAGGAATTCTACCCGTGCTTGCTGCCGTTGTTGCTTCCGAAGCTGCGGCCGGTGATGGTCCGACATAAGCACAGTGGAAATTATACAATATATTGGACGAAATCAATATATTGTTTAATGAAAACTGTGTATTAAATTGTGGTGTCGACTTTCATGTTCATTATTAACGTTTGCGGACAATGGGAGATAAATTGACACACACACAATTAACAACAACGTTGAAGGAATTGCATATTATGAGTGACTTGGACGGTAGAACATTTGAACAAATTTTCGATGTCATGTTTGGGGGAAATAATTGTGAGTACCCATTATTGAAGAAATTACTGAGAAATGATACGTATTATGGCGAGATAGTTTCTTTGATGGCACAGATGCAAGTGATTGGGGTTAGAACAAATCTTTATGAAACTGCTCGAAGTGCAATTATCATGCAGGTTAACACAGCAGTTAGTCTTGAGCTGCCGGAAGGAAGTATCAGCAGTCCTTCAGTTGCAGTAGTACAATTGAATTCCGAAGCACAGTAAACATAAAAACTGTGAGAAACCCGCCCAAGACGGGTTTGTTTTTGTCCGAATAGTGCAACATATTCAACGATTTGTAGAGATAGTTGAATCTTAACAAAGGATAAGGATATGCCAATATACCGAACATATTCCGAACTTAGAACGGCTCAAGGTTGCACCCTCGCGCATCACTTGAGGTACGAGAAGAAATTGAGAACCAAGGATTCCGACTTTCATTTCTTTCGTGTTGGTGGCGCTGTACATGAGTTTATCGACCAGATGTATAAGTATCACTTTAAGCAGGATGAGATTATCCGGAAGGTACGAGAACACTTAAAGCCAGAGCATGAATTCGCCATGCAGTTAGACCCGAACTTTACGCCTGAAGTAGCAAAAATCGAGATGGCGACTGTTGAAGGGCTTCTCAGGTTATATTACAGAGAATGCTACCTTAAAGAGAATATCCAGATGGTTGAGACGGAAGCTGAATTCCAGCTTGATTTCCATGAGTTTATTTTGACTGGAAAAATTGATGGCCGGCTGAAAAACGAAACCGGAGAACATCATTATATCCACGAAATCAAGACTCGTGCTAATGGCTGGTGGGGGCCGAGACAGGTTGCTGATCTCCCCTTGGATGAGCAGATTAAAATATATGTATTTGCAGCGAACAACGTTTGGAGGGACTCAATTACAAGGGGCGCTCTTTATACGGTATTAATAAAACCCGGCATCAGACAGAGGGTGAAAGATACCGTGCAGGATTATTGCGACAGGATTATCGAAGAATATACCGATATGGATGGGAAGGATCCCGGGTATTCGGCGGCCAAGTATCTATCGCGCCACTATGTATATCATTCTACACTGACTATGCAGGAAGTCTACAATAAGGTTATCCAGATGAACCGGGCAATTGTGAACAGGGTAGAACCGTTCCCCTGGTCGGGGGATCACTGCGGGATTTGCGATTTCAAAGATTATTGCAAAACCGTCGATGGGGCTTCAAGGTCATTGATCCTGGCTAATAATTTTGTCATGGGTCAAAGTAAACACACTGAATTAGCATTTGCGATATAAGGTGAGGAAGATGGATCATTCAAAACTTGATTTGCTTTCGATAGAGGAAGCAGCGAAGCAATATCCAGTCAGTACATCGAAATTGTATAAGTTGGTTAGACTGAAGAAAATTCGGCACCGGAAATGTGGTAGGTTGGTATTTTTCGACCGCTGCGACATTGAGACATTGTTTGTCTTGGTCAACCCGATCGTGGATGGTGTTCCGATTACCAGGGAACAGGAAATGGTCAGTAGTCAGGTGGAAAGGATATTGGCCGGTTAATGCTTGCACGTCTGACACCTGCTGGCATTATATGCGTTCAAAAAGAGGCAAAATCAGGACTAATTTGCAGCAGCGATAACGGTTTATCGTCGGTGAGGTGCATTGCTCCGGAGCATGAGGTCGCAGGTTCGAATCCTGCTGGGCGTACGTAAACCCCTGAAAAGGGGTTTTTTTGTAGACTTACAATAATTGCCAATTTAAGAATATGATTATTTTGCAATTGTAAAATGTCTGTAAGTAAAATCAGACGATGCGGAATACAGCAAAACAGGCCATTATTGTCTTGACCAATGCTGCGTCGGAGACGGCAGCGGAAACGATCGCCCTGGAATTACTGGAGCAGCGACTGGCAGCCTGTGTCAATATTTTACCCGCTGTAAAATCATTTTTCCGTTGGGAGGGAAGCATCCAACAGGAAAATGAAGTCGTATTGTTAATCAAAACGACCGCAGAACGGCAAGAGCACGTTTTTGCCCGGATCCGGCAGCTTCACGCCTATGCCGTTCCGGAAATAATTGCCGTCAAGATCGACTCGATCAATCAACAATATCGGGAATGGTTGGAAAATGTTGTTCAATAGCCAACGTTTTTGGCCACAATCCGGATTTAGACGTGTTTTAGTCTATCTGCTGGCGTTGGTAATCGGTGGCAGTTTGGGTTTTTATTTTTTAGGTGGTGAGAACTGGACGCTGCTGGACAGTCTATACATGACGATTATTACTTTATCGACGGTCGGCTACGGTGAAATTCATGAATTAAATACACTTACGCGTCTGTGGACGATAATCGTCATCATCTTTGGTGTCAGCGGAATTACCTTCATAGCAACTCAGTTTATCCAGGAAATGGTTGATATGAAGAGTTACCGGAGGAAACGTATGGAAAATCGGATTGCGAAAATGAAAGAGCATTACATTGTCTGCGGATTTGGCCGCATGGGCGAAGTCATCTGCGACGAACTGCATCATAAACGCCGGGACTTCGTAGTGATTGAGCAACGCAACATGAACATCGAAATGTTGAATGAAAAAGGCTATACGCATATTGCCGGTGACGCAACCAATGAGGATATTCTGGTCAGTGCCGGCGTCGAGCATGCCAAAGGTGTGGTGATCACGCTGGGTTCCGACCCGGATAATTTATTTGTCACTATGACAGTAAAGACGCTGAATCCCAAAGTGTTTATTTTGACTCGCTGCAGCACGATCGGCTCGGATAAGAAATTCCGTCGGGCCGGAGCCAATAAAGTCGTTAATCCCTATGTGACCGGCGGTCATAAAATGACCGAACTATTGCTGGCGCCGGATTTGAATGATATCGTCGAAATAAAAACCGATATTGAAAAAGATCGCTCCCTGGAATTCGGTATCGATCAGATTACGCTGGGCATTGCACCATATCTCGACGGTCTGCAATTGCGGAATTCCCGATTACGTGAGGATTATAATCTGATGGTACTCGGTATAATCGAAAAGAATGGGAAAGTAGAGATCAACCCGCCACCGGATTATTTACTTGACCAGACCCAGAAAGCGATAATTATCGGTGCCAAAGAAGACCTGGAGCGATTCAAGGTTGCATTGGATACAAATAATCTCGTAGGCGTATAATATATATTATGTATAATATGCTTTAATTGTATCGGTTATTGCACTACCAGGTTTACCAGCCGACCCGGCACATAAATTTCCTTGGCGATGGACTGCCCTTCCAGAAAACGTTTAACGTTACTTTCATTTTTTGCGCGTTCCAGCACGATGTCTTTATCTTCCGTTGCGATGATTTCGATTTCGCCGCGCCGTTTGCCATTTACTTGGACTGCGATCGTTATTTTATCTTCGCGGGCTAGTTCAGGATCGAAATCCGGCCAGCGGTAAAAAGTCAACGTTTCTGTTTTTCCCAGCCGCTGCCACAACTCTTCGCACAGATGCGGCGTATACGGACTTAGCAACTGCACCAGCGCTTTTATTGAATCCGTGCGAACCCTTTTAACGGCATACAGATGATTGACGAAAATCATCATCTGGGATATGGCCGTGTTGAAATGCAGTCCTTCGATATCTTCCGTGACTTTGCGGATCGTCTGGTGCAACAGCCGCTGTGTTTCCGGTAGTTCCGGTGCATCGCTGAATATTTTTATGTTTTCTTCATCGAAAATATTCCAGACCCGATTCACAAACCGGAAACAGCCCTGCAGACCTTTGGTGCTCCACGGTTTTGATTTGTCCAGTGGTCCCATGAACATTTCGTACATGCGCATCGAATCAGCGCCGTATTTTTCGACGACTTCATCGGGATTCACTACATTACCCCGGGATTTGCTCATCTTGGAGCCGTCTTCACCAAGCAGCATGCCCTGATTGAACAGCTTTTTGAATGGTTCCCGTGTCGATACCAGCCCCAGATCATGCAGTACATGATGCCAGAATCGGGCGTACAGCAGATGCAGCACGGCATGTTCCTGGCCGCCGATGTAAAGATCGACCGGCATCCAGTATTTTTCCTTATCCAAGTTCCAGGCGGCGGTTGTATTCCGCGGGTCGATAAACCGCAGATAATACCAGCAGGATCCGGCCCATTGCGGCATTGTATTTGTCTCCCGCAGACCTTTTTCTCCGGTTATCGGATCGGTAACACTTAGCCATTCCCGGGCATTGGCCAGCGGTGGTTCGCCATTGCCGCTCGGTTTATAATCCTGCAACTCTGGCAGCACGACCGGCAAATCCGCTTCATCCACTAATTCCCGGCGATCAGCATAATGAATAACCGGGAACGGCTCACCCCAGTATCTTTGCCGTGAAAACAGCCAGTCACGTAATTTATAGTTGACCGCTTTCCGCCCTTTTCCGGTTGCGTCCATCCACTCGGTAATTTTTATTATAGCTTCCTTCACCGGTAAACCATCGATACTGAAATCACCATCGGGTGTGCTGGAATTGATCATCCGGCCTTCGGCGATATCGGTATATGCCGCCTGCGAAATATCGCCTCCGGCTACCACCATCCGGATCGGCAGATCGAACTTCCGGGCGAATTCCCAGTCGCGCTGGTCATGAGCCGGTACCGCCATAATCGCACCGGTACCATAGGACATCAAAACATAATCGGAAATCCAGATTGGTAGTTCCTCGCCATTAACCGGGTTGATGGCATAAGTACCCAGGAAAACACCGGTTTTGTCCTTCGCCAGCTCGGTTCGGTCCAATTCCGATTTCCGCGAAGCATCTTCAATATATACTTTAACTTCCTTTGATTTTTCCGGAGCTGCAAGTCTTTCGACCAGCGGATGCTCCGGCGAAAGCACCATGTAAGTGGCGCCAAACAGAGTATCGGGTCGCGTCGTATATACAGTAATATGTTCGTTTATGGCAGGTAAACCAAATATTACTTCAGCACCTTCGGAACGACCGATCCAGTTACGCTGTAAGTCCTTGATATTTTCCGGCCAATCGACTTCCTCCAGTCCTTTAAGCAGGCTTTCGGCATAATCGGTTATCCGCAGCATCCACTGTTTCAGTGGTATCCGCTGGACCGGGTATCCGCCCCGCTCCGATTTACCATCGATAACTTCCTCATTGGCCAGCACGGTGCCCAATTCCGCGCACCAGTTCACCGGAACCTCGGCCTGATAGGCCAGACCTTTCTTGTACAATTGAATGAAAATCCACTGCGTCCAGCGATAATAATCCGGATCGGCGGTAGCTACTTCACGGTCCCAATCGTAGGAAAAACCCAGTGTTTTAATCTGACGGCGAAAATTATCAATATTCTTGTGCGTGGTGACGGCCGGATGGGTACCGGTCTGGATGGCATGCTGCTCGGCCGGCAGGCCGAATGCGTCCCAGCCCATCGGATGCAGCACGTTAAATCCGCGCATTCTCTTATAGCGCGCCAGAATATCGGTGGCCGTGTACCCTAACGGATGCCCCACGTGCAGACCGGCCCCCGATGGATAGGGAAACATGTCCAGGATATAATATTTCGGCTTGGAATAATCTTCCGTGGCTTTGAATAATCCGGTTTTTTCCCAGAAATCCTGCCACTTTTTTTCGATTGCTTTATGGTTGTACGGTTCTTGCATAATTCAATTATTTTGGAGTGCCTGTTCTGTCAATAAATCGCCTTTCGCCGGTCGATATCGGCGAAAAGTTTACGAACATAATCAGGCACGGCACTATCAAATATTTACTGGACGGGATTTGTCGATTCAACCGGTTAAGTCTTGCTATCATCGGTCCCTGATTCTACATTTATGGTAATTAACCGCCGGTACTGTCATTATCATGATCACAAGATTACCAAGCGTAGCAGCGCCCAGGGAATTCAACATTTTCCGATGGGGAATTGTGCCTCAAATCGTATCCTGCTTTATGCTGATATTTCTATCCTCCTGCGCCCGTAATATTTACGAAGTTACCTACCCTACCCTCGGCGACGGGAAATACGATTCCGAGTTCCCCTACCGTAGCAGTTCCCGGCAATTGGAGGAAATCGCCGCCACGGTCAAGATGATCAATGTTATCGGCTTCTACAAAAGCTTTGTTTTCGACCAGGCGCTTGGCCTCACCGATGACCGGATTGACCGTACAACGCTACCGAGCCAGGCCAGCGAAATAATTCATTACAACAGTACGGCTTCGGGAACAGCGACGGTGATTCAGTTCCGTAACAACCGGATCGCACTGATAACCTGCGCCCACGTGGTTAGTCTGCCCGACACGCTGGTCAATTATTACGATGATAATAAGACAATAATTCAGAGTATCGCCATCAAGGACCGGCAGATCAATTATATCAATGACCTGCCCGGCGATGGCGATATTGAAATTCTGTTTGTGGATAAGAAACTCGATATGGCCATTGTCGGCAAGAAATTGACCAGCACCCCGGTGCCGCCGATCCCGGTTTTCAATTATCCGTTCGGCCGGGCGCGGGAACTGGAATGGGGCAGTTTTGTCTATCTGTTCGGCTACCCGGTCGGCAATAAAATGATTACGAAAGGGATTGTCAGCAGCCCGCATCTGGACAATGACCGGGGCTTCCTGATCGATGCCCCCTTCAACCGCGGCAGCAGCGGCGGTATCGTCCTGGCCATTCGTGACGGTATTCCCAATTTCGAACTGGTCGGATTAGCCAGTTCCGTGTCTGCGAATATCGATTACGTACTGGCACCCGGTAAAACCACCGATGCCGACAAAATTGACACCCACCTGCCCTATCATGGTGAAATATTCCTACGCCAGCAGGAAACTATACGTTACGGAATCACCCATATCATCGCCATCGAGGCGATTGTCAAATCCCTGCGCGCCAACCGGCACAATTTCCAGGCCCAGGGTTATGATTTCAGCGATTTGTTCGATTAAACAGCAATTAATTCGGCCGGAGTCTTTTGGCCGGTATTCATCTTCAGTACAATTGCTGATATAGTAAATTCCCGATCCAAAGCCAGTTTGATATCAATATTTGTTGAGCGATACCCTTCTGCGGCCAGCGACGTGACAAACGTGGAGTGATTCCGTCCCCGGCGGTAATCCGGCTCGCGCTGCGGATGGCGCAGGTAGCGACTGATGACTTCAGTGGACTCGCTCACGTTCAGTACCGCATGATAAAACAACCTCCGGCGACTGTGATACAGTGCCGAACCAAGAATTTTCCGGTCCCCGATAGCAATATCGGAAATTCCGCTGTGACGTAAATCCCGGACGCCCAGACTTTTCAGGGCGCGGATTATCCGATCATTGAACAGGTGAAAATTCTTTTTGACACCGGGCAGTTCCACGGGAAAAAGCACGCCGGCAATCACCAGCATTCGCGGGGACAACACCACCGCTTCACCTCCGGAGGGACGCTGGTAAACCGGAATCTGGTCGCTCAGGATATGATCGAGGTGAAGCGCCTCCTCCAGCTTATTACTGACTCCCAGGATAACACTGACCTCCGGCGGTTGCCAGACCAGATGGCCGGCGACGGCATCGACCGTCAGTAACCGGCGATCGGGAAAATCATATTCGCGCAGCGTTACCGTCATGATTTATTTATGAATCGGTTGGTCGAAGGCCGCGAAACCGGACTCCTGATAAATTTCGGAAACGGTGGGATGGGCATGGACTACCTTCGACAAGTCGAAAACGGTACTTTCCAGCTGCATCAGGACGGCCGCTTCGGAGATCATATCGGTGGCGTGGGTGGCGATGATCTGCACCCCCAACACTTCACCATACTGCTTTTCCGACAGCAGCCTGATCAGTCCTTCACGCTGGCCTTCGGTCAACGCTTTTCCGTTGGCCGCCAGCGGGAATTCCGATACCTTGTACTCGATCCCTTCCACTTTAAGCTCCGGTTCGGTCATGCCGATCTGGGCCATCTCCGGTTTGGTGTAAATATTAATCGGGTAATTACGGCCGCGATACTGCTGCCGGACCCCGCCGATCACATTGACGGCATGCAGACCCTGGGCCGAGGCGGTATGCGCGTAACGCGAGCGACCGTTAACATCGCCGACAGCGTAGATATTTTCCCTGCTGGTCTGCAGATAGTCATTCACTATAATGAAACCGTTATACAATTCCAGGCCAATCTCGAGCTCCGGCAGCACCGCCTGTCGCTGGGTCGCGTTGATGACGGCATCGCAGTCGAATGCTTCACCGTTAACCGCCAGGCGCCCGTCTTTGCAGGTGACTTTTTTCGGTTCCACATAGACCGCGATCTTGGACTTGCGAAAGGCATTGTGAATAAAATTGGTCAGATACGGGTCAACGTCAGGCAGTAAATTCTGATCCGGGACCAGCAGTACCACCGGTTTGCCGATCATGCTGAAGAACTGGGTCAATTCGACGGCATGGGCATTCGATCCCACGATTACCAGGTTTTGCGGCAATTGGTCTAATTTGAACAGCGCGGGTATTTCCAGCACCTTTTCCTTTGGTATTTTATAGGGCATTGGCGCCGGTTTCGAACCGCTGGCAATTAAAATATTTTTGGTCTGCAATCTGCGTTTTCCGACCGTTACGGTAGTCGGACCGGAGACAGTTGCCGAACCTTTGATGACCGTAACGCCATTCTTAGCCAGCAGGTACTCGATTCCCTGGGCCAGCCGGCGGACAATTCCGTCGGACCGTTTCAAGGCACCGGACCAGTTAAAGCTGACCTTGTTCAGATCGATTCCATCGATCCCGAATGCGGCCAGATCCGCCAGCGACTGGAAGCGCTTGGCGCTTTCGATAACCGCCTTGGATGGAATACAACCCCAGTTAAGGCACATTCCGCCGATCCTGGACTGCTCAATCAGGGCCGTTTTCAGGCCGATCTGCCCGGCGCGAATTCCGGCCACGTAGCCGGCCGGTCCGGAACCAATGATTATCAGATCATAATCCATGTTACCTCCAGTCAAAGTTCAGATTAACAGCAATGCCACCGGATCCGCCAGAAATCCGATAACGCGGTTCATAAAACGGGTCGCCTCGCCACCGTCGACAATCCGGTGGTCGACCGACAATGACAGCGGCAGGATATTGCCCGCTACGATTTCACCGTCGCGCACCACCGGCGTGGCCTTGATCCGGCCGACACCCAGAATGGCCGCCTGGGGATAGTTGATGACCGGAACGCCGAATGTGCCGCCGATTGAACCGTAATTCGTCACGGAAAACGTACCGTCGCGGAAATCAGCCAGCGTCAGTTTGCGCTCCCGCGCCTTTTCGGCGATGCCGCCAAGTTCCGTCGCCAGTTCCAGGATCGATTTCTTGTTGGCATTGCGGATCACCGGTACCACCAGTCCGTCTTCGGTATCTACGGCGATGCCCAGATTGAAGTAATCCTTGTAAATCATCCGCTCATTTTCCAGATCAAGTTCCGCATTCAAGACCGGATATTCCATTAACGACCGGGCCACGGCCTTAAGCACGAACGGCAGATAGGTCAAATTCTGGCCCAACTCGGCGAATTGCGCCTTATGCTCGCGGCGCAGTTCCACAAGGCGGCTTACCTCCACCTCATCCATGATGGTCATGTGGGCGGCGGTCTGCTTGGAAGTAGCCATTTTCCGGGCAATCGCCTTGCGCATCTGGGAGAGCGCCTCATAACGCACCTGTGGTGCGGCAGTTACCGTCGTCGCCAGGCCCGGCGCTACCTCATGGAAAGTCTTAATGTCGGCCTTTAATACCCTGCCATTGGGTCCGGTACCCTTTACGCGGTCAATGTCGATACCCAGGTCTTTGGCGACCGCCCTAGCCACCGGCGTCGCCAGCGTCTTGCGGGTCACGGGTGCTTCACCACGGTCAGTCGTAATTTCCAGACCTTCATTGCTGGCCGGCAAAAAGGCGCCGTCGCCGGCGACTTCGATCGTCCCGACCACGCCGAAGCCCTTTTCCGCCACCGGTTTTTCACCGGCGGCCGCCGGTTTCTCCCGGGCGATCGCCTGCGCGGCCTCACCTTCCACCCCGGCGATTTCGATCTCGATCAGGGAATCATCAACATTGATCACGTCGCCTTCGGAACCGTAGACGGCGCTTATGACCCCGGCCCTGGGCGAGGGAATATCGGTAACCACCTTGTCGGTCTCCATTTTGACCACCGGATCGCCGGAATTAATTTCCTGGCCCTTTTTCACGTACCATTCGACAATCTTGCCTTCGGTAATACCTTCCCCGATGTCGGGAAAGCGGAAAATGAATCGCATCCTGTGCTCCTATCCTTGCTCAGTACTCGGCAATTTTTTTCAATTCGTAAAAAATCCGCTCCGGCCGCTGAAAATACCAGTGCTCGCCTTTCGGCAGCGGCGGGATCGTGTCGAAACCGCCCAGCCGGGTCGGCGGTGCCTCCAGGTTCAAAAAAGCTTCTTCGTTGGCAATCGCCATGATCTCGGCGCCGACGCCGTAGGTGACGTGGTCTTCGGTAACCACCAGCAACCGCCCGGTCTTGCGCACCGAATCACGGATGGCGGCGCGGTCCAGCGGATAAATCGAGCGCAGGTCCAGCAGTTCCACCGAAATCCCGGCCTTCTTGGCTGCCGGCAGGGCCCGCTGCACTTCGCGGACCATCGCGCCGTAGGTCACGACCGTAACACCCGTGCCTTCCTGCAGGATTTTGGCCTTGCCGATCGGAATCGAAAATTTCTCTTCCGGCACTTCCTGCTTGATGGCGCGGTAAATCCGTTTCGGCTCCATGAAAATCACCGGGTCATCGGATTCGATCGCCGCGATCAGCAGGCCTTTGGCGTCATAGGGCGTGGAGGGAATGACCACCTGCAACCCCGGGACATGACCGAACATGGCTTCCATGCTTTCGGAATGGTGTTCCAGCGCCTTGATACTGCCGCCGTAGGGCATGCGGATCACCAGCGGCGCGGCGTATTTCCCGCGGGAGCGGTTGCGGATTCGCGCCACATGCGAGATGATCTGGTTGATCGCCGGGTAAACAAACCCGGAAAACTGGATTTCGACCACCGGCCGCAGACCGGCGACGCCCATTCCGACGGCGGCGCCCACAATGCCCGACTCGGCCAGCGGCGAATCGAACACCCGCTGCTCGCCGAATTCCTTCTGCAAACCCTGGGTGACCCGGAAAACGCCCCCTTCCACCCCCACATCCTCGCCGAACACCACGATGCCGGCATCCTCGCGCAATTTGATCGCCAGCGCGTCGTTGATCGACTGGACCATGTTCATTACTTTCATGACTGCGCCCTTTCCCAGTTCAGGAAGCGTTCCATCTCGGCCTGTTGCCGCTTCAAATCGTCGGGCAGGTCCCGATAGTGATACTTGAACACGTCCTCCAGTTTGTATTCCGGTGATTTCTCATATTCGCTGAAGGCCTGGTCGATTTCCTGCTTGTAGCGGTTCACCAGTTCTTCGTCCTGTCCCGGCTCCCACAGTTTGCGGCCGATCAGGTGTTTGCCCAGCCGCAGCAGCGGATCACGCAGCCGCCATTTTTCCTCTTCTTCCGCCGTGCGGTACAGGCTGGGGTCATCGGAAGTGGTGTGGGCGCCGCTGCGGAAGGTGACCGCTTCCACCAGCACCGGACCCTGGCCGGAACGGGCGTGCTCGGCTGCTTCCGTCAAGGTACGGTACATGGCGAAATAGTCGTTGCCATCGACCTGGATGCCATCGATCCCATAGGCCGTGGCCTTGATCGCCAGCGATTTGGCCGCCGTCTGCTTGGCAACGGGCACAGAAATCGCGTACTGGTTATTCTGGATGATAAACACCACCGGCGATTTCCAGACCCCGCCCAGGTTCAGGGCTTCATGAAAATCGCCCTGGGAGGTGCCGCCGTCACCGACAAAAGCGAAAGCGACGCCGGTTTTTTTCAGGTAGTTCATGGCATAGCCGATGCCCACCGCATGAATCAGCTGCGAGGCGATCGGCACCGATGACGGTAAAAAGTTCGGCGCGCCGGAGAACAGCGAACCTTCCTCGTTGCCGCCCCAGTACAGGAAAATATCGTTGAGCGTGGCCCCTTTCAGCAGCCAGGCCGACAATTCCCGGAATGCCGGCACCAGCCAGTCTTCCGGCCGCATCACGAACCCGGCGGCGGTGCCGATCGCTTCCTGGCCCAGGTTCGGCGGATAGGTGTACATGCGGCCCTGACGCTGGTAGGATACCGCCTGCAGATCGACCGTGCGGGCATAATGCATGAATTTATAGGCATCCAGCAGCTGCTCGTCCGACAGATCCGGCAGCCAGTCGGGATTGACAATCCGGCCTTCGTCGTCCATAATCTGGAATTGTTTGAATTTCAGCGGACTGTATTCACTGAACAGTGATTTCTTCCTGGTTCCACTCATAGCTGTCCTTTGTAAAAGTATTTAATTATTAGATAGCTAAATCTTTGAATTGTTACAAACAGCGCTGTAAATAGCCTGATTTAATTCCGCCTTAATTGGTACTAGATGAGAATGCCAGGCAATTGTCGACGTTAATAAATCAGATACTTTCTCAATTATGAAAATGAATGAATCAACCGGCAGGATTTGAAAAAGTGGTTTTACGGTGGGTCTCATCCTTCCCTCACACTAAATTGTTGATTCCCCCCGATGGTATCATAAAGCAGCTGACGCCGACTCCGGCCAAACATCCGCCGGCTGGCGTAAAGGGTACTGTTAACTCAAGCTGGCACAGTTAGTTCCAAATTCAATTACATTCGGAATGATACCACAATAATCCTATTCAATAATTTTGATAATTGCAAGGATTGATCCTGCTATTCAATCCTCCCGGAATAAGCGACCGCTGCAGTGATTATGAAGTAAAGCCAAGCTAATTAATTATCAGTAATGCCTTCAATTTCAGCGAACACTCTTTTGTAACCGATTCAGGTACTCGATCAACAAATTGCGCTGTCCGGGCTTTCCAGTCCAGACTCTTAATTTGATCTGACAATATGACACCGGAAATTTTCAATTTTTCCGGTATGACGACTTCAAACGGGTATCCCTTTTTATTACTTGTTATAGGACAAAATATCGCCAGACCAGTTTTGGAATTGTACTGTTTTGGTGATAATACGATAGCTGGTCTATTTCCCATTTGTTCGTGCCCCGACTGTGGCGTAAAGTTCAACCAGACAATATCTCCTCGATCTGGTATATATGGCTGAACCATTATAATGCTTCCTTACCTGCCGGTAATCCAAAATCTACTGCTTCATGCAAATTGTCTTCACATATTTCCGCCAGCAGCGCCGACAAACTGTATTCTTCTGATTCACTAATTGGTGATATTATCAAATGGTCGTTATCTAAAGTAAGATCGACAATACTATTATTTTCGATATGGGTTTCTTTGGCAAAGGCACCGGGGATCCTCAGAGCTAAACTATTGCCCCATTTTTGAATTTGAACTCTCATTTCATTATCTCCAATTGTATATACATCGAAGATACATTATTACTTCATCAGTTCAAAGAGAATTTCGCTTTCCGATTTAACTCAACGGCCATTACTGCTACATCTCAGAAATCATTAAGGCCTGTTTCAGCGGTCTGAAAGTGATCGGATCTTTTGAATACGCCGTGTATTTTGCCTACGTCTTCCTCTGAAAACCCTGGCTTTTTTACCACAGAGTCGCAGAGACCGCTGAGGAATAATTATAGTCATTCATAGTCATTGATGGTCATTGATTGTTGTGAAACCCTTCAACCCTTCAACCCATCAACCCTTCAACATTCCAGTTCTCCCATGCTCCCCAGCTCCTCATCACCTCCGCACGCCTGCCCCTCATCACCGCCGCTCTTCGTCTTTTCACCGCAGAGTGCGCAAAGAACGCAAAGAAGAATTGAAAATTGGATAATGGAAATTGGAAATTGTAGATTGGAAATTATACAACTGCTCCTCATCTCCCATGCTCCCCTGCCCCTCATCACCTCAGCACCCCTGCACCTCATCACCGCCGCTCTTCGCTCATTCATTTCCGGTACATTCCGGCCAGGTAGGTCCGGCCGTAGCAGGCAGTCTCATCTTTGTTGATCACCCAGATGGCTTCACTGCCGCAATGGGGACAGGTCACGATCCCCTTGAACGGGTTGGGCAAGCCTTTCAGACGGTGATTGCAGTACTGGCAGCGGTTGATTTTCTTCTTCACAGCGGTTCCTTCAAATAGGCCTGTATACGGGGATAGCGTTTTCGGACAAGCTGTTGCAGGGCGGTGATGATTCCCAGCACCGACAGCAGCGTCAGCAATAATTCCAGCATCGCCTTAAGCCGATCCGGCCGGGGATAAAGTCCGGGATTGGTTGGACAGAATTTTCCGGCCGGCAGTCGTTGTCGCCGCGCCGGACCCACGACCGGCAGCCAGCAGACCCGCCGGTAAGATTCGGTAGCCGGTCCGCTGTGAAAGGCTGATTAAGATTTTCAGGATTTCCATCGTCTATCCGTTTCATTTGCATTCGTCAAATCCCGCTCGACTATAAATGTACAAACTCCGTACCAAATTCAGCGGCAGCGGAACCGGCTCAATCGGACTAAGCGTATGTTAATAATTATAAGTGTGATTGATCCACAGGCATTATTTACGGAATCCGTTCGCAGGGAATACGATCAGACAATATTTAAGCAGCTTTGGCAGGCCGTGTTGCAGGAATTGCCGCTGGTTGGTACTATATTTTTCACCGCCGAGGGCGAAAAGAACGCAAAGAAGAATTGGAAATTGGTAATTGCCCCCCTGCTCCTCGGCTCCCCAGCACCTCATCTCCTCAGCACCTCCGCTCTTGGCATTTTCACCGCCGATGACGCAAAGAACGCGAAGAATTGGAGATTGGAGATTACACCCAAGCCCCTCTGCTCCTCATCTCCCCGGCTCCCCTGCTCCCCAGCACCTCATCACCCCCGCACCTCCGCTCTTCACCTTTTCACCGCAAAGTGCGCAAAGAA
>JBDRBK010000199.1:0-26884 GCA_043822705.1 Fidelibacterota bacterium
AGACAATTGGCAACTTGCTGACGCAAGCCTTTAATAATGAAGGTTATGAGACATATTATGCCAATACGGCTGCCAAGGCGCTGTCCATCCTTGAACATGTAAACATTTTTATCTTTTTCCTCGATTTGAAACTACCAGATATCTCTGGTATTGAATTATGCCGGAAAATTAAAAAACTAAACCCGGTAGCATACATTTTTGCTATCACCGGCTATGCGGAAACATATGATTTAAAGGAAGCCCGCGCTGCAGGTTTTGACAATTATTTTATTAAACCATTTCACATCAAAGATTTAGTCCAAGTTGCCAATGTCTCATTGCGCGATCTTGAGCGCTGGCACACAATTCTGACGAAGGTTAGAAAAAATGATGACGACATCCTTTATTGAAGCCTCCGATATTACCTGGCCTCAAATCCTATGGAATTACAGTCGCAAGGAATACAGGAGTCACCAGCCTTCGCCCTGCGGACAACAGTCCGGCAAGCTCCATGACAAACCACTTTCCCCTACCCGGATTACCAGGTAAGTCCACGCACAATAGGTGGTTGTTCTTCAATCAGCTTATACAATATTTCTTTTATCAACTGAATCAAATCAGTGCCATTGAATAATCAGGCTTTTTCCATAAAAGAAATCGGTTATTGGTCATGTCGGTCGCATGACAAGTCAATACCAGAGATTCTTTTCACGAGTACTTTCAAAGAAATACAGAATGAGGAAAAACCATGAGTCATAAGCTGCCACTAAATCTGAAAATCGGCTACGGGATCGGAGATATCGGGAGCAACATTTTTATTGTCACATCCGGAATGTTTTTACTGTTTTTCCTGACCAACGTTCTGGGCGTCGAACCGGCTCTGGCGGGTTTGGCCCTGCTTATCCCAAAGCTTTGGGATGTGATTTCCGATCCGATCATGGGCGCTATTTCGGATGTAACCCGTTCCCGTTGGGGACGCCGACGTCCCTATCTCCTGTATGCTTCAGTTCCGTTCGGGCTGGTATTTTTCGCCCTGTTTGTCACACCTCCCACACAGTCGGAAATTACCACCGCTGTCTGGGTCGGAGCATTATTCGCCCTGAGCTGTACTGTTTTTACCATCTACAACATACCCTACTCGGCGATGGTGGCTGAAATGACCGATGATTATAACGAACGCCTGTCGGTTACCTCTTTCCGGATGGCCGGGTCGACAATCGGCGTTCTGCTGGCGGGAGGATTGGCCATGCCGTTGGTGGATTTAGGTGGCGGTGCTGTCGCGGGCTTCCGTTTGATGGGTATGGTTTTGGGACTGCTGATCACCATCTTCTGTCTGGCCGGTTTTTGGGGAACGCGCCGGGCGAATACTATCAGCGCGATCAAACCGAAGATACCGGCACTTGAACATGTCAAAATCGCATTCCGGAACACGCCTTTCAAACGGCTGATGTCGATGTATTTTCTGCAATCGCTGGCCATCGGCATTTTAATGGCCGGGCAAATTTATTATGTCAAATATGTGATGGGCATGCCGGAGGCCTATGTCGGTATTGTTTCGGCGGTGCTGTTCATCACTGCGATCGCCTTCATCCCGGTCTGGGTCCGCATCGGAATCCGCCTGGGTAAAATCAGGGCTTATACGATCGGGGTCATTATTCTGACTGTGATGTTGCTGTCCCTGCTGTTCACGCCGCCTTCTCAACCGGTGGTGTTCTTTCTGCAAATGTTCCTGCTGGGTATCGGCTTTTCCAGTTTTCAGTTATATCCTTTTTCCATGCTGCCTGATACGATCGAATTCGATGAACTTCAATCGGGCCTGCGCCGGGAAGGAATTTTTTCCGGTGTCTGGGCCAGCGGCCAAAAAACCGCCTACGCTCTGGGACCCAGCCTGATCGGGTTCACACTGTCGCTATCGGGATTTGTGGTATCTCCGGAACAGCCGGAAACAGTAATCACCGGAATCCGCCTTGTATTCTGTCTGGTTACAGCTGTTTTATTCCTGCTCAGCCTGATTCCCTTCAGACACTATGATTTGACCGAAAACCGCTTCTCTGAAATCAAAGCCAGGATCAAATCAACTGCTGGGCGGTAAGATAATTCATACCACGGGAATCATAGTACTACTGGCCGGAATTGAGTCTTCGTTATAATTCCTGCTGATCGGCGGAGAACTTGTCCGCATAGCTTTAGCGTAGAGGGATCGTATCGTGGTTACATTGCGTTACTACCAGTGATCAGTCGCCAATGTATGAATCGCCGGCTAAGTAATGCTGATAATTATTAAAAAATCGAGCTGTTTTATTTCAACTGACTACAACTCGTCTCCTGTCCAACAGATTATGAATGCTGATATAGGCCGCCGGTATTAAAACCAGCGTAATCAGCGTCGAAATGGTCAGTCCACCGATAACCGCCCGAGCCAGGGCCGCCTGAATTTCACCGCCGGCGCCGGTGCCGAATGATAACGGCAGCATGCCCAGTACGGTCGTGCAGGTGGTCATCAGAATCGGCCGCAGGCGTCGCCGGCCGGATAGTAAAACAGCTTCCGTAATACTCAGGTCACGTTCCCGGCGCATCAGGTTGATGTAATCCACCAGTACGATGGCATTGTTGACCACGATGCCGATCAGCATTATAATTCCCATCAGGCTTTGAATGTTCAAAGTCGTACCGGTCAGCAACAGTGTCGGCACCACGCCGATGATCGCCAACGGCACCGATACCATGACAATCAGCGGATCGAGAAAGCGCTCGAACTGGGCCGCCATTACCATATAAATCAAAACAATCGCCATTAAAATCGACAGTATAAAATCTTTCTGCGCTTTTTGCTGTTCCTCATATTCACCGCTGAAAACGATTGTATAACCCTTGGGCAAGCTGAATTCACGCAGTTCCGCGCGCAGGTATTCAACCACGTCCCCCAGGGCTGCGCCGCTCTTTAGATTACCGGTGATATAGGTAACGCGTTGCCCGTCGACACGATCAATCTGCGTCGGGCTGCGGCGGTTTTCCGTGCGCACGACCGCCGAAACCGGCAGGATTTCACCCGAACCGGAGCGCACCGTTACATTACTGAGGTCAAGTGTATTCAGACGGTCATCGGGCTGCAGCCGGACCACGATCGGAAATTCTTCCCCGCCTTCACGATACACGCCGCCGCGGCTGCCGCCGACATTGGTCTGAATCACCTGGGCCACCTGGCTGACCGACAAGCCGAGGTTAGCGATTTTTTCCCGGTCGACGATCAGGTTTTGCTCGGGACGTCCCTCGCGCCGGCTGATACGGGCATCGCTGACCTCCGGGACCTGTTCGATAATTTGTTTGATGCTCTGGGCCAGCTGATCGGCCATTACCAGATCATAGCCGCGCAATTGCAGTTCGATCGCCTGACCGCCGCCGGAACCGAACAGTCGCCGCAGAATCCAAAGTCCCGATTGCGCTTCCACCCGGACGTTGGCCCCGGGAATTACCCCGGTGACATTTTTCCGGATCTGATCGGCCAGGACAAAACTGTTGATCGTCCGTTCATCCGCCCCCTTGAGAGCCAACTCGACATTCGCGTCCCCGGATCGAATTTCGATACTGATATGCTGCACCTGGTCCATCGGCGTGGTAGCGCGCACGATGTCAGCCAGCTCATGCAGGTATTCGTTCACGACCGCGATATTGGTGCCCTGGGCCATTTCCAAGTCGACACTGATTTCGTCGGCATCGGTCTGCGGGGCCAGTTCCACCGGAATCAGGGGCCAGAGCAGAACGGTCACCAACAACAGTATGCCCGTGGCGGCAAAGACAATTCTCCGGTGGCGTAACGCCGATTCCAGCAAGTGCGCGTATTTCTCGTCCAGCACGTGCAGCCATTTCAATCGCCGGGATGCGTCATCCCCGGCGGCGTCCGGTCCATTTTTCAAACGCAGAAAACGACTGCCCAGCATCGGCACCAAGGTCAGCGCAACCAGCAACGAACACAGCAGGGAAAAAACCACTACCAGCGCCAGTTCCTTAAACAGCATCCCGGAAATGGTCTGCATAAAAACCACGGGCAGGAAAATCACGATCGTCGTTAACGTGGAAGCGACGATGGCACCGGCCACCTGGGCTGTTCCGGTCAACGCGCTCTCTTCCGCCGCCAGGCCTTTTTCGCGCAGTCGAACAATATTTTCGAGAACAACAATGGCGTTGTCGACGATCAACCCGATCCCCAGCGCCATGCCGCCGAAACTCATCTGGTTCATCGTCAGATGATTGAAAAACAGCAGCCCGAAGGTGGCGATGATGGAAATCGGAATCGACAGGGCGATAATAAAGGTCGTCGAACCGTTCCGTAAAAATAGATACAAAATGAAGATCGCAAGTACACCGCCCCAGACCGCCGCGTTTTTCACGTTATCGATGGAATTCTGGATAAACTCGCTTTGATCGATGACCATGATTAATTCCAGGTCGTCCCGTTCCCGGTTGATTTTATCCATCACGGCCCGCGCTTCGCGGGCCACGGCGACCGTATTGGCGCCGGATTGCTTGCGGATGCCCAGCCGGACCATCGGCAGACCATCCACCTGAACTAGGCGATTAATATCCTGGTAGCCATCAACGACTTCCGCCACATCGCTGATCCGGATCGGCTTGCCGTCGACCATCGTAATGATTGTGCCGGCAATTTCGTCGATCGATTGAAATTCACCGCGGGTGCGAACGTACATATCGCTGATGCCATCGCGCATGTCGCCGGCCGGGAGGGTCACATTCTCCCGCAGCAGGGCTTGCCGGACATCGGTCGCAGATAACAGACAGGAGGCCAGCCGGTCGCGTTTCAACCGGATTCCGATTTCACGATAGATACCGCCCCACACATCCACCGATCCGGCGCCCGGTATCTGTTCGAACTGTTGCGAGATTTCCCGCTCCAGAATCAGGGTCAATTCAGCCATTCCCCGTGCCGATCGGGCGCCCAGGATTACGACGGGAAAATTATCAGGATCGAATTTCCACAACCGCGGCGTTTCGACTTCCGGAGGGAAATCGTCGCGGATACGGTCCAAAGCGGCGCGGACATCATTGGCAGCCTCGTCAATATTGGTACCCTGGGTGAATTGCAGCGTAACCCGGCTTTGTCCCTCTTCCGATCGCGAGCGGACTTCTTCCAGATTGGGCACTCCGGCAATCGCGTTTTCGACCCGGTCGGTAATAATCTTTTCGATTTCTTCCGGGCCGACATTCGGGTAAGTGGTCCTGACGGTCAGCATCGGATATTCGATTTGCGGCAGTAAATCGACCGGCAGAAAACGGAATCCCATGACGCCCAGCACGATGATAATCAAAAATACCATCGTCGTCGCGACCGGACGTTTAACGGAAATTTGCGTGATTGTCATAATTATTCTGGCAGCATGTTTTTGAGCTTAATTAAAGACGCTGTCGCCGACGGCCTGCTGCTGGTTTTTCACCAGTCCCTCCATCAGATCTTCACGCTGCAACTGCTGCAGATGCTCGACCCAGGCCCACCTGACCGTACGGACCCGGGCCTTTCCCTTATCACCGCCAATAAGATTCTGCCCGAGTGTTATCACCCATTGGTCGGCCTCGATCCCGCTGATACCGGCTTCCATGCGTCCTTTGGCAAGTACATCCACCGGCACGAAGGTGAAATCCACCGGATCGCTGAGCGCCAGGGACCGGTCGGCATTATTACTGCCGATTGGTTCACGATCAAGCGTCGCAGTGGTGATATACACACCGGTGTTGCCGCTGTTCGGATTTTCGTATAAGGCGCTTAAGGGAACCAGGGTCGCTTGCTCGCTCTCGCCATAAAAAACATCGACCGTCACAAACATCCCGGATTTCAACACTCGGCCCGGATTTTCCAGGTCGATTTCGGCATCCGTACTGTGGGAAACCGGGTTAAGAAACGGCGAGATGCGCGATAATTTCGCATTCAGGATGCCGTCCGCCACATTCTCGTTGGCGATCTCGACCCGCTGGCCCACCTGGACATAATTTAACATACGGTCGGTCAGAATTATTTTGACGCGGACATTCTCCAGCTCCCCGAGGGTGAACAGCCGGGTGTTTCCCGATACCAGCATGCCGACTTCCGCATTGCGGTTGCCGACGCTGCCGGTTATCGGCGAGCGGATGAGCGTCTGTGCCAGCGTCTCGGTACGCTCTTCCGCAATCGCCTCAGCCTGATCCACCCGGGCTCTGGCCAGTGCCACATTGGCCTCCGCCGAGATCGCGCGCGTCTGGACTGTTTCCAAATTGATCGGACTGGATAATCCCTGCGCGGCCAAGGTTTCGGTGCGTTTTAATTCTGATTTTATCTCTGTCAATTGCGCTTCCGCCTGTTTGAGCTGGGCCAGCGCTATCTGGTGACCGGCGGTAGCCTGCTTCACCCGTTCCAGAAATTCTTTGTCACGCATCCGCAACAGCGGGTCGCCGGTTTTCACTACATCGCCGTTTTTGACGAATACCTCAACAATTACAGCATTGATTTCCGGATATATATCAATCTGGTTTTTTGCTTCGACAATTCCGCTCAACCGTTGGGTTAATGGCAGACTGCCGATCCGCGCCTGCACGGCCTCCACCGCCGGGATAATCCGGGCCGGGGCATTGGCAGTCGAACCGGACTCACCGGAGCAGGCGACGGCTATCATGGAAATACCGGTCAGGTAAGATAGGGTAAAGAATGTGAATATTCGCTTACTGATTTTTATTCTCATCATCTTTCATTTCACTGCTTATTTGACGGCTTTGAGAATAAAGCCATTATTGTCGCGGCCCGTTAAAAACTTTGTCGAAAATCTACACTGAATTAACCACGTCAAAATAGTACAATAATGAGCACAGAAATATCCAAATAGGAAATCTGTTGCTCCTGTTATACTTAATCTAAATCGTCATCCAGTACTGCAGCGACCTATGGAGTGCGTACAGGCCCAAAAGCCCCTGGCGATCTTTTTGAATTCCCTGGCAGAGACTCCGTTGATTATCAATCTCATGCAAATGGCAGATCAAGGTTTATCTGTCGTCGCTTTTATGTCGGCTTGCTTGCTCACTACGCTGGTGGCGGTCAAACAACGTAGTATTAAATGATCTGATTCATCCGCACACTTGCTGCGGACCAAGGCTACTTTTTTTTCTTGTCTGATCTTGGCGAAAAGATAATTCAGGAGACTACCCCCTTTTCAAAAGTACAGAAAATTAAGAACACAAAGCGTTAGTCCTTCTGCCTGCACTAAAATTCCGGTAAATCTTCTAAAAAATTACTATCTGATGATTCCGGGTCGGTGGTAAGGTATTTACCAATTTTAGAGTCCTTGATTACAACTATTCGCATTCGGTTAAAACCAATTTTTAAAAAATATGAATGCAGACCCTGTTCAATATCACAAATTATTTCATTTATAGATATTGGAGACCATTCGGCTCGGTCATTAATCAAAGCAATAAGCTCTTGTCCGCCATTCTTCTGACAATGTGTTATATTTCTATTGGCCATTAATTATCCTAAAATAAAATTTGAAAGATTGAGTCACAATCCTTGTAGCAATGAACTATATATTTGGACAATAAATGAGCGGATTGTGACTCAAAGTATCTACGAATATTTTTACTTTCCCCTTTATTAGAAACAGCTGATTCTAGTCGTATATTATGGTGTTTGGAGCATATATACAATACGGTGTCAATATGATTTATTCAAATAACATCCAGTATTAGGTACTCTATATGTACTTGGGCTTATTGTTAGAGATGATGCCTTTTTGAATGGCATACCTTACTAAACCTGCGGTATCATGAAGTCCCAGTTTCCGCATAATATTCTCACGGTGTTTTGATACGGTTGTATGACTTATATACAAGAGTTCGGCAATGTGCTTTGTCGTATTACCTTCCGCAATCAATTGAAGAATTTCCCGCTCGCGCCGAGTTAATAATTCAATATCGCCTTTTTGTGTGTCACCGGCGTACATTTTATCAATAATCGTACTCGAAACCGATGGACTAAAAAATGCCTTGCCGTCAGACACGGCCATAATTGCCTGGATCATTTCACCCGCGGCCGTTTCCTTGACCAAGAAACCTTTCGCTCCGGCTTTTAAGGCCGCCTGCACATACTCATGATCCGGATGCATTGATAGTACGATAACCTTAGTATTAGGAAAATCTTTGCTGATTATCCGGGTGGCTTCAATTCCATTCAGAATCGGCATATCCAGATCCATTAATACAATATCCGGAACTAATTCTTTACATCGGGAGATCGCCTCTTTCCCATTGGCAGCTTCCCCGACCACATCCAGGTGGGGATGTTTCGTGAATAGCAGAGCTAATCCTTCTCTAAGAATCGTGTGGTCATCAACAATCAATATAGTCGTATTACTCATTATTTGGCTTTCTATAATGGTTAATTAATAGGAGCTTCAACATAGATTGTAGTACCCTGATCAGGCTTCGATATAAGGTTCAGTTTGCCCCCGATTTGTTTGACCCGTTCTTTCATTCCCTTAAGACCTAATCCTCCCTTTCCGGATGTTTCATTATCTAAACTACTAATATTAAAGCCCACGCCATCATCCGACAAATACATTACCACTGAATCATCTTTCAAAGATAAATCGATTAGTACATTCCCTGCTCGAGAATGTTTTGCGATATTGTTCAAACCTTCCTGAAATATTCTGTACAACACTATTTGTTTATTATCTTCTATATCTTTTCCTATACTTATATTTTTAAAATTGATATTGATGCCTGTTCGATCTGCGAATTTTCGCGCATGCGATCTGATCGCTGTTTCAAATCCCAGATCATCTAAAACGGCGGGACGTAGATCATGTGAAAATCGATGCACATCTTGAATCGATTTGGTGACTAATTTCTTAATGTCATTAAGTTTATCTGCAGCATCAGCCTCCGAACCCAAGCCAATATGATTTAAATACTCAAGGTTAAAACTGATTGCTGTCAGTGTCTGTCCGATTTCATCATGAAGATCGCGACTAATTCTCTTGCGCTCATCTTCTTGAGCACGAATGACCTCGGAAGAAAGATTTTCCAACATCCGTTTTTGCGAATTCAATGTTGAAATAGCCTGCTGTAACTCTATCTCCAGGTTCTTTCTCTTGGTTAAATCATGTAGTATGCATAAAACAGATTTAATATTTGCAGCTTCATCATACTGGGGCAGAAATGATGCGTCAAGCCATTTCTTATCATTATCCCTCTGATAAATCACCTCCGTTTTAACAGGTTTTCTTGTTTCAAATACTTCAATGAAATAATCACGTAAAACAGAAGAAAATTCTTCAGGAAATATTGAACCTAACTTCACACTTTCTTTAACCAATTGATCCGTAGTAATGGCATTATCAATCTGATTGTTAAAGAGTAAAACATCATGATTTTTACCTATTACTAGCACTGTATCGTCCATTGATTCAACCAAAGACCGATACTTTTTCTCAGATATTTCAAGAATTTTTATCTTGTCCTGCTGAAGCTCTTGTTTCCGTTTATAGTAGGCTGCAACAGTTGAAATGAATATTAGTGTCATTGAAATCGACACTATGGTAAAAAGAATTAACGTCCACCAAATATCTATTTTTTCCATTTAACAATAAAGCCTGTAATTATAAACAGTTTAGATATCGGTATGATACAGTTATGTAATTTCCACAAGTACACTAGATTACTTAATGCAAATAGAATAAAACAACTGGAATGATAAATGAGTATCCCTGTTGCTATCCAAAATTCAGGAAGGCTGCTTATACTTTCTGTTTTGTCTATTGACAATCGTGAAAGCACATAACCAGAAAAGATTATCAGCAGTGCACTATTTAATGAAGATGTGTAATTATCAAACCTGCCAATGTCTTCAAAAGACAATTTTGCAAATAACCAAAATGACGCAAATGCAATAATACAGAAAACAATAATTCTTCTAATCCGAATACTTTTTATCAATAATATGAATATACTCGAAATCAATATATTTTCCATTAGTGTGTGCAAATGGAATAAAAATAAATTATTTATTCCATGCATAGCGAGAATAATTCCTAGCGTAGTAAATATTAGTCCAATAAGTAAATAAATCGCAAGTAATCGTAACTCTTTTGTTAAATAGATAAACAGAGACGCACCGACAATTGCTGCCAGTGCGTCAATGACTAATGCGATTATTGTAGGTAAATCTAAAACCAATTATACTTAATCTGAATTTAATACGTTAGCCGGCGCGCAATTCGGTGGACATGGAATAAGCCTCTCTGTAATAATCCCATCTATCAAATCACCCATATTGGCTTTTGCACCTACCAGAACAAGGTCAGGCTTTCCATCATCGTGTTGCCCGAAATAAAACCGAATTCCCACACAATCTGCCTGGTTAATGATGTTTTCGATTGCAGTTTTCCCGACAAAGCCTGCTATAACAGCATCCTCTCCCGCACTTTTGCGATAATTCGCTGTTAATTTACTGGCTTCTTCTAATGAAATGGAATGATTTTCATTTCCTGTGAATGACATACTTGTCTCCTTGTTTTATTCACAACTAAGTTAAACGGGACGTTCCTTCAGGATAAATACGGTGAAAACCGTATACTACTTAAAATATTGCGTATTTACGCTGGATATATCGCCTGATGAAAAACCTGATATTTATATATATTCCAGGTTGTATCGGTCAGGACGGCTATTACGGCTGGACATTTTCCGATTATGGAAAATTATACCCGACCGGATTCATCACTATGTCCCAATAAAATTAATCCGAAATTATTTCCGTCCTGACCGGTAAATTTATACTGGCATTTTTGCGGTCATCTGATCAATCCCCGACCAATCCCGCCGCCAATAACCATGACAAAGGAAATATAATTTGGAAAATGAACCAAATCCCCCGGTCGAATTTGCCGATTTCGGCCTGGCTGATGCGATACTTAAAACAGTAAAAGACCTCGGTTATGAATCACCTTCGGCCATTCAGGCCCAGGCGATCCCCCATATTCTGGCTGGTCGCGACCTGGTCGGACAGGCCCAGACCGGTACCGGCAAGACGGCGGCCTTCGCCTTACCGTTATTATCGCGCATCGATGTAAAAATTACACAGCCGCAGGTCCTGGTGCTGACCCCCACCCGGGAGCTGGCGATTCAGGTGGCCGAGGCCTTTCAGGGCTACGCCGCCCGCCTGAAGAATTTCCACATCCTGCCGATCTATGGCGGCCAAAGTTATATCGGCCAGTTGCAGCAATTGAAGCGCGGCGTTCAGGTCGTCGTCGGTACGCCCGGACGGATAATGGACCACATGCGCCGCGGTACGCTGAATCTGGAGGCGATCACCGCCCTGGTGCTGGACGAAGCCGACGAAATGCTGCGCATGGGTTTTATCGACGATGTGGAATGGATCCTCGAGCAGACACCGAAAGAGCGGCAGACGGCGCTGTTTTCGGCCACCATGCCGGCGCCGATCCGGAAAATCGCCCGGAAATACCTGAACAACCCCGAAGAAATCACCATCCGGACCAAGACATCCACGGTGGCGACCACCAACCAGCGCTACTGGATGGTCAGCGGGTTCCACAAACTCGACGCCCTGACGCGGATCCTGGAAGCGGAAATATTTGACGCCATCATAATATTTGTGCGGACCAAAATCGCCACCACCGAACTATCCGAAAAACTCGAGGCTCGCGGCTTCGCCTCGGCGCCCCTGAACGGCGACATCCAGCAGCGCCAGCGGGAAAAAACCATCGCCCAACTCAAAGCCGGCCAACTGAATATTCTGGTCGCCACCGATGTGGCCGCCCGGGGACTGGACGTGGACCGGGTCAGCCACGTGATCAATTATGATATTCCCTACGACAGCGAAGCCTATATCCATCGCATCGGCCGCACCGGTCGCATGGGCCGCAAAGGTGAAGCAATCCTGTTTGTTTCCCCCCGGGAAAAACGCCTGCTCTGGGCGATCGAGAAGGCCACCAACCAGAAAATCGAATTGATGCGCCTGCCGTCCACCGCCGATATTAACGACCGGCGGATCGAACGCTTCAAACAACGGATCACCGACACACTGGGAACCGGCGACCTGGAGCCGTTTACGCAAATTATCGATCAGTACCGGATGGAATCGGATGTGCCTTCGATCGAAATCGCCGCCGCCCTGGCAAAGCTCCTGCAGGGCGATATTCCACTGCTGCTGCAGCATGTGCAGGAACCGCCACTGGAACGGGAGCGACCGGAGTACGAAAGAAAATCCTTTGCCCGGCCGCGGACCAGCCGCGACCGGCCGGTAAAAAAGTTCACACCGCCCACTACCGGAATGGAGCGCTTCCAGATTCAGGTGGGCCATTCCCATGGCGTAAAACCGGGGAACATCGTCGGGGCCATCGCCAATGAGGCCGGCCTGGACAGTGAATTTATCGGACGGATCGATATTTTCGATGATTACAGCACGGTCGACCTGCCCGCCGGGATGCCGCGTGAAATACTGGAATTACTGAAAAGCGTCGTGGTCGCCGGGCAGCGGCTGAATATGGCCAAATTCAGCAAACCGGAAAGAGTGGATTCTAAAATCCCGGACCGAAAAACCGGGAAACGCACCAAAACACCAAGACCGAAAACAGCGGCGAAGCCCAAACGCAATAAAAAATAGCGGTTCCCGCAGACGGCAATACCTTCCCGGCAAGGCGGTTCTCTTATCAGCCCTGATTAATCCGCACCTGTCGGGATTATTAATACCGATAAATGCCAAGCAATTCCACCCGAAGAGAAAACCATTGCCGGCGCCGATATTGCAAGCCGTTTATGGAATTTGATTATAGCTGGTGCGAAGCGCTGTTATAACCGACCAGTATAATTTTACTTGCCGCTCCAAAATACAAACCGTTGAAACGGACCGATCCGGGTGGTACCCGTACCGGCGGCGTTATCCTGTTAATTCCCGAATATTAAATCTTAATTATTGAATTCCAATTTCACAGCGAACCGGCGCCGTTTCAACGATTTTTTGCGGCCTAACGCCGGGCGGTGATGCCGAACTCCAGCCAGCCGGACTTATCCACCGACAGCTTGACCAGCTTGGCGGCCTCGCTGTGCCGGGCCTTGAGATAGGCCAATTGCTGATTCAGGTTCGCCGTCTTGGATTTCAGGCCGGCTTTCAGGGCTTCCTGTTCATTATTCAGGCTCTCGCAGGAATTGATTACCGTTTCAAAACCGGTGATGAACTCCGCATCGAGGCCGCGTCTGGCCACCGCTTCGGCATGCGCCTGCAGACCGCTGAGCATGACCTTGGAATTACTAATTATGTCACCGAAGGAAGTTCTGGTCATTTATAGTTACTCCTGATTTAAAGATTATTGATACTTTTCTTCCGACTGATCGTACAGGTGAAGCATTTGACCCCGTAAATTCGAAATATGATCAGGTTGGAAGACCTTTCCGGACCGGGCAAGTCCCGCTTAATCCGGGTTCTCCTCCGCCCCTTCCGGGGCAACCGATTTTACAACTAATTTTGCTCTTCCGCAAATTCGGGCGAAGGATTTCCCTTAATGGGCGACCGGTTATTTTGCTCGGGCGGGGTTTCCCCATGTTTGGGCGAAGGCTGCCCATGGTAATTTATGCCCTTCCCTTGCTTGGGCGAAGCCCGCCCATGATCGGGGACGTAATTCCTGTGATCATTTGTGGGGCAGGCCATGGAATTCAAGTATGGGGAAGCAGCTAAAAGCATGGGGGAATTTGAAATTACATTCGGCAACCGGCCGCTCTTGCAGGCTTGTGTCAGTGCCGCTCACCGTACCGGGCGCCAGACCGGACGACCAATTCATTGACATGGTTTAACGGATATGCGCTTCTGCTGTGCGGACTTGTTCGCACAGAGTAACGAACACCTCAAATTGACTGTCGTTGCTCAAAGATGGTTGCCTTACCCCCAGCTCCCGCATTAGCAGCAAGCGCATGTTAGGTAGAATCATCTCTGCTACGAATAATGTGGTGTATTTCAGCAATCTTTAATGCATTCAAGCAGGAAATCAATGGGTAGCAAATTCGTTCTACACTTCTCACAAACTCTATGTAGGGAGTGGGAGGTTGACCATCAACCCTGATCTCTCCCGAGGGGAGATGATGATTGATACCACGGTGTCCGATTTTGTTTCTTAGTTGCCTATCCATGGTGGAAGTCAAACATCCATCCCATACAGTCAATTCACGGAAATAGAACAACTTTTTCTCTGCGGTGAGTCTATTGAATTGGTTTCGATTGTTTGGTGTTCTGTGTATTTCCGGGAAGGTTGCATAAGCAGACGGATCACCGCGATTCACCACATTCACAGCTTCAATTATGAAAGTAAAAGATTGTGTACAAGCTTCGAAGCACTGTATATACAGGTCACGTAACTCTGGAAAGTTGTCGCGGTATATTCTCAGATCTCCGTATTGGGAGTGATCTTGAGGGTATAAATCTAGAATCACTCCCGGCAAGACAGCATCACCAACATTAATGTATTGTGAAATACAATCGAACAATGACTCCCGGCATATAAGAAAGTCTGGATCTGTAACTAGTACTTCTTGGAATGAGCTGATTGCATCTGCGTTGGCTCCACGTGGCAAGAAAAATTCATTCCACTCGCGGCGCATATTGATGTGTAGGGGATACACACACAGAGGCGTTAAGAACTGATCATACAATCTATACAGCACATCATATCTAATTAGTGGATTGATATCATCAAGTTCTTCATTGATAAGTTCCTGCATCAGGGGGTCAAAGAGCTCCCAGTTAGAATCCAAGAAGAAGCGCGTAAGTCGTCTAAGTCTATTCCATTTGTTATTCAGAAATTCATAGTAGACTGAAACCCTCATCGAATATTCTGAGAATCGTTCACCTAGAATGCTATATGTAAATAGAAAAGGTGAACCACCTTCATCATCCATGCCGCGAGCGGTGGCTGGAGTTGGTAAAATAGGATCGATTGTGTAAACCTGTTCAGTGTCGAGGTCTGGATCGAACAAAGCCCCTTCCTCTAAATGGACCTCGATATCGCCAGAGCCAATAGTTAGTTTCCCCCGGGTTGAGGAATTACAGTTGCTACATACGTAATAAAATGGTTGTACAGAAGAGGCTCCGACACTTATCCGAAGCGCTACTTTCTCGTCACACCCCGGACATTTTGTGTCGACTCTTTGTATCATTTAATTACCATCGGCACGATTTCTACCTAACATATGCTTATCCAACTTGGGTAAGTGTCTTTAGTCGATAAAATCTGCGGGATAATGTTCTGAGTTAAAATGCCATAACTCGCTGTTTAGTAAAAGTTAAACAGTCATTTTCAGTAATCCAAACAGAATTTTGGCAGCGCCCCGTAATACCGCTTACCCCGGCAGCATTCCCGGTTGATCATCCGGTCCTGGTATTACCTGCCCCAGCGGCTCAATGACTTAATGACCAAATGACTGCCGGCTCCTGGTGATGAATTGCGCCGCGCCCAAGGAAACGGCGCTCATCCCGGCGCCGGCCAGGAAGGGTATCCGGTAATCGACGATCCAGGCCAGGCCACCCAGGGCCGGGACCACCACCGCGGCGATATGATTGATCGTAAAGCCCACCGCCATGCTGGGGGCGATATCGCCGGGCTCACCGATCTTCTGGAAATAGGTCCTGATCCCCATGGAAAAATTGAAGAAAATATGATCCAGGATGTACAGCACAGCCACCAGCATTTTCGATTCCACGAAGGCATAGGCCGTGAAAACAAAGATCAGGCTGAAATATTCCAGCGACAATACCCGGCGCTCGCCGAACCGGCTGATCGCCCGGCCGATCAGCGGGCTTAAAAAATAGTTCACCATATTGTTCAGGATAAACAGCAGGGTGATTTCCCGGACGCTGAAGGAAAATTTCTGCACCAGCAGGAAAACGGCGAAAGCCACGAAAATCTGGCGCCGCGCCCCGGACATGAACGTCAGGAAATAGTACAGCCAGTATTTCTTCCGGAAAATCATCTTTTTGTGCTGGGGCACCAAATCGTCGCGGGTCGGGTTCCGGGAAAGACCCCAGATGCCGGCGGCGGCGATGGCGACACCGACCACCAGGTAGATCGACCGGTAACTCAGCAGATAACTGATCAGGAAGATGAACAGACCGACGCCGATATTGGAAGCCGCCGCATAACTGCGCAACTTGCCGAACACCCAGGGGGCCGTGGCGATGTCGAAATACTGCAGCGTCAGCGACTGGTTGGTGGTCTCATAATAATGAAAACCGAAACTCATGATCAGCGTGGTCAGCACCAGACCGTAGTAGGATGGCATCTGGCCGGTCAGCGCGATACCCAGTCCCAGGATCAGGATCGACAGGGCCGACAGGCGGTGTTCCTTCATTATCAGAATCAGGTAGATCGCCAGCAGGGCCAGGAAGCCCGGCACTTCCCGCACCGATTGAATTATGCCAATATGATTGCCGTCCAGCCCGACGACTTCCACCGCGAAATTATTGAACAGCGTCCGCCAGACCTGCAGCCCGACGGTGGAGGCGATGGTCAGCAGCGCCAGAAAGCGAAACATGGCGTTTTTGGTAATGGCATTCATCGGGAATTTTTACAGGAAAAAGCCGGCAAACCGACCGCTGTCCGGACGATGATTCAGCGGTCAGGCTTCCAGGACTGCCGCCACATCGATCCCCCACTGCCCGGGGTCCTCGTAGCTGACGATTTTGGTGGTCTGCCCCATCGCCGAGGCCAGGTCGATCGTCCGCCGGCCGATCGGGCGGCTGGTCTTGGTATCGTAAACGACCCGCACCACCGGCATGGTGCGATTGGCCTCGATCACCACGCCGACCAGACCGTTGCCCAGGCGCACGACCGTCCCCACCGGATAGATACCGATAAATATAATAAACTGGTGCACCAGGTCCGGGTTAAAATGGTATTTGCTCCATTCATACATTTTTTTCACGGTGTGGGCCGGTGACAGACCCTTGTGATAGATCCGGTCGGAAGACAAAGCATCGTAGACATCGACAATAGCCGCCATCTGGCCGCCGAGGCTGATGGCGTCGCCATTCAGTCCACGGGGGTAACCGGTACCGTCAAAGCGCTCGTGATGATCGCTCGCCACCTGCAGGATAATCGGATCCAGGTCGGGATTCTGCTCCAGAATCCGCGCGCTCTGGACCACATGGTCCTTGATCATCCGGAATTCGGCGTCGCTCAGACGCGCCGGTTTATTGAGAATCTCCAGTGGAATCTGCATTTTACCGATATCATGCAGCAGACCGCCGATCCCGATGTTATGAATATCGTCGGAACTCATTTTCATAAACCTGGCAAAGGCGATCAGCAGCGCGCCCACACTCAGGGAATGGAGATAGGTGTATTCGTCGATTTTCTTGACCCGCAGCAGCGACAGCAGCGCATTCTCATTGCGCGTGATCGATTCCACCATATTATCCACCAGCGGATTGATGTCGTCCAGACTGCCCAGCCGGCCACCGGCGGCCGCGTTCAGAACCCTGCCCATATGGCTGCGAGCGGCGGCCTTGACTTCACGCGCCTTATGAATTTCCTGCTCAAAGGGAATATTTTCCAGGGCAGAATCAACGTTTTTCCGCACCAGGACCGGCTTTTGAAAGTTGCGCGTGAACTCCCTGGTCAATTGGCGCCCGGCCTCTTCCGCCGTCGGGGCGTCGGGCAGGTCGCGGCCTTTTTCGGTATCGATATACAGCTCCCGGATGCCCGCTTTGACGATCTTATTCAAAATAGCGCTGTTTTTGACCAGCAACTGGGATTGGTAGAATGGGTGGGTCATCCAGCCACAGTTGAAATCGTGAACATACATGCCGATTTCAAGCTGTTCGATTTTTATCTTTTTTATCATTCTACCGCTGATTTTCCAAGCGGCAGGATATTATCCGGCAGCGACCGTATCTGCTATCGGCTTTTCGTCCGGTACAATCCTCAGACCGCATACAGGGCATCGATCAGGTGGGCGTAGCGGGCTTCCACAATCTTGCGTTTGATCGACAGCTTGGGCGTCAACGTGCCGTCTTCAATCGTGAAAGGCTGGTGCAGCAGGATGAATTTTTTGACCTGTTCATAGCGGGAAAAGGATTCCATCTGGCGGTTGACGATTTCCCTGAAATGGGCCAGCACGTCGGAATTCCGGACCAGCTCTTCATATTCCGAGAATTGAATGCCCAGCCCGCGGGCCCATTCGGTCAATTGATCGAAGGACGGTACGATCAGCGCCGATATGAATTTGCGGCTGTCGCCGACCACCACCACCTGTTCGATGAAATCATTCAGCGTCAGCGCCCCTTCCAGAGCCAGGGGCACCACGTTCTTACCGCCGGCGGTAACGATAATGTTCTTTTTCCGGTCGGTGATTCGCAGCAGGCCGTGCTCGTCCAGAACGCCGATATCGCCGGTATGCAGCCAGCCTTCGGCATCCAGGGCTTCGCGGGTGGCGCTGTCATCCTTGAAATAGCCGCGCATGATATTGGGGCCGCGGGCCAGGATTTCACCGTCGGCGGCGATTTGGATTTCCACCTGCCGCAGGGCCGGACCGACCGTCCCGTAATGATTGTCATTCCAGAGATTGCCGGTAATCACCGGTGAGGCCTCCGTGAGTCCGTAGCCCTCCAGAATGATGACACCCAGAGCGTCAAAAAATCGGCCGATTTCCGGTGTCAGCGGGGCGCCACCGCAGATAAACCATTTGAAACGCGGTCCGAACATGCTGGTAATCTTACTAAATACCAGCGCACGCGCCAGTTTCAATTTCAGGCTCAGGACAAGTCCCACCCGGCCCTGTTTTTTCCGGCGGGAGACCGTCTCACCCACGCCCACCGCCCAGGCGCCGATCTTCTGTTTCAGGGGCGAGCCGGAGGTCAGTTTGGCACTGATCTTTGCATACATTTTTTCAAACAGGCGCGGCACGGTAAACATGATCGTCGGCTGCACTTCCCCCAGATTGGCCACCATTTTGGCGATATCCTCGGCATAATACAGGGCGCCGCCGGTGGAAAATCCGTAATATTCGCCGGTCCGCTCGAATATATGGCTCAGGGGCAGGACCGATAGAAATACATCATTTTCGGCGGTGGGATTGGCGACCTGGCAATCGGCGACATTACTCATGATATTGCGGTTGGTCAGCATTACGCCTTTGGGCTCGGCGGTAGTGCCGGAGGTGTAGATCAGTGTCAGCAGATCATCCGGAGCGATCTTCGCGGCCTGCGTCGACCAGAAATCGGCGGGCCGGCTGTGGTTAAAATCGTCACCAAGCTTCAGCACCTGGTCAAAAGTCAGAATGAAATCTTCGTTAAAAGCAATCGTCGGGTCAAAACAGACGATCGTCTGCAGTTGGGGGCACTGTTCCCTGATCTGCAGGATTTTCTCGACCTGAACCTGGTTTTCCGCGAAAATCAGGCGTGCTTCCGAATGATCGACTATATATTGTACCTGGCGGGCAATCAGGGTGGGATAAACCGCGACCGATACCAGGCCGCTGATAGCACAGGCATAGTCGCTGAAAGCCCATTTGGGACAATTCCCGGAAATAATCGCTACCTGCTCGCCACGTTTTAATCCCAGGGACGCCAGGCCGCCGGCCAGCTTTTCCACGGTCTGTTGTAATTCACGTCCCGCGCAGCCCTGCCATTCCCGGTTGATTTTTTCATAAAACAATGCCTTTTCAGAATATTTTCCACTGATGGCATAGAACATCTCGGCGACGGTTGTGTAATTCATACTAATCCAAAAATGATTAATTTAAAAATACCGCCAGGGAATTCGGTCATCGACCGGCCGGCAGTGCCGTCGAAAATACCGGTTAATCCGGAATGGTTCCAAGGAGTTTTACGGTTCGGGCCCCGGTCTGGTTCGAAATATTCCGGGTGAATGGCACTACTTTTTTCAGGAGTTTTAACTTCGGAGCGGTTACTTTCCCGGTTAAAAACAGGGCGGCAGATAAGATTTATGGTTATTACGGATACTATCGTGGATCTGCCGGGCATCGGTCCGGTACACTTCATTCGCAGCCGGCGCGCGCGCAATATCGGCATCAGCGTACGTCCGTTTCAGGGCGTGCGGGTGGCGGTTCCGATGGGCGTATCCCTGCGGCAGGCGCAAACAGCCGTAACCACAAAAACCGCCTGGATCAGCAAACATTTGGAAACGGCCCAATCCCAGGAGGACCAGGCCCGTCAGGAACCGCCGATTCCGGTGACGGAAGCCAAGGATCTGCTGCGGCGACGCACGGATATTCTGTCCCGCCAATACGGACTGCCGTATAACCGGGTCTTTATCAAACGCCAGAAAACCCGTTGGGGCAGTTGCTCGATCAAAAACAATATCAACCTGAATATCCGCCTGTACATCCTGCCGGCGGAATTGCGTGACTATGTTATTCTGCATGAGCTGGTTCATACCAGACACCGCAATCACGGACGGCAATTCTGGTTCCTGCTGACGGAACTATGCAGTGATGCCCGCCACCTGAACCGCCGGTTACGGCAGTACGGTCTATTTTCGGAGTAAAACTCAATACCGTCCACAGAATCATTGTCATTATCGGCCTGATTGCCGTAACTTATTGTCGGCATTAGATACATCCGGGCCGGAGTGGGTGCTATCGATTAGATTGTGTCGGCGCGCGGGAAACTCGAATACTATCATGAACTTGCTTTTTACTAAGATAAAATATGATTGACAAGACGACCGTCGCAGGGTTGCCGACGATTGTGCTGGCAGGCGGGCATAAAAACATCCGGCTGCACGATTTTGCGACTCTGTTCACCGATATGTATCGTTATCACGAACACTATCTGCCGCTGGGAAGTTATAAGACCACCCGGGAAATTCATGGCTCGATTGCTGGTCAAAGCGGCCGGTTCCCGCTGATTCTGTACATTCTGCATACCCTGACCAGGGTCGCCGCCATCGGGCCGGTAAAAGTCGTCGGTCCTGCGCCCGAACTGAAAGCGGCACTGGACCGGGCGCCCTTCCCCGTGGATCGCTTCGAGCTGATTCCCCAGGGACAATCCTTCGGCAGTAACGTCATGCTCGGTTATCAGGCCATCGGCAGCAAAGGCCACGCGCTGCTGGTAATGGGCGATTCACCGTTAACGACAACCCGCTGCATTGAAGATTTTATTGCCTTGAGCCGGAATTACCTCCATCGCGATTTCATCCTGCCGGTGGTAAAAGCAGCGATTCTGGATGAATTGGCGCGCTTCATGCCGCGACCGTATATCAGGCTTCTACCCGAAGGACTGGAACCCGCCGGTTACTGCACCGCCAGTGATCTCGATAGTCGTGGCCGGATCGGCTGCCGCCTGTCCAGCCTGGCCCTGGCCAACCTGACCGGAACCACCGCGGAACAGATCGATCACCTGCGCTCGCTGCGCAAAGCGCTGCGGCCGGCGGTTCAGAAAATGCTCCGGAAGGAGTTGGGCACCAATGTGTTGATTCAATACCGCCGGGGAATTACTTTCTCTTGGCTGGCGGAAAAATTCGAACACTTATATTTCAAATCGATGCAGGTTGTGGGTCTGCCCCATGCCGGTGCAGCCCTGGATGTGGACTCCAGCGCTGATCTCCAATCCATCAGCCGGATCATGCGCTATCGCCGGCGTCGTCACGCGACCGCAAAAACCGACAGCCCCGGCTGAATCAGGGCTCAATCAAAACGGATTGTAAAATCGGTACGGCCTGACTCCGGGCTTTCCAGCGCGAATTGATATCCGTGATTCTGCAGTATTTCGCGCACCAGCGTCAAACCAATGCCTTGACCATCCTTCTTGGTGCTGAAAAATGGCGTAAACAATTGCCGGCGCACGTCCGCACCGATTCCGCCGCCACTATCGCGGACAATCAGTGTCTTTGCCGGAGCAAGCGTGGTTATGACAACGATAGTGCCGTTTTCGCCAATCGCCTCAACGGCATTTTTAATTACATTCACCAGCACCTGCTCAAATTGCTGGATATCGATATCGACATCGAAGGTACCGCTGGCTAACTGCCATTTGCAGTCGATATTCCGGGGCCGGTACAGCGATTGCAGCAGAATATCAACCGACCTCAGCAACTGGTGCAGGTCGTGGTAATGACGCACCGGCGCCGGCAGACGCACCACATCGGCGTAATTGGTGATGAATTGACTCAGGTGGTCATTTCGCGTGCTGGCGACGCGGATGGCATCCTCAAAATCCTTGCGGTCAGTCACCGACAGATACTCGCCGTAATTCAGAAAAGAATTGAGCAACGAGTTTACTGCGCCGACGGAATTGTTGATTTCATGTGACATCAAGCGGATTATTTTACCATAAGCATGCTTCTCAGTCTTATAGATTTCCGCTCCCAGCTCCTCGATCAGGATGAAATTATGATTGAATCCGCGGTCGCGAAAATGAGATTTCTGACATTTGTAAGCGTGCGTCCCGTCCAGAATCACCGTTTGCGCCACGCCGGGAACCAGCGTAACCAGTTCGCGGCCCAGATCTCCGGGCAAATCACGTAACAGCAGGCCGACCAAGTCATCCGGCAGCCTTCCGATCATTTTAGCGGCGGCCTGGTTCACCATGGTCGTTTTATCATCAAAATCAAGAATGATGACGCCTACCGGAGCGGCTTTGATTAACCGGTCCAGGAAATAATGCATCTCCTGCTGTTGCACCCGTTCGTTGCGCAGTTGCTCGATCATCCGGTTATAAACCGCCACCAACTGATCCATCTCGGTTTGACCGGTCTTCAGCAACTGGGTGTTGAAATCCTGGTCCTTAATGGTCTGGATTCCGGCCGCGATCAATTCGACCGGCTGGATCAATACACGATAGAATTTCACCGAGGAAATGACCGCCAGCAGAATCAGTGTCTCCGCCAGCAGGAACAGCCATTTATGCTCGGGCAGCAGTTGAATCGACAGGATCAGAAAGATGACATGCAGCAGGGATATGAAACAGATATACTGATATTTGAGTTTCATACCGTAATGTTATATTTCTCCAACCTGCGGTACAGCGCCGCCCGGCTCAACCCCAGCGATTTTGAGACCTGCTGGATATTCTTGCCATGAAATTCCAGCGCTTTCTTGATCATCGATATTTCTATCTCTTCCAGGGTCATTTCGCCGACGCCTGGCAGTTCGCCGCCGGTCTTCGGTTTCGGCGTGACCTGCAACTGGCCGACAAAATCCTCCCGGGTGATGGTATCGCCGGCGGAGACCAGTACCGTCCGCTCCACCAGATTTTTCAGTTCGCGGATATTCCCTGGCCAGGGCAGGCTCTTCAGCCAGTCCAGCGCCTGTGGCTCTACCATTAGTCCCGAGCGACCATAAATCTGCTGCAGGTTCTTGATAAATTGCTGGGCCAAAAGCGGTATATCCCGGGGACGTTCCCGCAACGCCGGCAGGTTAATCGTGATCAGGTTGATCCGGTAAAACAGGTCCTCGCGGAAATCACCGGATTCCACCAGTCCCGTCAGATCGCGGTTGGTGGCCGATATCACCCGGACATCAACTTTGCGCGTCTGACTGGATCCCAGTACTTCAAAGGAATGGTCCTGCAGGACGCGTAACAGTTTGACCTGGCTGGTACGGTCCAGATCGCCGATTTCATCCAAAAAAATACTGCCGCGATGGGCCTTTTCGAAACGACCAATGCGGTCGTGGCGGGCGTCGGTAAAGGCACCCTTCTTGTGACCGAACATTTCGCTTTCGAACAGGGATGTGGAGATTCCACCCAGGTTGACCTTGACAAACGGCTGGTTGCAGCGGGGACTGTTCTGATGGATCGACTCTGCCACCAGTTCCTTACCGGTGCCGCTCTCCCCCAGAATCATTACCGCGGCGTCGGTGGCACTGACCCGGCCGATCGTTTCCAGCACGTCCAACAGCGCCGGATCTTCGCCGATCAGCTTATCAAAATCATATTTGCGGTCCAGTTCACGACGGCTGGAGCGACCGCCACCGGACCGGGCCTGCCGTGACAGGTTCAGGGTCGTTTTGATCGACCGCAGCAGATGCTCGTTATCCCAGGGTTTATTGATGAAATCAACGGCTCCGGCTTTCATACCGCGGACGGCCAGGTCGATCGTGCCCCAGGCCGTAATCAGAATTACCGGCAGATCCGGGCGCCGGCCGCGCAGCTGGGTCAACAATTCAAGTCCTTCCGCGCCACCGGTATCCCGGGAATAATTCATATCCAGCAACACCAGGTCCGGCGGCAGCAATTCCGCTTGGGCCAGGGCCGACGCAGGATCCCTGGCTACCGCAGTTTGATAACCGGCATGCTTGAGCAGCAAATCCAGTGAAGCCTGCACGGCCGGATCATCATCGACTATCAATATCTTAATCATTGATTTGAGTGATTAATTTATCACCAATCCGCCGGTCGATCCAGTTATTCATCATGCAGGGCGATTGCCGGTTGAATACCAACCGCCAGGGCGCTGGGATAGAGGGCGCAAACTACCGTGATCAGATAAATCAGGACAACCGCGATTACCATTGACAGCAGATAGGTACCGGTAGCGATAAACGGGATCAGGTTGAGCAGCGGAAACTGAACGGCGAAAAACAATCCGATGACAATCCCGAAAGTCGATAACACCAGCGCCTCGCCGACAATCTGGGAATAAACCTGCCTGACGGTTGAGCCCATGGCGCGCCGCAAACCGATCTCAGCCCGGCGACGATTGGTATTATACCAGATCACGCCAAAGAGTCCCAGGGCCACGTTGATTATCAAAAAGCCGCAAATAACCGCCAGGATCACCGGTAAAATCATTGAAACACGATTGGCCGATCGACGCGTGTCTTCGAGCCGTGTGATGCTCAGGGTCCAGTTTTTGGCGATCGCTGCCACCCGGCTCAGGATACGTTCCTCAACATCAACACCGGAACCGGGCCTGACCCGCAACAGGATCCGACCAAACTCAGTCGTACTGAAACGTTCCCAGCCCAGTTTATCGTCCAACTCAACTCGCATGAAAATCAGGTTCTTGGTCCCGGTGAACTGTCCGCCATTGCGAAATTCATCGACTAGACCGATCACCTCGTACTCTTCGTCGTCACAGGTCAGAATTGCCCCGATCACCGGCGCTTCACCGATCAGTTTTTCCTGCAGTCGCTGGTTGATCACGATCGGTATTCTGGTCGCCGCATTATCACGCTGGTCAAACCAGCGTCCTTTCACCAGTTCCAACTTGAGGATTTCGGCATAATTATCGCCACCCTCCACATAATGCGAACTAAGGGTCTTGCCGTTAAAGGTAAAATCATCCATCGAAGTCGCCGCCGGATTGAACAGGTAACTGCGGGAATAGGTGAAACTTTCCACTTCGGGGATCGCCCTTAAAGCATTTTCAACCTGCCGTATCGTTGTGGAAACCTCGGCGCCTGACTGAACATTCCAGTCCATTGAAATATACCAGACGTCATGGTAATCGAATCCCAGCGGTTTAAGATAATTCCCCAGATTGTAATTGAATGTGGTCATCACCAGAAACAAGGAAAAAAATGAGATGAATATGCCGGTCATCATCAGAAAATTCCGTCGTTTCCGATTCCAGATCAGTTTGAACATTTGTTTGATCATTGTTGTCCTCCACGCAGGGCGTCGACCGGGTTCAGCTTTGACACTTTGTAGGCCGGATACACCCCTGAAAGCAGACCGAAGCACAGCGCCAGCAGCAAGCCGGTAAAGAACACCCGGAAATTCATGGTCATGGCCAGGTGCGGAATAAGACCGCTGTCATTGATCAGCATGATCACCAGCAGGGCCAGCACCAAACTGATCAATCCGCCGATCAGTGTGATAATGATGTTTTCGATGATGAATTGCCCGATTAAGGTCAGCGAAGTGGCGCCGAAGGCCCGGCGGATACCGATTTCGGATGAGCGTTCCATGATCCTGCTCAGATTGATATTCACCAGATTCACGGTGGGTAGCAACATAAATAGTGTGATCAGGATAATCGCAAAGGTCAGCAATGGTCCGGAACTGTCTTCTTCGTTTCTGAAAATATTTCTGGTCAGCGCTTCGGCATAGGTCGAAGCGCCGGTAATTATTTTCTTCCAGTGATCGTCAGGAAATTCCACATACTGCAACTGGCTGGTGAATTCCCGGCGGATTACCGGCAAATCGGCTTTGGAACGGGCCAGGAGCATGGCATACCAGCCGGGAAACTGCATTATTTCCGGTTTGGTAAAATCGACTTTGGAAAAAGTCAGCGGCACCCACATGTCGGCATAGGGCATAATCCGCATCAGCGAAACATTTTCCACGACACCGATGACCCGATAATTGGTCCCGTCGGCAGTGATCGTTTGGCCCAGGACCGAACCGTCACCGAAATATTTATCGCGCAGTTCACGATTGATCACTGTCAACGGCGTACGGTTTTCCACATCGGTGGAATTAAAGCCGCGGCCTTCGATGAAGTCAAAATCCAGGATTTCCCAGAATTCGCCGTCAACGAATTTTAGATCGAAGTTGATTTTACGCTTATCCTTGTACTCAACCACCGGACTGTGAAACGATGATAGTGAAATTCTTTCCGGAGTTTTCAGGTTCTTGGCATAGCGGTTCAGAAAATGATGACTTAACAATGGCCCGATGGCCGTACCGCCGGTTTTCGAAACCAACACTGCAGTCGTTATGGAAAGCGTACGATCCAGCTTTTTTTCCGGCGCGCCGACACCGAAAATATGGTCCATGAACGAAGTGGCGACAATTAAAATCAGTAGCGTGAAGCTGATTCCGAACAGACTAATGAAGGTGAACAGTTTGTGCCGCCACAATACTTTAAGTGCAGTCTTCAGGTAATTTTTAAACATAATCGCTCCTCAATTAACCTGACTGCCGTCGAACAGACGGATGATCCGGTCGGTC
>JBDRBK010000200.1:0-11614 GCA_043822705.1 Fidelibacterota bacterium
GGTTTAAGCGCCGGTATTCTGCACATGCAGCCGATGGAAGAAACCACCGAGTATCTGCCCAACGGCACCGGCAATTATTTCGTCTTCCAGGATCGGTTTATCGGTCTGACCTACGGCGCCCGGATGACCGACCGCTTCAGCTTTGGTTTCACCCTCAAGCATGTATCCGAAAACTTGGCTGGTTACAAAATGGAAGCCTATCTGATCGATATGGGCACTTTTTACTGGACCGGCTATCGCAGTCTGCGGTTCTCGGCGGCTCTTTCGCATTTCGGGCCGCAGGCCAAGGCCGACGGATACTTCAGTAAGCAGTACCTCGACCGCAATACCGGCGAAGAGGCGATTAACGATTCCGCCGCCTTTACCGAATTTTCACCGCCGGCGGTATTTCGCGTCGGCGCCGCCATGAATATCGTCGAAACTAAATTGCAGGTGTTGACCATGGCGGTCCAACTGGATCATCCGGTCGATAATTCCGAGACGATCGCCCTGGGAACCGAATACACGCTCTTCAATACCTTCAGTCTGCGGGCCGGCTATAAATTGAACCGTACCGAAGAAGATTTTTCCCTGGGATTCGGTTTACAGATACCGGCGGGACCGGTCAAGCTGCGCGTCGATTACGCCTACACTAACTTTATTTACCTGTCCGATCCGTCGCGACTGACGATTGGGTTATCTTTTTAGCAATGGATTACCCTATCAACCATTATCAGAAAATCCGGCACCGCGTAATCGTGCCGACAATTTTATTGCTGCTCTTCACCGGTTGCATCGAAAAATCGATCCTGCCGGACAGCCTCGATCAGGAAGGCGATTTTTCCGCCGGCGACACATCTTATCTCCAGATCAGTCCGATCTGGAACGCTACCAACGGATTGCACACACCCGTGGATCTGTCGATTGCTCCTGACGGCCATGTGTTCGTCGCCGATCCCGGCAACCACAGTATCGTCGTTCTTGATCAAGGCGGCAGTATACTGCCCGGCTTTGAAGTGCTGAGCGCTTTGCAGGATACGGGGAATATCGCCTTGTCGCCGATCGACGTCGACATCGACAATAAACTGAATGTGTTCTTTATCGACGGAACCCAGCGGGTTTTTCGCTGGAACCAGTATTGGAACGATGTTGGCATCGACTCGGTGCTGATGTCGGCGGTCTTTATCGAAGATGCCACCGGCGTCCGTGATACGGCTGAGTACGGTTCGGTCGAATGGGGTTACCTGGTCAACGATCCCGGCCGGCGGATTATCAAGCACAACTGGGAAGCCAATCAGGATTTGATTGACGCTTTGCTGGCACCGCATATTTTTTATGACGCTAATATGGCCTATAACCAGGCGCTGGATGTTATGGCCGACAGTCTGCCACGGCTGACGGCAATTTCCGTCATGGGTGACAACAGTAATTATTTTGTCGTGGGCGATGAAGCTAACGACCGGTTGTACCAAATCAATTTTTATCACTATTATTATATCATGCTGACCACTGGTCAGAAAGTCTGGGGGCATATCGGACTGTTCGGCCGGATAATTGTTGCTGACGGCGCTGGCGCCGGTTTTGCCAATAATCCTCAGGGCATTGACGTCGCCTATGATAATAATATCTACTATTCCCAGTTCGGCGGTAATTATCTGGTGAATAATATCAAACGCAATAGTTCCGGTGGTTATGTGAATGCCTTCACGAACTTCAGCCTGAATATCCTGGATCTGAAACGTTTCAGTCAGCCGCTGGACGTGGCGGTGGATGATAAAAAGATGATCTATGTTTCCAATACCGGCGGCCAGGAAATCCAGGTTTTTAATGCCGACGGTAGTTTCTTTCGTAAGGCTGGTGTAGAAATAGTTACAATTGATACTTCATTTTTTATTGTGGGCGAGCCTCTTGATACGACTTGGATTGATACGTCACTTTGGGTGATTAAGGATGGTAGCACTATTTTAGTAGATACTTCTCTGGCCTATATTACTTATGACAGCGTTGAGGTTGATTCATTCTTTCAGCGGGAAGTAAAAGGTACATTATTCAGACCTGCAGGTATCACGGTCGATGAACGTGGTGTGATTTATGTCTGCGAACCGTCGAGTTCGAGTATTCTGCGCTTTCGATTGTCTAACGTGCTGGATGACGATCTGACCCCTCAAAACTAATCTTTGCCTGCTGTATAATTAAAGCCCGGATAGAGTGGGTTGGGGATTAGCTACTGGCCTACTTGATCAGCAGGCATTTCCTGGTTGCGCGGAATAATCCTGCGCTGATCTGGTAAAAATAAACGCCCGAGCCCTGATTGCCAGCATCCCAGACGGCATAATGATAACCGCTTTCCCGGTGACCTTGCTCCAGGGTGGCGACCAGCTTTCCGTTAAGATCAAAGACCTGCAACATTACCCGGCCGGGCTGCGCCAGTTGGTAATGGATCGTTGTCGTCGGGTTGAATGGATTGGGGTAATTGTTGAATAAATGGTAACTTTGGGCTTGGGCTGTCCTGCCGACATCCTCGGGGGAGTTCCCGGGATCGGGCTGGGCGTTAATTTGCACTGCAATCAGCAGGCTGATTGTCAGTACCAATATGGCGGCATTCGACCAGCCAGGCGAGTTGAATTCTTTTACTATTTTATTACCCATCGCTCAATCCGATTGTTAATTTTCCTCGAACAATTTAGACCGTTGAGCATTGTTCTGCCGTGACTGCAAACACAATCGATTCAATACTGATCGGGATAAGAAGTGTCGGCCGGATGATAGATGCTTATATATGACCTAAGCCGTCGACAGTTTAGTTCGTGGATGGTATGGTCTTTGCAGAAATGACCGATGGTATAGTCCGTTTTGAGAGAGGCACATAAAAATAATTACTGGTAGAGAAACAGATAATGCATAAGCTTGGCACTGTAACTGGGGGGATACAGGCCAGTCGCCGGATAAGCTGAACCAGATACATATGCAAAACCTCCATTACAAACGAAATATCTTTTATCCCGTCCTGGTGTTTCTGGTCGGTGCGCTTGGAATTATCCTGTTCTGGAACTCGATTCAGAAAGCTAAAGACCAGGAGTTGCGTTCCAAGGCAGAATTGGCGACCGAACAGGTGGCGATCCGGCTTGAGGAAAGCACCAATAATCACTTGGCCGTTGTGAGATATCTGCGTCGGGAATGGGCCGCCGGCGCCATCAACGATCCCGTTAAATTCACTCAGCGGGCTCTGTCGCTGATTGAACAGTTCCAGGGATTCCAGGCCATCAATTATATTGATCCGGCAGGCTTCATCCGCTGGGTTGTACCGGAAGAATCCAATCTGCCGGCCAAGAATAGGGATGTGCATTTCCACCCCAATGCCGCCCAGACTTTTTTACGGGCGGAGCGGTCGGACCACGATTTTGCAACCCCGCCGATTTCACTGTGGCAGGGTGGGCAGGGCTTTACCACGTTTTTTCCGCTGGATATTGATTCCATCAGGTACGGCTATTTGAACGGTGTGTTTCGCATCGACCATTTTCTGGAATACAGCCTTGGAAAGGGTGTCTGGGATAACTTCTATTTTGCAATAATCGACGGCGATCAGGAAATATATTCCTATCTGGATGACGATCCATCGATGGGTCGGAAAATCCAGGGGCGGTTTGACATAAATGTTCTGGACCGCGTTTGGACGATCGAGTTGATTCCGAAGCCATTCCTGACGGAAAGTAAACTGACTTTTATTCAGCGAGCGATTTTTTTAATAACCGGTATGTTGTCGCTACTACTATCCGGAATGGTGCGGATATTAATGGTTCGCCGCACCGAACTGCACCAGAATCTGTTGCTTCTGGAAGAATCCCGGGAAAAGCTGCGCAAGCGATCCTCCCGCCAGGATAAACTGCTGGAAATAGCCCGCCGGCTGTCCTCGAGCCTGGAACTGGAATTAGTCCTCAAGCAGATTGGACTCACGGCCAGAGAGCTGCTCGAGGCCTATAATTGTATAATCTGCATGGTTGACGAACAGACCAACATACTGAAACCGGTAATCGCAATTGATCCCAAGTTTGAAAAGGAAATTCTGGGAACGGTAATTGACATCGACCGCAGCTTTTCCGGTCTGGCCTATAAAGCGAAAACCAGCATGATATTCAATAATGTGCTGAAAGATAATCGCGGTTTTCTGATACCGGGTACGGGCGAACGGGCGAATGAAAGATTGATTGTATCGCCCTTCATCATCAATGATAAAGTGATTGGGGTAGTCTGCCTCAGTCGCATCGGCGAGCCTTTCGATGAGGATGACCGCAGTATCGCGGAAACGTTTGCCGCCTATGCCTCGACTGCCATCAGCAACGCTCAGACGCATGATAATCTCAAACGTGAAATCAGCGAAAGAATTGATCTGGAAAATCAACTGCGGCAGGCGCAGAAAATGGAAGCGGTGGGACAACTGGCCGGCGGCGTGGCTCATGATTTCAATAATAAACTGGGCGGCATTATGGGTTATGCCGAGCTGGCTTTAAGCGACATCGAGAATACCGGACAGGTTGCCAATTATCTGAAATTCATTATCGACCGTTGTGTGAAATCAGCCAATCTTGTCCAGCAATTGCTGGCCTTCAGCCGGCAGCAGATTCTGAAATTCCAGTCAGTCAACCTGAACCGGGTCATAACCGACTCGACCAAACTGTTACGACGGGTTATTGGTGAGAATATTGATCTGCAGGAAAAACTGGACCCGCAGTTGAAAACCGTTAATGCCGATCTGACTGCCATTGATCAGATCATCCTCAATCTCTGCATCAATGCCCGGGATGCCATGCCCGAAGGCGGCATATTGTCAATCGAAACCGCCAATGTGACCCTTGATCAGGAGTTCTGCCGCAACCGCAACGGTCTGGTTCCCGGTGAATATATCAGGTTGAAAATTGCCGATAACGGCGTCGGTATCGATGAAATTATCCAGCAGAGAATTTTCGAACCGTTTTTTACGACGAAAAGCGTCAATGAAGGAACCGGGCTGGGACTGTCGATGGTTTTCGGCCTGATCAAACAGCACGGCGGACGTATCGAATGCAACAGCCAGCTGGGGCAGGGGACTACTTTTACGATGTATTTCCATCCCGGCGAGTCGGAAATTTCGGCGGTGGATACCGCCGGTAGCGGCGAAGTCCGCGGTGGGTCGGAAACGATTCTGCTGGTGGAAGACGACGCCAGTCTGCTGCATATTATTGAATCAACCTTGATTGAATACGGATATACCGTCATCACCGCCGAAAACGGACAAGCCGGACTGAATATATATCGTGACCGACAATCCGAAATTGACCTGGTCATTACCGATGTGGTCATGCCGTCGCTGGGCGGTATGGAGTTGTATAAGGAAATCCATCCCGCCAACCCCGATTTAAAATTCCTGTTTATTACGGGCTACGGACCACAGAGCATGCTGGTGAAACAATCCCGGGAAACCGGTTTTGAAACCCTGCAAAAACCATTCAAGCGTACCGACCTCGCCCGTAAAATCCGGGAATTGCTGGGCGGAATCGGCCAACCTGACCCAGTGTAATCAGTAGCCGTTACAAGGCTGTAAACTGATCCGCGACGTGAACCGGGTCCCCCTTCGTTGATTGCCGACTCTGTTTGATCGAAATAAAGTATTAAATTACCGAAATATATTTATCGCCATGAAGGGTTGGAAACACATAATATCGTATCGAATCTGCCGGATTGCAGTGATTTTATTCTGTCTGTCACCGACCCGGGCTTTTGATCTGGACCCGAAACCGCGATTTGATAAGCTGACGATTGAGCAGGGACTATCACAGAATTCGGTATTTTGCATCATTCAGGACAATCAGGGATTCATGTGGTTCGGGACCGAAGAAGGGCTGAACCGTTTTGACGGAGCTGACTATCTGATTTATTCCGCCGTGCCGGGGGCGGAAAATTCCCTCAGTGGAAACACGATTTATTATTTACTGGAAGACCGCCGTGGCGATTTATGGGTGGCTGTTTACGGATACGGACTTAACCGGTTTGATCGCACCAGAAACCGGTTTATCCATTACCGGCATGATCCCGAGGATTCGACCAGTCTGGCCAGTGATTTTGTGTGGAATATGTATATGGATAAACACGGCAATCTCTGGGTCGGAACCGATGGCGGCGGGCTTGATCGATTTGATTTAGCACAGCAGAAATTTATTCATTACCGGCATGATTCGACGCGGGCTGCCGCGATCAGCGATGATCACATCTATGGCATTATCGAAGATCATCAAGGGACACTGTGGGTCGGCACAGCCAATGGATTAAATCGCTATTGTTCCGAAAACGATACTTTCCAGCCCTATTTTCATGACGCGCAAGACCTGACCAGCCTGGGCAAAAATTCCATCACCTGCCTGTTGGCGGACGAACAGGGCATGATTTGGGTCGGCACCGACGGGGGCGGACTCGATTGTTACCACACCGCTACCGGTCGTTTTTCCCACTATCGCTACGACCAGGATGATCTATCCAGTCTCAGCGACGATCATGTAACCGCCCTGTTGATTGATGATGACGGTGTTTTATGGGTCGGGACCGAGGATGGTTTGAATCTTTACCAGACTGATTCCGGTAAGTTTAAGCGGATCGAGGCTGATATTACTGATGCCGGCAGCCTCAGCGATGAAGGAATTCTATCATTGTATAAAGATCGGGTCGGGAATATCTGGGTCGGCACCATCAATGGTGGCGTCAATTTTCTGAACCGTTACCGTAAACCGTTTAATCATGTCCGCAGCAGCGCACTTAAACCGGATGTTCTTACCGATAACAGTGTTTATTCGTTTTTTGAAGATAGTCGCCGCCGAATCTGGATCGGTACCGTTGAAGGACTCAATCGTTACGATCCGGTGACGGGACAGTACCGACATTATCTCCATGATGCAAACGATCCGGGTTCGATCAGCGACAATGGAATCTGGACCATTATGAGCGATCATTCCGGTAATATCTGGATTGGGACCGATGAAGGATTGAATAAATATTTACCGGCCAACGATTCATTTGCACGCTATTATGCCGATCCTGAACGGAAATATTACGGCGGTGTCAATACCGTGTATTTCCTGTACCAGCGTACGGGTGAGTCGATTTGGGCCGGCACCGGCAAAGGATTGTTCAGTTTTAATCCGCAATCCGGTGAATTTAGTAAACCATATTTGACAGCGGCCACCGATAGTCTTCTGTCGGAATTTTCCATTACGGCAATTCTCGAAGATCACTATGATTATCTCTGGTTGGGCACGGAAACCGCCGGGGTTTTCCGGATCGATCCGCAGCGAACCGTCACCGACCATTTCAAACCGCTAGCCGGCCAACCGGGCTGTATCAGCTCCTTCGATATTACTTCCATATCCGAGGATAAAGCGGGTCAGATCTGGATCGGCACCTATGGCGGCGGCTTGAATCAATATGATCGATCGACCGGCAAATTCAATTCCTTCACCAGTGCTGATGGTCTGCCCAACAATGTCGTTTACGGCGTTCTGGAGGATGAGCGGGGTTTTCTGTGGTTGAGCACCAATAACGGACTATCCAGGTTTGACGTTCGCAACCGGCGGTTTCATAATTATGACGCGCGGGACGGTCTCCAAGGGGATGAATTTAATGCCGGTGCTTATCTACGCGATTCACAAGGTCAGATGTTCTTCGGCGGAATTCAAGGATTTAATGTATTTCATCCCGACAGTGTGATCGATAATAATAATATCGCCCCGGTGGTTTTAACGGATTTTCTACTGTTCAATAAACCGTTGGAAGTCGGGCCCGAATCACTATTGACCAGCGCGATCGACAGACTGGACCAGATCGAGTTATCATATAATGATTATGTTTTCTCAATCAGGTATGCCATTCTGAATTTCAATCTGCCGGAAAAAAACCAGTATGCCTATAAACTGGAAGGATTCGAATCGGATTGGAATTTCGTTGGCAAACAACACTCGGCGACTTATACCAACATTCCCAGCGGTGAATACACTTTTCGGGTTAACGGGTGTAACAATGATGGAATCTGGAATACCAACGGCGCCAGCCTGAAGATCATCATTCAGCCACCGTTCTGGCGGACGGTCTGGTTTCGTTTGCTGGCTTTTTCCTTCCTGATTGGTTTAGCTCAGTTTATTTACCGGGCCCGGACCCAATCCATCAAAACGCACTCGCGGGAACTGGAGCAAATCAATCTGGTCCTCAAGCAGGAAATCGAGGAGCGGAAAAAGGCGGAACAGGAACGGGAACAGGCGCTGATCCTGGCCCGTCAGTCGGATAAGGTCAAGTCACTATTTCTGGCGAATATGTCGCACGAAATCCGAACGCCCTTGAATAGTATCCTGGGGTACAGCGATCTGCTGGAAAAATCTTTACAGGATCGGCTTGATGCGGACGAAATGGAATTTCTTCAATCCATCCGGCGCGGCGGCGACCGGTTGATGAATACCGTTCACGCCATTCTGGATATCAGCCAGATCGAGGCTGGCTCCTACAGCTTGAATCCGGAACGCATCGAGCTGACGGAATTATTGCATAAGCTGGTTTACGATCTGCGGCCGCAGGCAACGGTAAAAAAACTGGCGCTGAATTTCAAAAGTATGATCAACCCGGCCTGGGTCATGGCCGACCAGTATTGCCTGTCGCATGCGATAACTAACGTGATCGAGAATGCTATCAAGTATACCGATCAGGGATCGGTTTCGGTGGTACTGGGGGCCGCTGCAAACGACTACCGGATTACGGTGGTCGATACCGGTATCGGTATTTCGGCGGAATATCAAAAGCAGTTATTCGAACCGTTTTCGCAGGAAAGCACCGGGTACAATAAAAAATTCCAGGGTGTGGGTCTGGGGTTGACGCTTACTAGAAAATTCCTGGAATTATCGAATGCCGCGATCGCCGTCGAAAGCCAAAAAAAACAGGGTACGATCTTCACGATTACCATCCCGGCCGCCGATGTGCTGAAACCAACCGCAGTCGACAATCAACCGGAAATAATTGATCCATTGGATAATGCAACGACCCGCAGCTATTATCGCGGAAAACACATGGTTCTGGTAGTCGAGGATGATAAATCCAACCGCGAATTGATGGGGCACTATCTGGGGGACCGCTACCGGATTACATTTGCCGAAACCGTCCTTGAAGCCAAGCGGATAATGAGCAGCAATATGGTCGATGCCGTTGTGCTGGATCTGTCGCTGCGTGGCGATGAAGATGGTCTGGATCTGGTACGATACATGCGTGAAACGCCGGAATGGGAAAAAATTCCGGTTATCGTCGTCACGGCGCACGCTTTTGTCAGTGATCGCAACCGTGTGCTGGAGGAGGGCTGCAATGAATTCCTGACCAAACCGCTGAAACAGTCACTGCTGATCGAAAAGCTGGAAGAGCACTTATAAATATCCCTGGCGGTACCGCCGGCCGGTCGCCTAGTCCTCGATAGCGGACAGATTGTCCGATTCCGGACACTTTCACCGATATAATCATTAGCATAAGTTATTGTATATTAGGTTTATATGCACCGGCATGGTTCTTGACCTACCTTAGCACAGAACGAGGAAAAATGTAATGGATCGCGAGCTGTCAAGAAATCAACTAATCAAAAACAGGGTCAAAACCGGTCTCCGTCTGGCAGGAATATTCCTGTTGATTATAATCGGACTGATAATTCTCCGGCAGATTTTCAAGCCGGCGATCAAATTTTCACGGATTATGGTGGCTACGGCCGAAGTCGGTCGCATCGAAGACGCCCTGACGGCGTCGGGAACAGTCATACCGGAATTCGAGCAGGTTGTGACTAGTCCGATCCAATCCTCCGTCGTCGATGTTTTTCACCAGGCGGGCGACCTGGTAGTTCGGGGGACGGCAATTCTGCAATTAAACACCGAGTTCGTCCGCCTGCGCCGGGGACGGTTGCTGGAAGAACTGGAATTGCAGAAAAATAAAAAGATACAATTGAATCTGGCGCTGGAGCGCAACCGCACCGAATTACAGGCTCAGCATGATATCAAGGAATTGAACCTGGAACTGCTGCAATCGAAAGTAAATCAGGCCGAACACCTGCATAGCATCGGCGCCGGCAGCAAGGACAATCTGGATCAGGCCCGGCTCAATCTGGAGATCGCCCGGCGTGAGCTGAAACTGTTGGAACAGACGATTGAAAATGAGGAAAAGACTTTAAGTGCCGACCTGCATGGAGTCGATCTGCAGATCGGAATTCAGGAAAATACGATTGCGGAAATCGACCGGCAACTGGAGCTGGCGGAAATCCGGGCCGACCGCGACGGCGTGATAACCTGGGTCAACGATAATATCGGGTCGACCGTACAAGCAGGTGATATCGTCGTCCGAATCGCCGATTTGACCTCCTATAAAGTCGAATGCCAGATTTCCGATATCCATGCCACCAAATTGAAACTGGGGGGACCGGTCCGGGTCCGCCTTGGCGACCGCGACCTGCACGGTGTCATTTCCGGGATTCAACCGACAATCCGGGGTGGCATCGCCACATTTTTCATCGGCCTTGACGATAAAACCGACCAGGCGCTGCGCTCCAACCTGCGGGTCGACGTATTCGTCATCACCGCCTTTAAGGACAATATCATGCGGGTGAAAAACGGGCCGTTCGTGGATGGTCCCGGCCGCCAGGATATTTTCGTCGTGGCCGGTAAAAAAGCGCTACGGAAAACGGTGGATATCGGAGCCACTAATCTGGATTATGTCGAACTGAAAAATTTCGTGGCTGCCGGTGAACGGATCATCATTTCCGATATGGAAAAATACAAGCATCTGGAAGCGGTCGCTATCAAGGAAGATTAACAGTAACAATTTCATTGGAGTAGTAAATGATCAGATTAGAGGAAATCGAAAAAGTCTATCGGACCGATCGGATCGAGACACTGGCCCTGCATGGTATCAGTCTCACCGTAAACAAAGGTGAATTTTTATCGGTCATGGGTCCGTCGGGTTGTGGTAAAAGTACACTGTTGAATATCATGGGGCTGCTGGATGAACCATCCCAAGGCCGGGTGCTGATCGGTGAAGAATCGACAGCCGAATTCAGTGACCGCAAACGTGCTAATATTCGTAACCAGAAAATCGGGTTCGTGTTCCAGAGTTATCACCTGATCAATGATCTGTCGGTAGTCGATAACGTGGAATTGCCACTGATTTATCGCAGTCTGTCCGGTTCAAAGCGGCGGCAGCGGGCGCTGGAAGCTCTGGAAAAAGTCGGGTTGAGCGCCCGCACCAGACATTTCCCGACACAGTTATCCGGTGGTCAGCGGCAGCGCGTGGCGATCGCCCGCGCCATTGTCGGTGGACCGGAAATGCTGCTGGCCGACGAACCGACCGGCAATCTGGACAGCATCATGGGCGGGGAAATCATGGAAATCCTGCAGAAACTGGTCCGGGACTTCAATACGACCATTGTGATGGTCACCCACGACGAAGATATCGCTCATCGGACCGACCGGATCATCCGTCTGTTCGACGGCAGTCAGGTTAATTGAGGAGCGATTATGTTTAAAAATTACCTGAAGACTGCACTTAAAGTATTGTGGCGGCACAAACTGTTCACCTTCATTAGTCTGTTCGGAATCAGCTT
>JBDRBK010000201.1:0-2515 GCA_043822705.1 Fidelibacterota bacterium
TCTCGATCGCAGGGTCCAGACCTGACCCCCATCGACTAAGCCGACGGGCCCGTTCCGAAGTTCGATTGACAATTATTATCCTGGCCGGGTTCTGCTCGAGCAGGGCCGCCAGAACGCTGCGGGCGACGCCGCCGGCACCCAACAGGATGCAGACCTGTCCGGCAACCCGGACATTAAAAGCCGCCAGGGTATTCCCGAAACCGATAATATCGGTGTTATAACCGGTCAGCTTGCCGTGCTGCCGGTGGACGCAGTTTACCGCCTGCAACCGCACCGCCTGCGCTTCCAGAAAATCCATCCGGGCGGCAACCAGTTCCTTAAGCGGCAGGGTCACATTAATTCCGTCAAAAGCGCCGCCGCGCATCCCGGCCAGAAATTCTTCAGCCGCCCCTGTCGCAATGCGCAGTTTGACATATTCGGCGTTTACTTTCTGCTGCTGGAAAACCCAGTTATGCAGATCGGGGCTCTGACTGTGCTCAATCGGGTCACCGATAACGGCAAATTTTTTCATCGGTTTATCCTGTACAAGTAACCTGGTTTAAGGATTGTTCAAATTCCGGCGCCGAAATGCCGATACAGCCGGGATTATCCAATATTATCGGTACACCAGCGATCAGTCCGGCGATTCGGAAAGCCATGGCGATCCGGTGATCGTCGTATGTGGTGACCCGCCCGCCTCGCAATTCCGCCGGCCCGGTGATTTCCAGACCATCAGGAAATTCGCGCACGGTCGCACCCAAACGGCGCAGGTTGGTTACCAGAGCGGTAATCCGGTCCGATTCCTTTACTCGTAATTCGGCGGCGCCACGGACGATTGTTTTTCCGTAAGCCCCGGCAGCCAGTACCGCTAGGATCGGCAGCTCATCGATCAGCCCCGGGATTTCGGCCCCTAAAACGGTGATACCACGCAATGGCCGGGCGACAATTTCGATGTCACCCACCGGTTCATTCAGTCTGCTCGCGGTCCGGTGACAGGTCACACCGGCGCCCATCCGTTCCAGGGCGGTAAAAAATCCGGTACGGCGGGGATTCAGCGACAGACCAACCAGTCGCAGCCTGGATCCGGGTGATCCGGCGGCGGCGGCCGCAAAAAAGGCGGCGGTGGAGGGATCGCCGGGAACCGAAAGGTCGAAACGCGGCAGCGGCGCCGTGCGTGGATGAACGGTGATTCCCGTGTTACTCCGCTCAAGTTCGACTCCCAACGCGGTCAGCATATTTTCGGTGTGGTCGCGGGTCGGCTGGTCCTCAATCACGGTCGTTGCGCCGTCGGCTCCCAGCCCCGCCAGCAGCAGCGCCGATTTGACCTGGGCGCTGGCCACCGGTGTCCGGTAGGTGATACCGTGTAGCGGCTGTGCTGCAAGTTTGATCGGCAGATAGCCGGTGTTGTTGGTTACCGTTGCTCCCATTTGCAGCAGCGGATCAATCACCCGCTGCATGGGCCGTTTTGAGAGTGATCGATCGCCGGTCAGGGTGGCGGCAACGCCCTGCCCCGCCAGCAAGCCCAGCAGTAGCCGGGCGCTGGTACCGGAATTGCCGCAGTCCAGCGACACCAGTGGGTCGCTCAACCGGCCGCCTGAAACAACGATACTGTCATTTTCCCGGCGCGATGCGATACCGCACTGCGCCAGGCAGCGGCGGGTGGATTCCACATCCTGGCCCCGGGAGGGATTAGCGATGACACAATCACCATTGGTCAATGCCGCCAGCATCAGGGCGCGATGGGAGATCGATTTATCACCGGCGAATGACAGACGGCCGTCGATTTTCATTTCAATTCTCCACCGGCCGACCGATGGTTTTACCGAGCGCGGCGCAGACCCGGCCCGAGATTTCCAGCAGGTACGAGAATTCTTCCGGTGACAGGGCTTGCGGTCCGTCGCACAGCGCCTCGTGGGGCCGGTCGTGAACGTCCACGATCAACCCATCGGCGCCGGCGCCAATCCCCGCCAGCGAATGGGGAATGACGCTGTCGCGCTGGCCGCTGGAATGGCTGGGGTCGACGATGATCGGCAGGTGGCTGATCTTTTTCAGGGCCGGAATCACGCTGATATCGAGCGTATTGCGGGCGTGACTGGCGAAGGTGCGGACGCCGCGCTCGCAGATCACCACTCCGCTGGAGCCATTAGACAGCAGGTATTCCGCCGACATCAGCGTCTCCTCCAGCGTAGCGCTCATGCCGCGTTTCAGAAGTACCGGCTTACCGGTGCGGCCAACTTCCTGCAACAGAATGAAATTCTGCATATTGCGCGTGCCGATCTGCAGCATGTCGGTATGCTGGGCCACCAGGGCCGCCGTACCGGGATCGACCACCTCGGACACTACCGGCAGGCCGGTTTTTTCCCGGGCTTTCGCCAGAATTTCCAACCCCGGTTCGCCCAATCCCTGGAAGGCATAGGGCGAAGTCCGCGGTTTGTAGGCCCCACCCCGGATCATCTGGGCGCCACGACGGGCCACCTGTTCCGTAATCCGCAGGGTCTGCTCCTCGCTTTCCACGGCGCAGGGTCCGGCGATCATG
>JBDRBK010000202.1:0-7130 GCA_043822705.1 Fidelibacterota bacterium
TGTCAACGGCTTCGACCGCGCTTCCACCGGCAATACCTGCAATTTCATCCGGCAACATGCCGCCGCCCTGGCCGCTGGCGGCGCCACTTTCGATGCGGCCACCAATGATGCCGTCACCGGCGGCTTGTTCGATCTGCAGGATTACCCGATGACCGACTATATCCTCGGCGAGGAATCCACCGTGGACGAGACCTTTTCCGACAGCGAACAGAGCCTGGTTAGTGCATTCTTGAAAACCGGGGGACGGCTGTTCGTGTCCGGCGCCGAAATCGCCTGGGACCTGGATTACAAGGGCTCTGCTACCGACAAGGCCTTTTTCCACGATTACCTGAAAGCGCAGTATTCGGCCGATGCACCGGGGGGCGTTTCCGCTGTCTATTATTCCGCCGAAGGTCTGGCCAGCGGACTGTTCGCCGGTTTGACCACGATTCAGTATGACAACGGAACCCAGGGGACCTTCGATGTCAAATATCCCGATGCCCTGATCGCTGTAAACGGCAGCCGAAATGAAATCCGCTATAAAAACGTCACTACCCACACTATCGGTGGAATCAGTTATGCCGGGCTTTTTCCCGGTGGGACTGCCGCCGGCAAACTGGTGTACCTGGGGTTCCCATTTGAAACCGTCTACCCCGCCGCTACGCGGGAAGCAATGCTGGCGGCAATCCTGACTTTTTCCGTTCCGATTATGCCGCGACCAAACCAGAGCTCCGAGACCTGCCACAGCAATTTTCACTGGAACAGAATTACCCCAACCCTTTCAATCCCCGGACCACTATTCAATTTGCACTACCGGAACCTTCCGACGTAAAAATTACCATTTATAACAGTCTGGGCGGCCTGGTCCGGGAATGGTCGCTGCCCGGTCAGAACGGCGGTACTCATTGTGTTGTCTGGAATGGGCAGGACACCCGGGGAATCGCCGTCGCTTCGGGTACTTATTTCTATCGCTTGTCCGCCGGGAATTTCGATCGCACCATGAAGTTGATCGTGGTCAAATGATCCGCCGGGCAGTGTGCTAATAACCGCGGTAATTTGCGTTTACTGTAAAACATCTTTATCAAGTGTCACTACCGTTATTAAATTAAATGGCCGACACCGTTACCGCTGAAGTCACGGCCCGGCGTGACGGTAATTTTCGAAACCGGCCGCTTTCCAGTATGGATAATAATAACATCCCGATACAGTCCCGTCCCATCGGGGAAAGCCAGAAGATTTCCCGCCGTGATTTTGTTAAACAAACTTCAGTCGCCGGGTTGCTCTGCGGACTGGCCGGGATTGTCGGTCCGGCCGCACCATTACTACGACAGTTTTCACCACAAAACCCGGTGGCGGCAGCACCACCGACCTGGGAGCAGCAACTGCTCGGGACCGCTCCCCGGGCGCGCTACTGGATCGCGACTACCACGCCCGGCGTTACCTGCCAGCAGTGCCACCCATCCGGCGAAGCACCGTCGCCGACCGATTATCATCAAAGTAAACCACTGATACAGTGTCAATTATGTGCCCGGAACTGCACGATTGGCCCGGGTGAGCGGGGAAATTGTAATGCACGGATGAATATCGCCGGTGAATTGCGCAGCCTGGTTTACGGTCGCCCGGTTTCGATGCATGTGGATCCGATTGAAAAGAAACCGTTTTATCATTTTCTGCCCGGCTCACAGGCCTTTTCTCTGGCTACGACCGGCTGCCCGCTGCACTGCCAGTTCTGCCAGAACTGGGAATTATCGCAGGCGAAACCGGAAGATTATCGCACCGAATTCATCCCCCCGGAGATGATTGTCCAGGCAACAGTGCAACGCCAGGCCGGTGTCATCGCCTTCACCTATAACGAACCGACAGTTTTTACCGAATATTTGACCGACATCGCCCGGGTGGCCGCGGACCAGCGGTTGCGCTGTGTAATGATCAGCTGCGGTTTTATGAATGAAGCACCACTCAACGAACTGTGCTCGGTCCTGGACGCCATTAAGATCGATCTGAAAGGTTTCAGCAACGACTTTTACCAGCGCGTCTGTTCCGCTGAATTGCCGCCGGTGCTGCGCAGCATCAAGCAGATTGCCCGCAGCGGCATCCACCTGGAAATTGTCAATCTGGTGGTACCGACGCTCAATGATTCCAGACCGATGCTGACCGACCTGGTGGAATGGCTGGCCGGAGAAATCGGCCCGGATGTTCCGGTACTCTTCACCCGTTTTCATCCCGATTACAAAATGCTGAATCTGCCGCCTACACCGATCGCCACCCTGGAGATGGCCTACGATATCGCCCGGGAGCGCGGTCTGCACTATCCGTACGTCGGGAATGTACCCGGGCATCCCGGAAATAACACTTTCTGTCCGGCCTGTGGGAAAGCGGTAATCGAACGGACCGGTTTCTTCGTCATTGAAAATCATCTGACCGACGGACATTGCCAATTCTGCCGCGAACCAATTGCCGGAGTATGGAACTGACAATAATGAAAGAGTAGTTATTTGAGGCATCTTGATAAGCGATTGCTTTACCTTATGGTGCTGTTGTCTCTGAGTCGCGGGGCGGACCTGAAGCAGGACGGCAATGCTGCCGTGCGTAAACCAGCCGTGGCCGGAAAATTCTATCCGGCCGAGCCCAAGCGATTGATCAAGGCGCTTGATTATTTCCTGGAAGCCGCGCGACCGGCGGGCACGGAACAGCCAATCGCTATTATTGTCCCCCATGCCGGCTACATCTATTCCGGCCAGATAGCGGCGGATGCCTTTAATCAGGCGGCCGGATACAATTATGATGTTATTGTCATTTTAGGCACAAATCACTCCACCCCGGGCTTTGAGGGTATTTCACTTTTCAACGGCGCCGGCTACCAGACGCCACTGGATGTCGCACCGATCGACCGCAACCTGATACAGGCACTACTGGACAAGGATAATGACTTCACGTTTAATGCGTCTGTCCACACCAGCGAACATTCGGTCGAGGTCCAGGTACCTTTCATACAGCGACTTTTCCCCGGGACAAATATCGTTCCGGTTGTGCTTGGCCGGCCCGATTCGAATCTGTGCACTCGTTTCGGAAAAGCGCTGGCAGATGTTTTGCAGGACCGCCGGGCATTGATTGTAGCCAGTACCGACCTTTCACACTACCCAAATTATGCAGATGCTGTGGCCGTGGACCAGACGACGCTTCAGGCAATTGAGTCGCTGGATCCCGCCCGGTTCCAGGCGACCATTGACCGGCAGGTACGACGCGGTATTCCCGGTTTATCCACCTGTGCCTGCGGCGCGGCGCCGGTCATGGCGGCTATGGTGGCGGCTCGTGAACTGGACGCGACGGCGGTTGAATTGATCAGCTATGCCAATTCCGGGGACGCCTTGATCGGCGATCGTTCCCAGGTGGTAGGATACGGCGCCGTTGCCATCTTTTCCGGGAAGAGCCCACGGGATCGCACCGCCGCTGCGGCACCATCCACGGAATTGCCGGTTGGGGAACTGGGCAGTGAAGACCGGCGGATTCTGCTGGCGTTTGCGCGCCGATCGATTCAGCAACTGTTAACCAGCGAAACGTTGCCGCTGCCGCGGGATTTCAGTCCGGCATTGGAGCAAAAACAAGGCGCTTTCGTGACTTTATCAAAAAATGGCGAACTGCGCGGTTGCATCGGGCATATGGGAACCGATTTGCCGGTCGGTCAGGTCGTGGGCGCCATGGCTATCCAGGCGGCGGTCAATGATCAGCGTTTTGACCCGGTCGCGGTTGCCGAACTGCCGGAAATTGAAATCGAAATATCACTGCTCACGCCCTTCAAACCAATTGCATATGCGGAAGACTTCGTACCGGGACGGGACGGCATCATACTGAAAAAAGACGGTCGCTCGGCCGTGTACCTGCCACAGGTAGCCACGGAACAGGGCTGGGACCGCCAGCAAACTCTGGATCACCTATGTCTTAAGGCCGGATTGCCACGAAACAGTTGGAAGCAAGGCGCCCAATTGTTCACCTTCCAGGCCAGGGTTTTTAGTGAATCCGACTATTGATATTGCGCCGATCGGACGTTAAATGCGTTTTTACCTGTTCTTAATCGGATTTATTTCTATTCTTGGACAGGTGGTCATTCTGCGTGAGTTGACCGTGGCCTGCTATGGCGTGGAACTGATCTATATCCTGGCCATCGGCGTCTGGCTGTTCACGACGGCCCTTGGTGCGGTAATCGGACAGCGCAACTGGACACCAGGAAAATCAGTCGTACTTGGATTGTTGCTCATTTTCGGGCTGCTGCTACCGCTTGATGTTGCCCTGGTTCGGTCATTACGCTTGATTTTTTCCGGTATTCCTGGCACCTACCTGCCAATCGAGCGGCAATTACTCGCCCTCGTCCTGGCGATCCTGCCCCTCGGCATGCTATTGGGATTGTTATTTCAATGGACTGCAAAACTATATATTGCCGACAACAAGACTCTGGCTGTGGCCTACGCCATCGAAAGCACCGGGGGTGTTTTCGGTGGCTTGGCTGCAACGTTGCTGGTCTGGGCCGGTATGCAGAATTTTGATATTGCACTTTTATGTGGCATGCTGACCATGGTGAGTCTGTCGATCCGGAATAAATACCGTGCAATCCGGTATGCCGGCATTGTGGTTTTCTGTCTGTTGCTGGCGGCTTTGTGGTCGGCACGGGGAATGGACCGGTGGATGACCGGCTGGAATCACCCCAATCCGCTGGAAGTGCGTGACTCACCGTACAGTCGGATTACAATCACCGGACAGTCCGGGCAGGTTGTCGTTTTTGAAAATGACGCCCTGTGTTACGAGACCGAAACAACCGCGGCTGAGGAGCTGGTGCATCTGGCGGCTGTACAACGCAATGAAATCGATCGTGTGCTGGTATTGGGCGGTGGTTTTGCCGGCGTACTCAGAGAAATTTTGAAGCACCAGCCCCAGCAGGTGGATTATGTCGAGCTTAACGCTGTGCTCCTTGAACTTATGGCGACCTGGCTCCCGGAGGATTATCGCAATTCGATACAATCGGAAACGGTTACCATCCATACTATGGACCCGGGGAAATTCCTCACCGCCACCGGCTTTTACGACCTGATCATCGTCGGCATGCCGGATCCAACTTCCGGTTCCGCCAACCGTTTTTATACCAGGGAATTTTTCAATCAATGTGCGGGACACCTGACGCCGACTGGCACGCTGGCTTTCCGGTTGTCGGCGTCGGAAAATATCTGGTCGCCTCTCCTTACGTTCCGAAATGCAGGTATTTATCGCGCCTTAAAGGTCGCATTTAATGATGCCGTAATACTGCCCGGCACCACCAATATCCTGCTGGCTTCCAACACTGCACTTGCGCGCAATCCGGATGTACTTGGCCAAAGGTTTACCGACAGAAATATCCCGACCAGACTGGTTTCCCCGCAATATATCAACTATTTATACACAAATGACCGGTTTGCCGATATTATCGCCCAGGTAAATGAATCTACCGCTCCGGTAAACAGCAATGAACGGCCGATCTGCTACCAGTATTCCAGCATGATCTGGCTGATGAAGTTTTTCCCCGGCATGGTCAATTGGGATGTCTCAACATTCCTGCGACCGACCGGAAAGGATATTCTGTACTATGTAGTGTTCATTGCCGGCCTGGCCGGAATGCTGGTAGTGCTGCGGTGCCGGCCCCGTGCCGGAAAAATCATGCTGGTATTTATGGCCGGATTTATCGGCATGTTGCTGGAGACCAATCTGATTCTCCATTACCAGGTGAAAAACGGCGTGCTATTCCAGAACATCGGCATCCTGCTGGCGATGTTCATGGCCGGTTTGGGTGCCGGTGCGTATCTGATATATGCAATTTCCAGCAGATCATTAACAACTTACGGATATATACGAAAACGGATCGGCACCGGGCTGCTGATCGGTTTTGTGATTGTCAGCCTGATTTTTAAATGGTTGTTGGCAATAAATTATCCGGCAGGTATTATAACAACTGCATTATTAATGCTATTTACAGGATTATTGGTCGCCGGTACGTTCGCCTATGCCAGTCTGTCCGGGATTAATGATCAGAAAAGCCTGGTTTCGCCGCTCTATGCGTCTGATCTGATCGGTGGGTGTTTCGGTTCCTTGCTGGGCAGTCTGATTATCATCCCCTTTTCCGGGATGGAATTTTCGGCCTGCTTGATGGGGATTCTGGCATTGGCGGCAATTATACTGATTTAAACTGCACCCAGGCACCGGTCTCGGGTTCCGGTCCCTGAGACCGAAGCAGTCCCTTTGAAAGAACTAGCTATCTGCCACCGGGCAGGTACAATGAATAAACAGGAGTGAATTTTTAGGACAGGGTCATGCTACGCGTCCAATTGACCACCTTATCTGCCGAAGTGGTCGTGCAATAGGCAAACCTGCTGTGTACGCAGAACCCTCAAATGAAGAGGTTTCAAGGTGTATTGAAGAAAAGTGATTGCTATTTAATCAGATATTTAATGATATGCCAGGCTGATCATTTCTATCCGGTTCTTGAATTGTAAATCATGTACTAACATCAGGAAAACAGATTGTTTGCAAAAGCTTAAGAATTGTATAAAAGGTACGGGCAACTGTCTTCTGGTAGATATTATTAGTGTGCGGTACAGTGAGAATCAGCGAGAACAGATTGCCCGGAGAAGAGGCGGAGAAAATCTCCGCCTCTTTTCTTATTACTTGTTAATTAGCTATTTAAGCAGGATCATTTTACGCGACTCGGTAAAGCTCTCTGTTTCCAATCGATAAATGTAAATACCGGAACTGACCTTAATCCCATTAGCGTCAGTGGCATTCCACAAGATATCCTGTGTACCAGATGATTGAAAATCGTCAACCAGAGTATTAACATGCCTGCCCAGCATATCATAAATTACTAATCTGACTCGACTAGATACTGATATGGAGTAACTGATGGTTGTCATCGGATTAAACGGATTCGGATAATTCTGTTGCAGATGGAATTGAGACAGAATTACAGGTTCGCGGTCGATAGCTGCATGCGGTGTCTGGTTTTCAAAGACCACGGCCGTACCCTGCTGGGTCATGAAATAGCCGAAATCCTTGTTCAGCATCACGGCTGAGATGAAGTACTCATCATCGGTATCTTCCGGTGTATCCATTTGTGTCCAGGTTGCACCAAG
>JBDRBK010000203.1:0-13226 GCA_043822705.1 Fidelibacterota bacterium
CCAATCGGACCTGATTGACAGGGTCATAATCGTGGCCGCGAGTCAGCCGAAGCTGTTTGAGATCTATGAGATCGTAGCTCAGCTCGATACCGAAGAGGTAAGCGCCGTCCTTAACAGCACAGCGGTGCCGAAGCTTCTGTACGAGTTTGAGAACGTTGACGCTTTCGACGCAGCCTTCGAATTTGAAATGGTTCTCGATGCATTGTGGGAGCCCAGCAACGAAGTACCCACGGTAGAAGTCAGCCCATTTGGGAACATGCTTATCATCCGATATCCAGACGAAGATCGCTTTTTGGAGATCGAGGAGCTGATCACCGAGTATGTCGATAAGCCCGATCCTGATCACGACAGAATCATCCGTCGGTCGTTCACGGTGCCGCGTGGCATGACCGCTCAGGGAATGGCGAACTGGCTCCAGGAGAATCACTCGGATTTACCGGTAAAACTTTTATCGAGCGTACCCTCGCCAGCCGCAACGATATCCTCCTTGCTGAAAGCCGTACGCAAATTAAAATTTTTCATAGCTTTTCTAACATGACTCCTTTTATGTCCTCGTTTGATCCCGGGTTGTCAAACCAGACTTTGCAGACCACGGGATAATGATTATCGCCAGACCTAATTTACACGATCGAAGATGATATCCGCCAGTTGATCCATTGCGACAAGCAGACCACGGGAACCATCATCCAGCCGGGTAAGTTTGTTGGTATGGGCAAACACGGCGAAAGTTTCCCGGTCGCAGGCGGCGCTTCCCAGCAGAATTTCAGTAGCTTTGTCACCGACCAGCAGGGCCGTTTCGGCGGTCATAATGCGAGCCATCAGCTCCAGCTTGCGGGCTTCCGGTGTGCCGGTCGCCTGTAGCGCCTTGCGGGTCAGCGCCGCCGTGACTTCGACCCAGCTGACCATATCGGCCAGCAGGAACATGACATGTTGACTCTTGGTGAGTTTGTGCTGGTGAACCGCCTGGATCGTGGCATTCAGAACGCGAGTCGCCAGGGCGGCGGTGTCGGCTCCCAGTGAACCGTTCCGACCGTGGGCCGAATCCAGTTCGGCCGCCAATGAGGCGTAGAATTCGCCGCCTGTTTTAACTGTTTTTTTCCAGCGGAACATGCTGATGATACTCTGCTGTATTTCGCTGGTGCCTTCGTAAATATTGGTGATCCGGACATCCCGCTTGATTTTTTCGACCTGGTACTCGTTGATATAACCATATCCGCCCAGGGCCTGAATACAGCAATCCGCCGCCCGGTTGGCGACTTCGGTAACGAAATACTTGGCGACTGAACCTTCTTCCTGCAGGCCCGTTTCCCCGGAATCGAATTTAAGCGCGACCTGTTCGATGTAGGCTGCGCCGGCGGCCAGACGGACGGCGCCGGGCACGATCAGCTTATGCGTATAACCCTGCTTTTCCGACAGCGGTCCCCCGAATTGAATCCTTTCCTGGGCGTAGGCCGTGGCGATGTCGAGTGCTTCCTCGGCCGCTCCCAGGGCCATGGCCGCCACCATCAGACGGGTATAGCCGAATACTTCATTGGCCTGTTTCATACCCTGCCCGGGGACGCCGCCGATCAGGTTTTCGGCAGGAACCAGAACATCCGCCAGCACAATCGGCGAGGTATTAGAGGCGCGGATACCATGCTTTTCCTCGCCTTTGCCGAGCAATAGTCCCGGCATGCCCTTTTCGACCACAAAGAAAGCCGGACCTTCAGGAGTATTGGCCAGCACGGTGATGATGTCGGCGTAGCCGCCGTTGGAAATGAATTGTTTGTTGCCGTTCAGTTTATAGGCGGTGATCTCACCAGCGGCGTTCCGCACCGGCTCGGCCTTGGTCTTGAGGGCCGCCAGATTGGAACCGGCACCCGGCTCAGTGACGGCGTAGGCGACGATCGAATCGCCTTCGGCGATCTTGCCAAGCCATTTGGCCTTCTGTTCGCGGGTCGCCCCGACCAGGATCGGATCGGAGCCGAGCTGGAGGGCAAAAAAGGCGGTGCTGATTCCCAGACAAATCCGTGATGTTTCCCGCGTCAGGGCGCAGGAATCGCGGGCGCCGCCGCCCATCCCGCCGTATTCTTCGGGAATGAATACCAGTTGCAGGCCGATCTCCGGACCCAGCATTTCCCGGATGACCGCTTCCGGAAAGATTTCCTTTTTATCCCATTCCAGGATTCGTTCACGGGTCAATAATTTTTTACGCAGTTGGCGAATCGTATCCAGCACCATTGACTGCATTTCTGTATCGAGCCCGATCAGGGCCGTGGAATTTTCAGTAATCATATAACCTTCCAGTGATTTAAATAAAGTAATTCCAAACCGGAGTCGCAGATCGTACGTCTCCGAATTAATCCCAACGAGTCGATTTTGATGATTGAAAATCAAATTCGAAATACGGGGCGGAAAGTATTCCGTCACGGCCAAGATTACAATCATTTTTTGACAATATTGATTAACTTAATTCCCCCGCTTGACCGGGTTGGAAAAGTTTTTCCACTAATCGTGCCGGCCGGATATTAATGGCCTGCCCACTGGTGACGGAGGTAACGAATGGGTTTGATCGAATTTTTGCAACGGTTTGATTTTGACTGGTTGATAATGGTCATGAAAACAATAACCTTTCTGGGCGATGAAAATTTCTATCTGCTGGTCCTGCCGGTGTTGGTGTGGGTCTGGCGTAAGCGGGACGTGCTGCCGCTGGTGATCATTCTGTTGTTGAATTTCTGGATCAACTACGAATTGAAGGAATTTTTTCAGCAGCCGCGTCCGGCGGGTGTCGGACTGATAGCGGCCGACCATTTCGGTTTTCCCAGCGGACACGCTCAGGGGGCGATGGTGTTGTGGGGCTATCTGGCCTGGGTCCTGGTCGTTTCCAATCGCCGGGCGGTCTATGCCTGGTTCGGTACGTTGATATTTTTTATCGGCCTGTCACGGCTCTATCTCGGTGTTCATTTTCCACAGGATGTGGTCGGCGGCTGGTCAATCGGTTTTCTGGTTTTGTTTATCGGCATCGGCATTTTAAAAACCATCCGGGTGCGGCAACTGGAATTTCCGCCGGTGCCGACGGCAATGTTGGCGCTGCTGGCAGGGATGATGCTGGCGCTGCTGGCACCGTCCGACCTGTCGGCCAGGATAGGGGGAATGCTGGCCGGTCTGGTGGGGGCGATAATTCTCGAGCGGGTAATACTGCGTTACGAAACCGCCGCCGACTGGTGGCGCCAGGTCCTGAAAATTGTTATTGGGATTACCGGGATCGTTATCCTGCGCAGCACATTGAAAATGGTGTTGCCAGAGCTGTTATGGGCGGATTGGCTGCGCTATCTGGCAATGGGCGTCTGGATCGGGCTGGCGGCGCCCTGGTTGTTTGTCAGGCTGCGACTGGCGACGAACGACTAAGATTCCGCGGAAAGTTCGCCCAGCGCAACCCGTTTTTTGATCAACTGAACCAGGTCGTAATTTTCTTTGGTCGGGATCAGCTTGAAACAGGTTTCCGCCTCCGACAGAGCGTAGTCGTACCAGCCCTTTTTAGTATATACCAGAGCAAGGCTGTAGTGGGCTTTGGCCAGCGTTTCAAAATCATCGCGGGATAAGTTACCGGCATCGGTCGGCAACAGTCGTGTCACTTCCCGGTATTCCAGTACGGCCTCATCCATCAGACCCTTCTGAAAATACCAGTTGCCCAGCTTCAGATGGCGCTGCGGACTATCCTTACAACCCGAAATTGTCAGCAGGACCGGGATGAGGATCAACAGAATAAGGTATTTGTTCTTAAACATATTCATGAATGACAGGGTTAATTTCTTGGCACTTGCAGCCTAAAAGCAAGTAAAAATGCAGGTTTCTTGAATTTCGTGTTCCAGATCAAAGTATTTCGTATTTGCAAGAATATATTTTCAATAAAAATCAGGTCGATTCGGTTCCCGGGTCGCGCACCGTGATCACCAATAATCCGGCACTGATCAGCATCGATCCACCCAAACCAATCAGAACAGCAGGAATGCTGACGATATGACTCAAGCTGCCCGCCAGCATGATCGCCAGAAAAGTGAACGGTGCCAGGGAAGTATCAATCAGGGCCATTATCGTTTTATTGTCGCGGTGGCCGGCGAATCCGTAAAGCAGGTTCATCGATGCCGGGATAAACGAACCGAGTCCGGCCCCAAGAAAGGCGAACACCAGATAAATCCACGACATACTGGGTGCGACTAACGCCAGGGTCAGGGCGCTGAGATGCAGGCACATTGACAGGACCAGGGCGGTCTTGTGGCCATAGCGGTCGCCCAGGCGTCCGGAGAAGTAACTGGCCAATCCGAAGGCAATGGTGTTGATTGCCGTAAAAATACCGGCCTCGCTGATGTCGAAATTGAAGCGATCCTGAGCGTAAATCGCATACAGGCTGATGGCAGGAAAACTGGCGGTAAAAAAGATTCGGCTGACGATATAACGGCGAAAATTGGTGTGCGTCCGGATTATAGCCCGTATTTCGGCCCAGAATTCCGGTACGGTCCGGTGCGGGCGGACATCCGCCGGCGTTTTGACCTTGTAGAAAATGAAGACCAGCGTGCCGACGATCAGGGCGCCGAAGGTGATCAGAAAACCCCAGCCAAAATTCCGTGGAAAAGATATCGTGCTACTCAAAAGGGCCTTGGAAACCAGACCGCCGGCGAAACCGCCGAGGCTGTTGAAGGCAAAAGAAATACCCAGGAAAGTACCCCGGCGTGTTTTCTGGGTAACGTGCGTCAGAAAGTCGGCCCAGATCGGTAGAATCATCCCGATTGCCAGGCCGTACAGGATGAAACAGATATAGTAAAACACCCAGGCCTGCGGTCCGCTGGGAGCGAAGAAGGCGAAAGTGAATCCGGCGATGAAGATCGGCGGCCAGACCAGTGTGTGGACGCCCAGCACTGCCAGCTTGATGTTCCTGATATTGCGGCCCATAACCGCCGTAATCAACTGGGGAACGGCCATCATGATGCTGAACAGCCCGGCGACGGAAATCACCACCCCCTGCGGAGCGTTAAGCTGGTACAAAAACAGGGGGATGATGGCATAGGCATTGTGAAAGGCCGCCCCGAACCCCCAAGAGCCTTCGTGTACGCAATTGAGAACTAAATTGCGGGTCTGGTCGCGCAGTGAAAGTTCATTCATCCGCAGTTCACCGTGATAATCTGATGAACGATATGCGCACGATCGCCAGTATCAGAACGGCGGCGGCAAGGAACTGCACCATGGTCAGGGTGCTGTCGTTGATCAGGTAATCGAATAAAATGGCCGAGGCGGGAAAACAGAGTTCGCAGATTGTTGCCACGGCGGCGCGCACCCGCCGCAGACCGAAATAATACAGAAAAATCGCCGCCGATCCACTAGTGAAAGCAATAATCAAGAAGATCAGCCAATTAACCGCTGTTATTTCACTGAAATGATTCAGGTTGCCGCTCAGCAGCAGGTACACCAGCATGATCAGTGTCGTAATTCCGAACCGGTAGAAAGTAGCGGTGGTGAAAGAGTATTTCAGCAGGACTTTACGGCCCAGAACAGTGGCGCTGCCAAAGGATGCCGCTGCAATCAGGGCCCAGATAGCGGCCTGGAAAGCATTGGATCCGGCCTGGAAATTGGGCAAACCCCAGCCGAAGGTCAGAAAATAACTGGCCACGATTGCGATGGCGGCCCAGATTAAAAACTGGCGCCGGATTTTTTCTTTCAGCAGGACCGCCGCCAGCAGAATGGCGAATACCGGTTGGAGTTTCTGCAGCAGCACGACCATGGTCAGGTGCTGGAAATTTACCAGGAACAATGCTTTTACGATTGCCAGGGTACCCAGGGCACCGCCGAAGAAAGCCACCAGATTGAAGGTGATCCAGTCCCCGCTATCAAATTTTTTAAGCTGGCGATATTCCGGCAGCAGAAACAAATGCATCAGGGCAAAGGGAATCAGGTGCAGCATGAAAACCACGAAGCCGGTATCCAGGTTATACAGGCGCGGCGTCAGGACGATACCGTCCAGTCCCCAGGATACGGCGGCTACGCAGATGGCGCCGGCGCCGATAAACTTTGCTTTTTGTGTCATTCGCGAATAGCCCTTCTAGCAACTGCTGTTTTGAATTCTGACGGCGGTGAAGTTACGGACCTTTTGGACAGCAGAGAAACAGAAGCGGTGGTGCCGAAGCGTTAAGCTGCCTATATTCCGACCCGTTATGAATACCACACTTAAGCGAACACTGGGTCTCTGGGACCTGATTTTCATGAATATCGTCGCCATCGTCGGATTGCGCTGGCTGGTTACCGCCGCCCGCACCGGCTACAGCAGCCTGTTGTTGTGGGTTCTAGCGCTGGCGGTCTTTTTTATTCCCCAGGGATATGCCATCCATATCCTGTCACGCCGCTACCCCAACGAAGGCGGGATTTATGTCTGGGCGCGGGAAATTTTCGGTCCCCGCCACGGTTTCATTGCCGGCTGGTGTTACTGGATCAACAACCTGATTTACTATCCGGCGCTGCTGATGTTTCTGGCCGGTAACGCCCTGTTCATTTTCGGCGGTCAGTATATTCATCTGGCGGACAATAGATTATATATTGCCCTGTTTTCACTGAGCATGCTGTGGCTGGTGATTCTGCTCAACATTCGCGGCATGTCCATCGGTAAATGGTTGCACAACCTGGGTGGAATTGGTGTCTGGATACCGATCGGCTTGTTGGTCGGTCTGGCGCTGGCATCGCTGGTAAAATGGGGCCCGGCCGAACCATTCCAGTGGCGGGCGCTTTTCCCGAATCTGGCCAGTTCTACTACCTGGTCTTTCTGGGCCACCATGTGTTTCGGTTTCGCGGGACTGGAAATAATGTCGCTACTGGGAGACGAAATCAAGAATCCGTTGCGCAATATTCCCCGGGCGATCGTCATTTCCGGCGTCGGTATCACGGCGGTGTACATTCTGGGAACCTATGCGCTATTGGTGGCGCTGCCCAAGGAGGAACTGGGTCTGCTGGCCGGCATCGTGCAGTCGATCGGGTCGCTGGGCGAAAGTTTTAATCTGTCCTGGATCGGGGGACTGGCAGCTCTGTTTATCGCCTTGTCGGGTGTGGGCGGCGTCAGCGCCTGGATCGCCAGCGTGGCCCGGGTGCCGTTCGTGATCGGCCTGGACCGCTACCTGCCGGCGGCATTGGGAAAACTGCATCCGCGCTGGGGTACGCCCCATATTTCGCTGCTGGTGCAGGGTGGTCTCACCAGTCTGTTTATCATGTTCAGCGTGGTCGGCAGCACAGTCGAGGAGGCTTACCTGATCCTGCTGGATGCGGAAATCGTGATTTATTTTATACCCTATCTGTATATGTTTTATGCAGCCTATCGGATCAGCGGCGGCGACCGTCGCGGTCGGCTGGCGGGGATATTCGGTTTCGCGGCCACGGCGCTGGCGATGCTATTCGCCCTGATACCGCCGGAAGGAGTGAATGCCTTGATCTTCGAAGTGAAAGTACTGGGTGGAACGGCTGTTTTCGTGGGCAGCGGCCTGCTGATTTACCGGCGTCGCAGCGGCTGACCCAGCAATCGTACTGTCAGCGTTTCTTTTTCTTTTTATCTTTGGTGTATTTATCCAGGATATCCTGGATTTCCTTGGGCTGGGCCGTATTGAGGTTCATATCCTCGATCTTCATATCGCCTAACTGCTTCTGCAGTTCCTGCAGCATTTCGCTGTCTTCGGATCCCATGAACTGCTGGATCATGTTAAGCGATTCCAGGTCCACCTCGCCGGCTGATATTTTCGACAGCGATCCACCGGAAGGGATAACGGACTTCAACTTGTCGGCGAATGATTCCGAACCGGGCACAATCATGGCGATACTGTCATAGACTTTTGGAGCGAAGCCCTGCAGATATTTGTAGATGATCGAATCGTTCCTGGTTTCCTTGACAAAGGCGATACTGTCCGGCAGGATTAAAAACAGTGGCAGGAAAGAACTGATGATCAGGGCGCCTTTCAGTCCACCGAAAAGCAGTCCGCCGCCGCGGTCCAGCCAGCCCATCAGGGCCATTTTAAAAATCAATTTGGCGATCTTGGCCAGATAGATGAAAACCATGATCGTAATCAGCAGAATAGCGATAAAGGCCAGGACTTTTTCGATCCGCGGATCAAGCTGGGCGAAACTGTGGATCATCACTGCGCCCTTGGCCATATACTGTAGCGCCAGTACGATACCGATGACGACCCCCAGGATTTTGAAGACCTCCGCCACCAGTCCCTTGCGGAAACCCAGAAAGGCGAACAGGCCGATCACGGTGACGGCGATAATATCGAATATAGTCAGTTCCATAAATGTCCTGATTTTTGGGAAAATTACAATCGGGATCGTTGGCGGGAAATGATTATTTTAGAATGTTCGGGCGCAGAATATCAGGCCAGCCCGCCCAGACCGGTGAGCTGGGAGGTCTCGATACCGAAGGAGCGGGCGGCGGCGTTCCATTTGTCCCGGTCCAGGGTGTCGAAAATGAAGTCGGGTCCCGTGGATTGGACCAGCCAGTCGCCGTTTTCGATTTCCCGTTCCAGTTGGTTTTTATCCCAACCGGCATGGCCCAGCATCAGGCGGTAGCGCCGGGGACCGCGACTATTTTTGATATCACGGATAATTTCCTTGCTGCTGGTGATGCAGAGCTGGTCTGAAATCGCCATCGTGCCATCGATCTGATAATCGGCCGAGTGCAGGACGATGCCCCGTTCCAGCATTACCGGTCCGCCGAAATAGACTTTCGGCACCGCCGTCAGGAAATCGTTTTCGGCGCTGGCTTCCGGGGAAAAAATTTCCTTCAGATCCGCATCGCCCAGGGGCTTGTTGATTACCAGACCCATGGCGCCGTCGGCGGAATGCTCGCAGAGATAGACCACCGAACGGCCGAAATAGGGATCGGTCATATGGGGCATCGAGATCAGGATATTATTTTTTAGCGAACCCATGTTAAAAATTAGCCCTTTACGGACCTCATTTTCAAGGAATGATAATTGGACTGTGATCCGGCTGACATTGATCGCCCGGCCGAATTTGTCAGGGAAAAACCGTAAATAGTGATTCAAATCTGTTTTAATGAGCGGTAAATTTCGCGATGGTTTGCCCCGGTCAATTCAGCAATATATTTAAGCGGATCGCTGCGAACTGCTGCACGGGGAGGCAGTCGCCGTGAGTAAACCGTCGGACCGGCTGATCATCAAGGGCGCCCGCCAGCACAATCTGAAAAATATCGATGTTGAGATTCTGCGTGACAAACTGGTGGTGATTACCGGTTTGTCCGGCTCCGGGAAATCGTCGCTGGCATTTGACACTATTTATGCCGAGGGCCAGCGCCGCTACGTGGAGTCGCTGTCCTCCTACGCCCGGCAATTCCTGGGGCTGATGGAAAAACCGGACATGGATTATATCGAAGGTCTGTCGCCGGCGATCTCGATCGAGCAGAAAGTAACCGCCCGTAATCCCCGTTCCACCGTTGGCACCGTCACCGAAATCCATGATTACCTGCGGTTGCTGTTCACCCATATTGGCACGCCGCACTGCTGGATCTGCGGCCGACCGGTGCAGCGCCAGACCGTCCAGCAGATTGTCGACACAGTGGCGAATTTTGAACCTGATAAAAGAATTTTCGTACTGGCGCCGGTCGTGCGCAGCCGCAAAGGCAGTTATCGCGGCGTTTTCGATGAAGTCAAACGGGAAGGTTTTCTGCGGGTGCGGGTCGACGGCAAAGTCCTGACGCTGGATCAGCCGATCGAGTTGGACAAGAACAAGAAGCACAATATTGAAGTTGTGGTCGACCGGCTGGTGCTGGAGGGTGATTTCAAGGAACGTCTGACCGAGTCAGTGGAACTGGCCCTCAAGATTGGTTCAGGGTTGGTGATTATCCAGGAATTGCCCAAAGGCGACCACCTATTCAGCGAGAATTATGCCTGTATGGAGCATCCGGAGGCTTCCCTGCCGGAGCTGGAGCCGCGCTTGTTTTCCTTCAATACTCCGCAGGGGGCCTGCCCCAAGTGCGGCGGTCTGGGTTATCACATGGAAATCGACCCCGATTTGGTTGTGCCGGACCGGGCCAAGTCACTGATCCAGGGCGCGATCGTGCCGCTGGGCGAGCAGCCCCGCGGCAACTGGTACGGCAGTATTCTAAAAAGTCTCGGACAACACTACAATTTCAATTTCACCACGCCCTGGTTCCGTCTTGATCCGCAAGTGCGGGAAATTCTGCTTTATGGTACCGGTTCCAAGAAAATGAAGATGAAATATTCCTCCGAGCGCTGGACCGGCGTTTACGAAGGAGGCTGGGAAGGGGCGATCCCGAACCTGGAGCGGCGCTACAAACAGACCTCGTCCAGCGGTATCCGCGACTGGATCGAGCAGTTCATGCGCATGCAGCCCTGTCCCGCCTGCGACGGCACCCGGCTGCGGCCGGAAACCCTGGCCGTCACCGTCGGCGATAAAAACCTGGGCCAGATTTCCCGGCTGTCGATCAAGGAAATTTTACGTTTTGTCGACCTATTGACATTGGGCCGGAACGAGGCGATTATCGCGTTCCAAATCCTGAAAGAAATCAAAGCACGCCTGAGTTTTCTGGTGGACGTGGGCCTGGATTACCTGACCTTGGAGCGGTCCGCCACCACGCTCTCCGGGGGCGAGTCCCAGCGGATTCGCCTGGCAACCCAGATCGGCTCACAACTGATGGGCGTACTCTATATTCTGGATGAGCCGTCGATCGGGCTTCACTCCCGTGATAACCAGCGCCTGCTGAACACGCTGATGAAACTGCGGGATTTGGGTAATTCGATTCTGGTGGTGGAACATGACCGGGAAACGATTCTGGCTGCTGATCAGGTGATCGATCTGGGACCGGGAGCCGGTGAACACGGCGGTGAAATCGTCTTCAGCGGTACGCCGCAGGAATTGCTAGGCAGTAAAAATTCGGTGACCGGTCTGTACCTGTCCGGACAAAAAACCATTCCAGTGCCGATCCGACGCCGGTCCGGCTCGGGCAAGCAATTGCGATTGCGCGGTTGTCGCGGCAATAATCTGAAAAATATCGATCTGTCCTTTCCGCTGGGAAAGCTGACCCTAGTAACCGGTGTGTCCGGGAGCGGCAAGAGCACCCTGGTCAACGAGACCCTCTACCCGATCCTGGCCCGCGACCTCAACAACGCCCGTAAATATCCCCTGGCCTACGATACGATAGAGGGCATCCAGTATCTGGACAAGGTGGTCGATATCGATCAGCGCCCGATCGGGCGCACGCCCCGCTCCAATCCGGCCACCTATACCGGTGTGTTCACCTTCATCCGCGATCTCTTCGCCCAGTTGCCGGAGTCGAAGATTCGCGGCTATAAGCCGGGCCGTTTTTCCTTTAATGTCAAGGGTGGCCGCTGCGAAGCCTGCGAGGGTGACGGCATCATTAAAATCGAGATGAATTTTCTGCCGGACGTCTATGTCACCTGCGAAGTCTGTCAGGGCGATCGTTATAATCGTGAGACGCTGGAAATCACCTACCGGGGCAAGAATATTGCCGAAGTGCTGAATCTATCGGTGGAAGAAGCCCGGGAATTTTTCAAGAACATTCCACTGGTCAAACGCAAGCTGGATACGCTGTTTGAGGTCGGGTTGGGCTATATCCGCCTGGGGCAGCAGGCCACCACCCTGTCGGGCGGCGAGGCCCAGCGCGTCAAGCTGGCCACGGAACTTTCTCGCCAGAGCCGTGACCAGTCACTCTATATTCTGGACGAGCCGACGACCGGACTCCATTTCGAGGATGTCAACATGCTGCTGGCGGTGCTGCAGCGGCTGGTGGACAAGGGCCATACCGTGATCGTGATCGAGCATAACATGGAAGTGATCAAATGCGCGGACTGGGTTATTGATCTGGGACCGGAAGGCGGCGATGACGGTGGTAAGGTCGTATTCGCCGGGCTCCCCGAAGATTTGGCGCAGCGGACCGATTCCTATACCGGCCCGTTCCTCAAGGAAGTGTTATTCAAATAGAATATTAATCAGCGACGACCCGGTTACGGCCGCTGTTTTTTGCTTTGTACAGGCGCTGGTCAGCCAGTTCGATCAGTTCCTGGGGAGAAGATTCGATAGTGGGAATTGTCACCGCCACCCCGGCGGAGATTGTGATGTGTCCGCTGACCTTGGAATATTCATGGATCAGGTTCAATTCCTCGATGTTCTGGCGCATGCGTTCGGCCACCTGGATTGCGCCTGCCAGCTCGGTGTTGGGCAGAATCGCACCGAATTCCTCGCCGCCGTAGCGGGCGACCAGGTCACCGGGGCGGTTGATGGCCGCATTGATTGCTCCCGCCACCCGCTTGAGACATTCATCGCCGGCCTGGTGCCCGTAATTGTCATTGAATAATTTAAAAAAATCAATATCACAGATGATAAATGCCAGTGATTGTTTATCGCGGCGCATCCGTTGCCATTCGCTCAGCAGATAATTATCCATGCGACGCCGGTTTGGGATCTCTGTCAGGCCGTCGATCATGGTCAAAGTCTTGAGCTTATTATTGGCCTCGGTCAGTTCCGACATGCGGTTCGCCACGATATCCTCCAGATGGTCCTTGTGCAGGCGCAGTTCTTTTTTGTGGCGGTCGATCGTACGAAAAGAATCGGAAAACCGGTACGACAGCAGAAAAGCCTGTGAGACCATGAACAACAGGATTCCATATGATATAAAGTAACCGGTAAACAGGATTTCCGCCGAATACAGGATATCATTCACGAATATAATGAACAAAAGTATCGATGCAGCCAGGAAAATGCGCGCCCCGACCCGCTGGTTGTTGACCGCCTTGATGGTGAAAAACAGGCACAACAATGCGCTGATGAATGCCACTACGAAGAAAGCCGGCAGGGAAGCGGTGAAAATCCAGGGTGGGGTAACCAGAACCAGACTGGCGAACAAGGCGCAAATACCGCTGATGATTAACGCGATCCGCCGGGGGAATTCATCGGAGAACACCGAATGCTGGAAATTGACAAACAGGGGCAGGCCGAGATAGAAGGTCAGGTACTCAATGCGGATCAATGCCCACCAGGGAAATTGCGGGAAAAAGAAGTGCAGTGGAATGTCGCCGGTGACCAGCGCCCGCAGCCCGATCGTCAGACTGAACAGACCGAAGTAAAACGGCGATTTGGTGTACTCCCGCAACGAGTACAACCCCATGTGATACAATCCCAACACCACCAGACTGCCGATGATAAACAGGCTGATGGCGATA
>JBDRBK010000204.1:0-4371 GCA_043822705.1 Fidelibacterota bacterium
TTACTCATAGGTGTCACAATATAGGGTTAATGGTAGGCTTGGGGCAATGATAACTTCATCGGTATTAATAAATGGTTCGTTATTCTAAGTTAATATTACAATTGATAATTTGGAAGCAATTTAGCAGAAATTTTATCTGACCGGTCCGATACCGGCCCGGAGACGTGATATTCGTCAAAACCGGTTCGCCGCCGGCAGATAATTCTTGCGGATTTTGACTTGCCTGATGTAAGCCGGTCCAGCTAAAATGAATCACGCTATGAACCCAAAACCAGTACTGATTGTAGGATCCATCGCCCTGGACACGATCGAAACACCGGCCGGCCGGCGCGCTGATCTGATCGGGGGATCAACCACCTATGCCCTGATCGCCGCCGGACGCACCGCCCCGGTACAGGTAGTCGGTGTTGTCGGCAGCGACTTCCCGGAAACGGGGCTGGCGCTATATCGCCAGTATGCCAGCGATTTGACCGACCTGGTCGTGGCCGAAGGGCCGACCTTTCGCTGGGGGGGGCGTTATCACGCCAACGGCGACGACCGCACGACATTATTCACCGAACTGGGTGTCTTCGGCAGTTTTAATCCGCGGCTGTCCGCCGTCAACCGGCAGGTGCCGCTGGTTTTTCTGGCTAATATCCATCCCACGCTCCAGTTGACGGTAATTGAACAGAGTGCCGCCGATGCCCTGATCGTTACCGACACGATGAATCTGTGGATCGACACGACGCCCGATGAACTGAGTCGGGTCCTGCGCCGGACGGACGTGCTGCTGATCAACGAAACCGAGGCGCAGGCGCTGGCGAACGAAGCGGATCTCGATCGGGCCGGTCGAGCACTGCTGACATTCGGACCGCAGACCGTCGTCGTCAAGCAGGGGTCGCGGGGGGCGAGTTTGTTCACGGACCAGCGCCGGGTTGATATTGGCATTTATCCGGTGCCGCGGGTAGTCGATCCTACCGGGGCCGGCGATACTTTCGGTGGTGGTTTCATGGCGGCGCTCGCCGGTGGCGCCGGTTACACCGAGGCCATTATTGATGGTTCGGCCCTGGCATCATTTTGCGTTGAAGGATTCGGGATCGAGGCCCTGCTGGCGGCCGCGCCGGAACAGATCGAAAGGCGCAAAACCTGGTTGCGCCGAACGGTTAATTCTTGATAACAAGACTGCTGCCTCCTAATTTCGACGGTCGAATCGGAAACGATACTGTAAATTCAGGAATAAGGAACTTGAACCATGATTAAAAAATTGTTTTTACCGGTTGCTTCAATTGCCTTGTTGATATTATTCTTTTTCGGCTGTTCCAGCGAAGAATACACCACCGCTAAGCTGGCCATTCAACAAAAAGAGTGGGAACGGGCCGAAGAATTTTTGATCAAAGCGATGGTTGTCGAGCCGGATAACCCGGAAATTCCCTACCAGTTGGGCGAACAGATTTACAGCCGGAATAAAGACTGGGTGAAAATGAACGAAGCCTTTGAAAAGGCCTTGGCGATCGACCCCGAACGGTCGATCATCATTGGTCCCACCGTTCGTGAATATGTGACCAATTCCCGGGAAAAATATTGGGTGGCCGCCTATAATGATGCCGTGAATTATTTCAAGCAGGCCAATAATGCCGCGGATGAAATGACCCGCAAGGAACTGCTGGAACTGACACTGGAGAAATTCACTACCGCGGCGGCTATATCACCAAAGGAAGCGCAGACTTATGCCAGCATGGCGAGTCTGTATATTGACATGAACGACATGTCGATGGCGCTGTCTTCGATCAGTAAAGCCGCCGAGCTGGCCACCGATAATGCCAAAATCATGCTGGTGGCCGGACAGATCTACTCCCGCGGCGGCGATTGTGAGCAGGCCATGGAGTATTTCAGGAAAGCGGTCGATCTGGATCCGAACAACACCAATGCCATCCGTTCACTGGCATCCAATTACTACGATTGCGGCGACCGTGATAATGCCATCGTCACCTATGAAGTGGCCATCGGTAAGGAAACCGATCCCAAAATCAAGGCCGACCTGCACTTTAACCTGGGCGTACTCTACAATCAGGCCGAAGATTTCGATCAGGCCGAAGAAAACTTCATGATCGCGCTGGATCTTAATCCGGAGGATGTGGAAGCAATCGTCGGTATGGCCCTGGTGTTCGAGAAAGCGGAAAAATGGCGCCAGGCGGAACGGTTTTACAAGCAATTGATCGAGATCGATCCGGATAACTCCAACCATTACAAGGGCATGGCCCGGGTACTGCTGCGGCAGGGTAATCAGGACGAAGCCCAGTATTATTTTGAGAAGTCGAAGACGGTCGGATACTGATCCGAAATAATAAACAATTTTGTGCAAATCCCCCGGCTGGTCCGGGGGATTTTTTTATCCCAGCCGCTGGCGCTTCTGTAGATAGCCGTTGAGTGCCAGATCCAGATTCTGATCGGTGTAGAATGGTATATAATCGACTTTCTGTTCGCGGCAGTGCCGGCGGTAATAATCCTGAAAGCGGCCGACCAGCTCGGCGTAGCGTTCCTGAATCTGCCAAGGCTCGGTGGTGATCGTCTCCGTCGTCTCCAGGTCCCGGAACCGTGTGCGGCTCGAAAAATTGAACTCCAACTCCTGGCGGTCCAAGATGTGAAAAACAACTACTTCCTGCTTATTGTGGCGGAAATGCTTCAGACCGGCCATGATTTTTTCCGGTTCATCCAGCAGGTCGGATATCAGAATTACCAGGCCGCTTTTTTTGATCCGCTCGGCCATCTCATGCAGCACCGGTCCGATCCGGGTATCGGTCCCGTAGCGGATCTGGTCCAACTGCGATAAAATCGTATTCAAGTGCCCGGGATTTGACCGGGGCGGGATGAATTTATTGATCCGGTTGTCGAATAAGACCAGCCCGACTCCATCCTGCTGGCTGAGCATCAGGTAGGTCAAGGCGGCGGACAGGTAGCCGGCGTACTCCAGTTTCGAGACTTTTCCGCTGCCGTAGGTCATCGAGCGACTGGTATCCAGAATCAGGTGCGTCCGCAGGTTGGTCTCTTCTTCGAACTGTTTGACGTAATAACGATCGGTCTTGCCGTAGAGCTTCCAGTCGATGTGCCGGATTTCATCTCCGGGACCGTAAGCCCGATGCTCGGCGAATTCCACGCTGAAACCGTGGTAGGGACTCTTGTGCAGGCCCAGGATATAGCCCTCCACCACCATCCGGGCGCGCAGCGACATGTTGTTGAGCCGCGCCACCATCTCCGGTTCCAGGTATTTACGTTTATCGACGGTCATTGTGCCTGCACCTGCCGTTGACTCAGCGCTTGACTTCCAGTAGTTTTAGAATGATATCGTCGGTGGATAATCCTTCCGCTTCGGCATTGAAGTTGGTGATGAGCCGATGGCGCAGGACCGGTAGAGCCAGTGCCTGAATATCGCTGATATCCGGTGTCGGGCGGCCGTCCAGAATCGCTCTGGCCTTGGCGCCCAGCACCAGGTACTGGGAAGCGCGCGGGCCGGCGCCCCATTCGATCCACTCCCGGATGAAATCCGGCGCCTGCCGGTCGACCGGCCGGGTGGCGCTGACCAGATCGACGGCGAATTCGATCACATTTTCGGCCACCGGGACCCGCCGCACCAGATTCTGGAAGGCGATCAGATCGGATTGTTTGATGACCTTGTCCAGTTGCGGATCGGCGCCGGTGGTCGTGCTCTGGACGATGGCCACTTCCTCGGCCCGGCTGGGGTAGTCGATTTTGATGTTGAACATGAAGCGGTCCAGTTGCGCCTCCGGCAGGGGATAGGTGCCTTCCTGCTCGATCGGATTCTGGGTCGCCAGCACGAAAAACGGTTCTTCCAGCACGTAGCTGGTGCCGGCGGCCGTGACTTTGTGCTCCTGCATCGCCTCTAACAGGGCGGCCTGGGTTTTAGGCGGCGTGCGGTTGATTTCGTCGGCCAGGATGATATTGCCGAAGATCGGTCCCTTGAAAAAGCGAAACTCCCGCCTGCCGGTCTGATGATCCTCCTCGATCACTTCGGTCCCGGTGATATCGCTGGGCATCAGGTCGGGCGTGAACTGAATCCGGCTGAACTTGAGGTCCAGCAGCTCCGCCATCGATTTGATCATCAGCGTTTTGGCCAAGCCCGGAACGCCGACCAGCAGGGTGTGTCCCTTGCAGATCAGGGCGATCAGGATATGATCCAGAATGGCGGTCTGGCCGATAATCGCCTTGCCGATTTCATCCAGAAAAGTCCGGCGGGCCCGGGTCAGGTCTTCGAGTAGTTGTAAATCCTTGTCATTAGTCATGAAAAAATCCGTTTCAATTCATTTAAAGTGGTTAAATAAGGGTAAACTTACATTTTACCGGGGCGGTGATACAATTCTTATTGTCTTGCGTCCA
>JBDRBK010000205.1:0-2270 GCA_043822705.1 Fidelibacterota bacterium
CCAATTCCAGCGGTTATGATATTATTTTCACAGCCGCCGATGGCAGTACGCTGCTGAACCATCAACTGGAAAAATATACCGCCACTACTGGTGAATATATCAGTTGGGTACTTATTCCCAGCCTGTCGGCGACGGTCGACACCGAAATCTACCTGTATTTCGGCAATTCGACTGTTTTTACCAATCCGTCCACTACCGCCACCTGGAATTCCAATTACCTGGCCGTCTGGCATTTTAACACAACTGTTTCCGACGCTACTGTCAACGCCCACAATCTGACCGATCTGAATACCAATGCCGTCACCACCGGAAAAATCGCCGGCGCGCGCGAGTTTACCGGAGACGGCGACGAACTGGGTGACGCGACCTCTACCACCTATCTGGACGGGCTGGCCGATTTTTCAATTACGATGTGGGTGAAATCTGATGTAACCGGAACAGACCGGGGTATGTTTTACGGTGCTGTTCCCAATGGCACTGATCTATTACTAGGTTTACGCTACGATGCCGCCGGTACCTCGGGCGGTGGCAGCAATATCGTCCATGGTATGGTCAAAGTCGGATCAAATAACAAACTTCGTTATGAAAGTGCATCAGGCGTCCAGACCACCAACTGGCAAAACCTGGCCCTCACCAAAATTTCTGGTGCTGCATTGGTTCTGTACATCAATGGTGTTAAAGATACTCCGACCTACAGTAATGCCAAAGCCGGATCCACATCCGGTAATTCCAGTCTTAAAATCGGCAAGGGCTCCAAGGATGGTACCACCAGTTCCTGGGACGGATTGATCGATGAAGTACGGATCAGCAATGTGGCCCGCTCCGCCGACTGGGTGGCCACGGAATATAATACCACCAATGCCCCGGGCAGCTTTTTCTCGGTCAGCGCAGTCAACGAGGCGCCGGTACTGGCTAATATTGAAACAGTCGATCTGGCTTATGCCGCCGGGTCGGGTGCGGCGAATGTGACGATGTCGATCACAATAACAGATTACAATAATCTTAATCTGAGCGGTGCAACGATCCAGATCAGTGCTAATTATCTGAACACCGAGGATGTGCTGGCCTTTACGAACCAGAATGGCATCAGCGGCAGTTGGAATTCATCGACGGGCATTATGACCCTTTCCGGCAGCGCTTCGCTGGCCAATTACCAGATGGCACTGCGGTCGGTGACCTACACCAACACCAATGGCACGCCTTCCACGGCCACCCGGACAGTCACCTTCACAGTTAATGACGGCACGGCCAGCAGTAACAGCCAGACCCGCAATATCGCCCTCAACGTCACTAATTCCGCCCCGGTGCTGAGCAGTATTGAAGGGACGGCCCTGGCTTATACCGACGGTGGTCCCGCGCTGGCGCTGACCTCCAGTCTGTTAGTAACCGACAGTGATGACGCCTACCTCGAGAGCGGCCAGGTGGTTATTACGACCAATTATATCAATGGTGAAGACCTGTTGAGTTTCACCAATAACGGGATCACCGGCAGCTGGAATTCATCGACGGGCACCATGACCCTGTCCGGCACCGCCAGCGTGGCCGATTACCAGGCGGCGTTGCGCAGCATTACCTATTCCAATCTCAACCCGGCTCCTTCGACGGTGACCCGCACCGTCAGTCTGACCGTCAATGATGGCAGCGATCCCAGCAATACGGTGACCAGGGATATCAGCGTGACCGCTGTCAACGACGCCCCGACGCTGAGCGACATCGAGACCACGCCAATCACTTACAATCCCGGTGATGGTGCCGTAACCACGACCGCCACCATCGTTGCCGCCGATGGCGACAATACCAACCTGGCTGGTGCCACGATCTGGGTTTCAACCAATTATTTTTCCGGTGAAGATGTGCTGGCTTTCACCAATCAACTGGGCATTACCGGTAGCTGGAACAGTGTCACCGGCACGCTGACCCTCAGCGGCACGACCACGATCGCCAATTACCAGACGGCGCTGCGGGCCGTCACCTACAATAATACCAATCTATCGCCGTCTTTCTCGACCCGTGTGCTGTCGTTTACGGTTTCTGACGGTTCGGCCACCAGCGCCGCGGTAACCCGTAATATCGCCTGGGGAACACCGGGTACGCTGAGCAACCTGCAACTCTGGCTGCGGGCCGATGTGGGCGTCTACAGCGATGCCGGCGTAACACCGGCCACCGAAGGACAGTCGGTCCGCCAGTGGAACGACCAGAGCGGTAACAGCCGCCACTTCACCGGGGCGGTCAAGAGACCGGTATTTCGTGCCGCGTCAGCGGCGCTGGAT
>JBDRBK010000206.1:0-34744 GCA_043822705.1 Fidelibacterota bacterium
TCAATTCACGTTATCTGGACCAGAAACTGCGGGGACTGGATGTATCGGCGGAATTGGAATTGAAAATCCGTGAGCGGGTGCGGGACGTGCTGCAGCGTGGCAGCGTCAGCGTCACCATATCGCGGGAGAGTGAAAACGGTATCCAGTCACTGCCGAATTTCAATCGCGAGCGTTTTGAAGCGATCGAAAAAATCCTGTTGGTGATCCAGCGCGACTACGGCCGTCATATCGATCTCAGCGATATCATCACCACCGGCGACTTGTTTCTTGATGGTGATCCGGCGGAAATCGATGAGAATCAGATTTTAAAGGCGTTGAATTCGGCCTTGTCGCAGGTCCAGGCCATGCGTCTGCGGGAAGGATTATCGTTGCAGAAGGATCTGACTGAAAGACGCCGGACGCTGGACGGCTGGCTGACGGCCATTGAACAGGCTGTCAGCGGCATTGCGGCTGATCGCAAGAATCTGCTGATGGCCCGCCTCAAAGAACTGGTCGGTGACCTGGACCTGGATGATAACCGGATTTACCAGGAAGTGGCGATTCTGGCCGATAAATATGACATCTCTGAAGAGATAACGCGCAGTCGCAGCCATTTTGAACAGTTTGACGAACTGATGCAAATCGAAGAACCGGCGGGTAAAAGGTTGAATTTCCTGCTACAGGAAATCGGTCGGGAAATCAATACGATCGGGTCGAAATCCAACTCGTCCGAGGTAGTGAAATTCGTCGTCAATATGAAAGATCAATTGGAAAAGATGCGCGAGCAGATCCAGAACATTTTATGAAGAATTTCATCGTAGTATCAGCTCCGTCGGGAGCTGGAAAAACCACTCTGTGCCGGGAGTTGCAGCGTCGCCAGCCGGAATTGCTGTTCAGTCTGTCCTGTACCACCCGTCCCCGGCGGTCGATCGAGACTGACGGAGTGGATTACAGCTTTATTTCCGAGGAAAAATTCAATGCCATGGTCGCCGCCGATGAATTCGCCGAGCATGAGGAAGTCCATGGCTACCAGTACGGAACACCGAAGAAAATTCTGGATGAAACGATCGCCGGTAATCAGCGTATGCTGTTTGAGGTCGATGTGAAGGGAGCAATGTCAATTAAAAGACTGTATCCCGAGCGGACGATATCGATTTTCATTCTACCCCCGGACGTCGAGACGTTGCGGGAACGGCTGCTGCTGCGTGGCACCGATTCGCCAGAGCGGATTCAGAAACGCCTGGAGCGGATGGCAATAGAAATCGGATATCAGGACAAATTCGAGTACACGGTGGTCAATGACGATATCGATCGTGCCACCGCGGAATTGATTAAAATAATTTCACAGTAGCAAGCAGGAGAAAATATGGCAGTTGAACCAATTTCAATCCGTCAGATGGAAAAACAGACCGCCGATGTTTACGAAGCGGTCGTAGTGATGTCCCAGCGCGCCAAGCAGGTCGCTCAGAACCGGGTTGCGGAAAAAGCCCTGTATGAAATGGAGGAGCTGGTCAGCAACGACATGGACATAATGATGGACGATGATGAGATTTCCAGGAATTACGAAGAAAAGGAAAAAGCCACCACCGTAGCCATCAACGAATTCATGACCGGTAAATTGACCTGGCGCAAAATCGAAGAGGAAACCCTGTTCTTTTAATTCCAATGGACAAGGTCGCCGACGAAAATCTGATCCGCTACCTAGCCCAGAGCCGTCAGTTGTATGGTGATGAACTGTACCGGCAGCGGGTGCCTGGCGTAGCTGAGCCACCGGCACCGATGACGGTGAAAAACGTCGCTACACTGGATGCTTATCAGGCCGCGATCAGTGATTGCCAAGCCTGTGTGCTGGGCGCAAAAAGGACGAATTTTGTGTTCGGTGTCGGTGACCCGGAGGCCGATCTGGTCTGTGTTGGCGAAGCCCCCGGCGCGGATGAAGACGCCCAGGGGCTGCCGTTCGTGGGCCGTGCCGGAAAACTGCTGGATAAAATTCTGGCGGCCATTCAACTCAGCCGCGAAAAAAATGTTTACATTTGCAACGTGCTGAAATGCCGTCCACCCAACAATCGTGATCCGCTGGAATCGGAAGTGGATTTATGTGAACCGTATTTGATCCGTCAGTTGGAATTGATCCGGCCCAGGCTGATCGTAGCCTTGGGACGGGTGGCGGCCAAGACGCTCCTGAAACTGGATGCCAGTGTCGCCCTGAAGGACCTGCGCAACAAGCTGCACGATTACCACGGAACGCCCCTGGTGGTCACCTATCACCCGGCGGCCCTCCTGCGCAGCGAGAAATTCAAGCGGCCGACCTGGGAAGATTTCAAGTGGATCAGACAAATCCTGGAGGCGGAAGATTAATGGCCAAGAAACCGGAATCCGACCTGCATCTGAACGTGCAGCCCCAATCACTGGAGGCCGAGCAGGCTGTTCTGGGATCAATGCTGACCAGCAGGGAAGCAGTCAGCAAGGTCCTGCAATGGCTGGATGAGGACCATTTCTACAAAGGCAGCCACGTTCATATTTTCCGCTGCATGCAAAAATTGTTCGATGAAGGAGAACCCATCGACACCGTTTCGGTTGTGGAGCGCCTGAAAAAGGACAAGCAACTGGAAGCGGTGGGCGGGGCCTATTATATTACCGGCCTAGTGGAGAGCGTGCCGACTGTGGCCAACGTCGAGCGCTATACCAAAATCGTATTGGAAAAGGCGCTGTTGCGCCGGCTGATCCTGATCTCCCACGATATGGCCAAAGAAGCATATGACGACAGCCGCGATGTGGATGAGATTCTGGATCGGGCCGAACAGCAGATTTTTCAGATTTCCCAGAAACGGTTGAAAGGCGGATTCCAGCAGATCGAACCGATCCTGCACGAAACATTCGAACGCCTCGATAAAATTCATGCCATGCCCGGTTCCGTCACCGGCGTCGCCTCGGGACTGATCGACCTGGATGAAATCACCTCCGGTTTTCAGCCCGGCGAATTAATCATCATCGCCGGCCGTCCCGGTATGGGCAAGACTTCGCTGGCTCTGACGATGGCCCGCAATGCCGCCGTCGATTACAAGACGCCGGTGGGTATTTTCAGCCTGGAAATGGCCAACCACCAACTGGCCCTGCGACTGCTGACGGCCGAGGCCAAAGTCGACAGTCATCTGGTGCGGACCGGGAAACTGCCGAAATCACAATGGCAGAATCTGGGCATCGCCGTCGGTAATCTGGCGGAAGCACCGATCATGCTGGACGATACGCCCGGCATCGGCGTGCTGGAACTGCGCGCCAAGGCCCGGCGCCTGCAGGCGGAAAAAAAGGTCGGCATGATCATGGTGGATTATCTGCAGTTGATGCAGGGTCCCAAAGGGATAGAAAGCCGGCAGCAGGAAATATCGATCATATCGCGTTCGTTGAAGGCGTTGGCCAAGGAACTGGATGTACCGGTAGTCGCCCTGTCCCAGTTGTCACGGGCCGTCGAAAGCCGCAGCGATCACCGGCCGCAATTGTCCGATCTGCGGGAAAGCGGCGCCATCGAGCAGGACGCCGATCTGGTGATATTTTTGTTTCGTCCCTATATTTACTCCCAGGATGAGGAAGATCGCGGCACGGCTCAGATCATTGTCGCCAAACAGCGTAACGGACCAACCGGTACTGTCAATGTGACCTTTATCGACCGTTATGCCCGTTTCGAAAATCAGACCGCTTTCGCCGATATGGGGGCCGAAGTACCATTCTAATGCAGAACCCGTTGGCCCGTTTCGCTCCGCAATTAGTCGGTGAATATCCAAAATTATTTCTGGATCTTTACCACCAGATCAATGTTCCCGACAAGAACAAGGCGGCCGAAATCAAGGAACTGTTGTGGCAGGCTTATTCCTTCAGCCGTCACTATCACGAGGACCAGAAACGGAAATCGGGCCGGCCGTATTTCGAACATTGTCTGGCGGTCGCCAATATCCTGGCGTCGTGGAACATGGACCACATTACCGTCATCGGCGGCTTGTTGCACGATACCGTCGAGGATACGGAAGCGACGCTGATCCAGATTGAAGAAAAATTCGGCGAAGATATCACCAAGCTGGTGGACGGTGTCACCAAACTGGGCGACATCAAGTTCTCGAGCCGGAAGGCCAAGCAGACCGGCAATATCATGAAGATGCTGCTGTCGGTGGCCCGGGATATCCGGGTTATCATCATTAAATTCGCCGACCGGCTGCACAATATGCAGACGATCCGCTACCTGTCGCCGGTCAAGCAGCGCAGGATTGCAATCGAAACCCGTGATGTCTACGCCCCGCTGGCCCATCGACTGGGGATGGCTGCGGTGAAATGGCAGTTGGATGACCTGGTTTTCTTGACCCTGAATCCTGCCGTGTACAAGGAGATCGACGACAAACTGAAGTCGACCTACAAGGAACGCACCCGCTATTTGAAGGAATTCTCGCGGCCGATCAAGGACGAACTGGCCAAGCATGGAATCGACGCCAATATTTACGGCCGGCCCAAGTCGCATGCATCGATCTACAAGAAGATGATCAACCGCGGCAAGGAATTCGAGGAGATTTTTGACATTATCGCCATCCGGATCGTCGTCGAGACTACCGATCAGTGCTACCTGGCTATGGGTATCGTGCATCAGATGTTCCGGCCGATTCCCGAACGGTTCAAGGATTTTGTGGCCAGTCCCAAAATGAACGCTTACCAGTCGATTCACACCACCGTGGTAGGACCGCGCGGTCGCAAGGTGGAAATCCAGATCCGCACCCAGCAGATGGAACAGACCGCCGAGATCGGTGTAGCCGCCCACTGGCGCTATAAAGAAGGCGGCAGTTATAAGGCTGAGATCGATTCCCACATGAAGTGGCTGCGCGAATTGGTGGAAATCCTCCAGGGCGAGTCGGCCGATCCGCTGGAATTCATGCACCTCCTGAAAATCGACCTGTTCAATGACGTAATCTTTGTATTGACTCCCGCCGGCGACCTGATCCAACTGCCGGCCGGCGCCACCCCGATCGACTTTGCCTTTCAGGTCCACACCGAGGTCGGTCTGCACTGCATCGGCGCCAAGGTTAATAAGAAAATCGCCCCCCTGAACACCGTTCTCAATAATGGTGACACGGTCGAGATAATCACCAGCCAGAACCAGACTCCCCACTACGGCTGGCTGCGTTTTGCTGTGACCAGCAAGGCCCGCAACCATATTACGCGGTACCTGCGGAAACTCCGGTTTGCCGAATCATTGAAACTGGGGAATGAAATCATCGAGAAAACGCTGCGGCGTTTGAAAAGGATGAATCTGAGTAAGGAAATCCTGGATGCTCATGCCAGTCTCGGCTATAAAAACCGGGATAATCTGATCGCGGCGATCGGCGATGGCACGGTGACAATCCGCGATATCCTGAAGAAAATCCTGCCGGCGGAAGATACCGGCGTTCCCGAAGAACGGGAACTGGTCGATCATAGTGATAATTTCCTGACCCTGGCGCGGGGATCGGCCAAGGGCGTGAAATTACAGGGAATATCCAATATCATGGTTTCCTTCGGGAAATGCTGTAACCCGATTCCCGGCGATGATCTGGTCGGATTCGTCACGCGCGGCCGAGGCATCACCCTGCATCGCGCCGACTGCGAAAGCCTACCGCTGCTGGACGAGGATTCCGATCGCATCATTCCGGTAGAATGGGATGTGGCGAAAAATGAGACATTCAGTGTCAGATTGAAGATCGTCAGCCAGGACAAACCTGGCGTACTGAAGGAAATTTCCGAAGCCATTTCAGCCGAGGAAGTGAATATTTCCAGCGTGGACCTGACTACGAAGGACAGTATTGTTACGGCTTATTTCGTAGTGCAGGTCCGGGATATCAAACAGCTGGAGCGAATTAGGAAAAAAATTACCAAAATATCTGGAATAGATTACATAGAAAGGACAGTACGAGATTGAAGACAATAACCTACACAAAAAAAGAAATCTCCAAGCGAGTCGCTGAAAGACTGGGCGAAACAGTCGACGGAACTTCGAAGTTCGTTGATGAAAGCTTCAAAGTGATGAAGGATATGCTCTGCGAAGATGAAAAACGGATTCGCATCGAGATCCGCAACTTTGGTGTTTTCGAAGTGAAACCGACCAAAGCCAAGCCGCGGGCCAGGAATCCTCGGACCAACGAAGAAGTATTTGTTCCCGCCCACAAGAAAACCCATTTCAAGCCCGGCAAAATCATAAAGAATCATCTCAGTCGTCCGATTACGGACTGAATTATCGCAAGCGATTCGAAAATGGGTCGCGTTCTGGGGATCGATCATGGTGACACGCGGATCGGATTAGCCTTATCCGATCCGCTGCACTTGATTGCGTCGCCGTTCCGGACCATTGCCGCCCGCAATAGCACGCACGTGCTGCTGGTTTTGGGCGAGATTATTCGCGATCAGGCCGTGGACACGATTGTCGTGGGCTTGCCGCTGGGTATGCGCAATCAGGAGACCGACCAGACTCGCCGGACCCGGCAATTTGCCCGGGATATCGACGTGTTTGATATTCCGGTCATCCTGGAGGATGAACGTCTCAGCTCGGTCAGCGCCACCAAGGCTCTGGTTCAACAGAATATCAAGACCGGTCACAACAAGGGGCTGGTCGATCAGACTGCTGCCGCCATCGTTCTGCAGCAATACCTGGATCGCACCGCGCAGTGATGTTCGCTTTCATTCGCCGGGACTGGCAACTGGCGATCTTGTCAGGCCTGCTGGTAGGATTGGCTTACCCGCCCCTGAAACTGGGATTTCTGGCCTGGTTCGGATTTCTTCCATTGATCCATGTTCTCCTACGGGTCGATCCCCGGTCGGCGATGAGACTGGGCTATCTGGCCGGTGTATTTGCCAATCTGGTATCACTGTACTGGATCGGTTTTAATTCCGGCGCCGGCTTTATAACGGTCTTTGCCTCGCTGCTGGGAGCGGTGCTGTACCTGGCAATCTACTGGGGCTTATTCGCCCTGGTGCTGACCTGGCTCCAGCGCAAACTGGGAATCGGTCTGGTGCTCTGGCCGTTGCTCTGGGTCACGATGGAATATATCCGCAGTTTCGGCGCCATGGGTTTCCCCTGGATCAATCTGGCCACGACCCAGGTGCAGTATTTGCCATTGATTCAGATGGCGGAAATAACCGGTTCTTATGGCATTTCTTTCTGGGTGATTCTGTTAAATATTGCACTATATATAGCCGCGCTCGAGCGCCGCTATCGGTTTCGGCTGCTGGTCCCACTGGGATTGGCGCTGATCATGTCGGCCGGCGCCGGCCAGTTACGCATCAGGTCGCTGGAACAGGCGTTGCCCGAACAGGTTTTTAGCGCCGCTATCGTACAACCCAACCTGAATCCCAACGACAAATGGGAAAGTTCCAAACGCGAATTTGTTTTCGACCTGATGGATTCCACCCTGGTCGAAGCGCTGCGTCTGGAACCGCAACTGGTAGTCTGGCCCGAGTCGGCCGTACCGGCTTACCTGCGCTTGAACGGTTTCCGCCGTAAGAAAATCGTCAGCCGCCTGGCCGCCGCCGGAATACCGCTGCTCACCGGTGCGGTTGATAAAGATATCCTGGATGATGGAACTCAGAAGCTTTACAATGGTTCACTGCTGCTGAGACCCGACGGTAAAATGGAAACCTATAATAAAATTCATCTGGTTCCGTTTGCTGAATACATTCCACTATCCGGGACTTTCCCGATACTCGAGGAATTGAATTTCGGTCAGGGTAATTTCGATCAGGGTGATAAACTGACTGTATTTGAGGTCGATTCGGTGCGGTTTTCCAACCTGATCTGTTACGAATCGGCATTCCCACAACTGGTCCGTCGATTTGTCCAGGCTGGAGCCCAATTCCTGACGATCGAAACCAATGATGCCTGGGTCGGCCATAGTTCGGGGCCGTATCAGCATTTCGCCCTGGCGGTGCTGCGGGCGGTCGAGAACCGAATCGCCATCGTCCGCTGCGCCAATACCGGCATATCCGGTTTTATTAATCCGTCGGGAGTTGTCACCGCCAGCATTCCCCTGGATCAGGCCGGTATTATAATAAATAAAATTCCGGTCAGGTTCGAAAACAGTTTTTACACCCGGTATGGGGATGTATTTTCAATCCTCTGTATTTTTGTTACACTTATTAGCGTAGGTTTGGAATGGAAAAGAAAATTTTCGCGGCAATCTGCCTGATTGTCATAGCAATCGCTGATTTGCCGGCACAAGCGGCTGTGAAACCACCGGGATTAACGCTGTCGCCGGTTGTCAAATCGTTGATCTTACCAGGCATGGGCGAATACAGCCTGCAGAATTCGCAGCGCGGTCGGTTTTTCATGATGACGGAAATAGCCCTGTTGACGGGCGCTATCGGCCTGCATACCCGGGCTGACTACACAAAAACCACCTACCGTGCTTTCGCGGCCGACCATGCCGGTGTTAGCGGCGGCGACAAATCGGACGCTTTCTGGATCGATATCGGTAATTATATATCCCGGGAAGAACATAATACCGAGCATTTACGATTTCGTGAATTCGATGTTCTGTATCCTAATGACGAGTACTGGAATTGGGAGTGGGATTCGGTATCGCAGCGCGCTAGTTACAGCCGGCAGCGCGTCGCCCACGATCGTCTGCGGCTGGCCGCCCAGTTCGCCTTCGGCGGGCTGGCACTGAATCATCTGGTATCGGCTGTCGATGCCCTGTATCTGTCCCGGATTGCCGGCATAGAAGAAATTTCCTACCAGCCCCGGATCGATGGCAATGGCGCGCTGATTCATTCGCTGGTGCTGTATTTCTGATCGCCAGAACGATATGAAAATTAACTGCCTGGTCCGGTTGTGGTTTTATCTGGCGCTGGCCATCTCGATTCTGCTGGTCACGGCGATTGAAATCTGGGCGTTTTTCTTTTTAATCTGGATATTTCTGGTCCTGTGGTCACGAAATTCCTTATCGCGGACAATGTATTCCCTGCGCCCGTATCTGATTTTTTTACCGGTCATGGTGATATTGTACGTCGGTTTCTCACTATTGATGACGTCCGAAGGCCTCGGGACGATCCTGTACCAGGGCGGTTTCGCATTTATTAAACTACTGTTGATGATCGCCGTCATGAGTCTGTATTTCGCCACGGCCGAATCGGGTCAAATCCTGGACGCCCTGCGCAGCATCTGGATCGGCACCGGCCTCAAATGGCGCCGTATCGATGATTTTTTCATTTACCTGGAACTGACCCTGCGGTTTTTTCCGACCTTCCAACGTGACTGGGAACAGTTGCTGGAATCACGGCAGGCGCTGGGACTGGCACCGACGGGGCGCCGCTGGGATGCGGTGCGCCAATCCGCCGCCGACCTGCCCAATCTGTTGTTTCAGAGTCTGCGTCGGGCCGATGAAACCGCCCTCAGCATCCAAATGCGCGGCTATGGAACGGTAACACCGCGCGGGCTGGCGAATCCGGTACCATTCCGGCTTCGGGATGGGGTACTGTTTCTGGCAGTCACTGGCCTGTTTGTCTGGGGAAATTTCGGTGCAGCGCTATAAAATTCGAGTTCAGTACGACGGCTCGGAATTTTACGGCTGGCAACAGCAGAAGTCGGCCCGTACCGTCCAAAGCGAACTGGAACGGGCACTATCCGTTCTCAACGCAGGTCAGCGTTCGCCGGTGATCGGAGCCGGTCGCACCGACAGCGGTGTGCACGCCACCGGACAGGTGGCGCATTTTGATTTGGCAACCGTTTGGTCACCCCCGGAATTACTGCGGGCCCTGAACGGCAACCTACCGGAAGACCTGCGGATTCGCGATTGCGAGTTGGTCGAGCCGAATTTTCATGCCCGCTTTTCCGCCCGCCGCCGCAGTTATGAATATCACTGCCGGATCGATGATTTCCTGCTGGATCGTAACCATGTCTGGAATACGGGACCGTTGGATATGAACGCCATGGAACCGGCGGCGGCACTTATCCGCGGCGAACACGATTTCAGAACGTTCTCCAAAATCCGGCGGGATTTGCCGCATCATCGCTGCACGATCTATCAATCGTTGTGGAAAGAAGATCAGACTGGTTTAATTTATGTGGTTGTGGCGAACCGGTTTTTACATCATATGGTACGCTATCTGGTGGGCAGCATGGTCGCCATTGGACAAGGGAAAATTTCTCTGGCTCGATTTGAGAAAATGCTGAACGAGCCGGTCAACGAGAAGTTGATATTCCGGGCTCCGGCCCGGGGATTAATCCTCACCGAGGTAAGCTATTGAAGACTTTATTCAGTAAATATATTATGCTGGTGCTTGGTCTGGGGTTGGCGACTGCGCCGGTCAGCGGACAGGATAGTATTGCATCTTCGCGTCGCACCGCCATCACCACCGCCATCGAAAAAGTCAGTCCCGCCATTGCCAGCATCATGGTGATTCAAATCAAAGAATATAACCGTTCACCGGTTTTCAGCGATCCGATCTGGCAGTATTTTTTCCCCTACGACACCTATCAGCAAAAGGTCAAATCATCCGGATCCGGTGTCGTAATCAGTCCGGATGGCTATGTTCTTACCAATCATCATGTTGTCGAACATGCGCTCGAAATCAAGGTGACTCTGCCGGGTGGCAAGGAATATGCCGCCGAAGTTATCGGCAGTGACAAGGTTTCCGACCTGGCCCTGATCAAACTGGAGGGCAAGGATTTCCCCTATGCCAAGCTGGCTGATTCAGATATCCTGATAATCGGCGAGTGGGTGGTGGCCCTGGGTAATCCTTTCGGCCTGTTCGATATCAGCAAACAGCCCACGGCCACGGTGGGAATCATCAGCGCGCTGCACGTTGATTTCGGCCAGTTGCAGTCGGGCCAGTTGTACCAGGACATGATCCAGACCGATGCGGCGATCAATGTCGGGAACAGTGGCGGTCCGCTGGTGAGCAGCATCGGCGAAGTGATCGGGATTAACACGATTATCTGGACCGGCAGCGAATATTCGCAGGGATCGGTGGGAATCGGTTTCGCCATTCCGATCAACCGCGCCCGGCGGATTGCCGAGGAATTGAAGAATACCGGCCGGGTGGATCGCAGTTTTTCAACCGGATTGACGATCCAGACCCTGGAGCCGCGGATCGCCGGCTACCTGGACCTGCCATTCACGCGCGGAGTAATCATCACCCAGGTCGATCCGGCCAGCGCCGCCGCCGAAGCCGGTTTGAAACCGGGGGACGTGATCTCCACAATGAACGGCTACAAAATCGATAAAACCGATGATATATTCCGTATTTTTAATGATTCCGGATTAAGAGCGGGAGATAAAATAGAACTGACGATCTACCGCGATGGAAAAAATCAAAAAGTGTCATTCCGACTGCGAAAGGCCTGATCTGATGTTTGCAAAAGAAGGTAAAAGTATTTTATTGGGAATTGGCCTCGTTGTGATTGCCGCCGCCATCGGCAGCATTTTTTTCCAATCGTTCTTCTGGTCGTTTCTGCTGTTGCCGGCTGCTGCTGCGCTGCTGTTTTCGTTGTATTTTTTCCGCGATCCGCAGCGGATTATTCCGGCGGGAGGCCATTTGGTTATTGCGCCGGCCGATGGTAAAATCGTGCGTGTCCTGACCGTCGATGATGAGACGGTGGGCCGTTCGGCCACCCTGATCACGATATTTTTGTCGGTGTTCAACGTGCATGTCAACCGCATGCCGGTGAGTGGAGTTTTCCGGTCGGTGGAATACCGGTCCGGTAAATTCCTGGCCGCTTTCGACCACAAGGCTTCCGACGAGAACGAACGAACCGACATCGTAATCGATGCGGCCAATCGGACATTGCGACTCAAGCAGGTGGCCGGTATCTTGGCCCGCAGGATTCACTGTTATGCCAGGCCGGGTGCTGCGATGCAGCCGGGCGACCGGCTGGGATTTATTCGCTTCGGGTCACGGACCGACCTGATCGTGCCGAACGATTGCGTGGTTAAGGTCCAGGTCGGCCAAAAAGTAGTTGGTGGTGAAACCATTATCGGAGAATTTGATGAAAACTAAACGACGGGTACGTCGGCCATTGAATAAAAGCTATATTCCGAACATAATTACGCTGATGAACATGTTTTTGGGATTCACCGCCATAATCATGTTGCTGAAGGGTGACCCGATTCGGGCGGCCTGGATTATCCTGTTCGCCATGGGTTTCGATGCCATCGACGGCAAAACGGCGCGGATGCTGGGTATTTCCAATCGCTTCGGGACCGAATTCGACTCGCTGGCCGATACCGTTTCGTTCTGTGTCGTTCCGTCCCTGATGGTATACACATTATATGTCAAAGGCCTGCCGCCGCTGGTCGGGGCTTTGATCAGCTTTGTCCCGTTGATGTTCGGCAGCATCAGGCTGGCCCGTTTCAACCTGTTGCATGGTTCGCCCAAGAAATTTTATACCGGTCTTACCACTCCGCTTTCCACGGTGATGATTGTCAGTTTTGTAATGTTCAATCACCAGGTCAGCGGCAATTACGGTGATCCGCGGATCGCGATCGCCCTGGTCTTTGCCGTCAGTTATTTGATGATCAGCCCGGTCCGGTTTGCCCAATTCCCAACCTTTTCGTTGCGCCACGGTCGTGCCAACAACCTGCGGCTGGTGGGCGTGGTAGTACTCACGGTGTCGATAATCCTCTGGCAGGGACTGGTGATATTCCCGTTATTCACGGTATATATTTCCTGGAGCATTCTGAACTGGCTGATGGATCACAAGCGCTTCGAGGACAAGCTTGAGATCGATCCGTCTGATGACAGTACTATTTTGCCGATCGAGTAAACTATGAATAAACGTTCCTTGACGATCATCGCACTGGTGTTGTTTATCGGCGCCATGCTGGGCACGTTAATCGGACAATTGCTGGGCTGGGTCCTACCGGAGAGCGTGGTTCGTGATTTTTTCCTGACCGGTGTCAGTTTCGATCTGGCCGGACTGGTAGGTGATCAAAGTGGCGTCATCACCTTGAACCTGATTATTCTGACATTGAAATTCGGTTTGAGTTTGAATTTCAATTTCGCCAGCATGATCGGTCTGGCGACCGCCTATTATTTTCTGCGTTATTTCCGTTGATAATCAGTCCCCGTACGTTTGTTATATCGGTTCGACTGGATATATTGACATTAGGCTGCTAATCGGAAAAACAGCAGCTTCCTATTTTGTGGCGATGATCGCCAGCAGCTCACCTGGACGGTCAATTATATAATCCGCACCCGATTCCAGTAATTCTTTTCTGCTGCGGAAGCCCCAACTGACCCCAACAGCCACCATTCCGGCGCCGACCGCGGTTTCCATATCGATACCGGAATCACCGACAAAGAGTATTTGATCCGGTGCGAGTCGCAGTTGATCGGCAATATCTCGGGCTGAATAGGGATCCGGTTTCCGTGGCTGGTCCGGTTGGGCACCGCGCACCGGATTGAAGACCCAGCGCGCCAGAAAATGGGTACGGAATTCTTCCGTGAAGTGTTGCGGTTTGTTGGAAAGAATCGCCATTCGTATATTAGCCGCGGTCAGCTGGTCAAGAACTGCAGCCAGACCATCATATAGATTGCCCGATTTTCTCCAGGTTCGGGAATATTCGTCACGTAATTCAGCGGTAATCGCCGCCAGTTCGTCGGCGTCGACCGGGTATTGCGCCAGCGCCCGCCGGACCAGCATTTCGATCCCGGAACCGACGAATTCACGGTAGACCGCCCGGGGGTGTCTGGAGTAGCCGCGGCGGCGCAGAACCCGGTTCATGGCAACAGCGATTCCTTGCAGCGAATCGACCAGCGTACCATCCATATCGAATATAATGGCTTTAATTATTGACACTTATCTTTGACTCCCGTGCCAGCGCACCGGCATCTGTTCCTGGCCGGCATCGGATTATCCCCGGCGCCCCAGTGTATTTTTACACGCGAAATCTACTGATTAAGTGTTAATTTTGACTAATAATGAAATAATAATTACTGGAGGTAGTAACCATGGTCAATCATACTGTCGTATTGGCGGGAATGCCCGGCGGCTGGGAATTGATACTGATTTTCCTGGTGGTCCTGATATTATTCGGCGCCAAACGCCTGCCGGAACTGGCCCGTGGTCTGGGTCAGAGTATCCGTGAATTCAAGGGTGCCGTCGATGGGGTCCAGAAAGAAATCAAAGATGTCACTGAGGGCGAGACCAAGGAACCCGGAAAAGACGCCTGATTGGTCCGGGGAGACCGGAAATCTCAGGCGTTGATATTCTGACGCGCGAACAGGTCTAACCGGCGGACCGGGCGACGGGGAATGAATATGCGCCGGGTGTTTTAATTTTTTAGGGATTCAAATTCCGCCAGAAACAATTTTAACTGTTGGTCGTTGGTAGAAAATAACTGCCGTTGGAAAAAATTAACTAATTTTCGGCTTCCGTGAATGAAGCCGGCAGAATGAAAAAAATAGGATGATTTGGAATATCTGGTTATCGGATAAGCTTTTTTTCCCTCTAAAAAGCGGGCGGATCGGATGATTCAGTTTGCCGATCCGCTGTATTTATTATTTCTGTTCCTGTTGCCGGGATTATATTGGTGGTACCGCCGTTACGGTCGTAAAAACGAAGGCAGTCTACGGGTATCTTCGGCTGATTTGTTCGCCAACCATTTTAAGAACCGGGGCCAGTGGCGCGCCCGGATTCTCAAGCTGATCCAACTGGTGGTAATCGGTCTGATATCTTTGGGATTGGCACGACCGCGCATCGTCGATTCACTCAGTGAATCCAAAGTTCAGGTCATAGATATCGTGCTGGTGATCGATATCAGCAGCAGCATGCTGGCCCAGGATTTTCAGCCTAACCGTTTGGAGGCGGTGAAGGCGACCGCGCAGAATTTTATTGTCAATCGTCCCGCCGATCGGATCGGAATTCTGGTGTTTGCCAAGGAGACCTTCGTGCAATGCCCGTTGACGGTGGACAAGGAGGTGCTCAGTTCACTGCTGTCGGAAATCACCGTTGCCGAAAAATCTTATGACGGGACGGCGATCGGCATGGCCATCGCCAACGCCACCAACCGCCTGCGCAACAGTCCCGCTAAAAGCAAATTGATGATTTTGCTTTCCGACGGCAGCAATAATGCCGGTGAACTGGATCCGCTGACGGCCGCCGATCTGGCCCGGCAGTTCGGTGTGAAGATTTATACGGTAGGTGCCGGAAGAAAGGGCACGGCACCCTATCCGGTCAATGATCCCTTGTTCGGCCAGCGGGTGATGCAGGTGGAAGTGGATATGGACGAGCCGACGCTGAAGGAAATTGCGCGGATTACCGGCGGTCAATATTTCCGGGCGGAAAATGAGGCGCGGCTGGAGGAAATTTACGGGCAGATCGACCAGCTCGAACGGACCGAGATTCAGGTCCGCGATTATACCGAATATCGTGAATTGTTCGGCTGGTTCCTGATCCCGGCGCTGATCCTGGGATTGGGCTATGAAACACTGAATCGGGTCGTCTTCAGGAGCCGCACATGATCGCTTTTCGATTCAGTTGGGTGTTGTACCTGTATCTGCCGCTGATACTGGCGGCCCTGGGTTGGTGGTTGTATCAACGCCGGCGGGCGGGATTTTTACCCGAAACCAACCCGGCGCTGGTCGTAAATCTATTCGGCCGGCTCGACCGGCGTAAACTGGCCTGGAAGCGAGGATCCGGAGTGTTCGGATTGGTGCTGTTGCTGTTCGCTGCCTCCGGACCCCAGATCGGGACCCGCCTTAAACCGGTGGAACGCAAGGGAATCGACTTGGTCTTTGCCCTGGATGTATCGGTCAGCATGGACGCCAAGGATGTCAAACCCAGCCGGCTGGAAAAAGCCAAATTCGAAATCTCACAGATGATCCGGCAGCTTGCCGGTGATCGGGTCGGACTGATCGTATTCGCCGGTTCCAGCAACCTGTACCTACCCCTGACCAGCGATTATGAAACCGCGCTGTTGTTTCTCGATGCAGTGGACACGAAAATGATTCCCACACAGGGAACCGACCTGAGTACGGCCCTCACTACGGCCCTGAGCACATTCCCCGAAGAGAATGACAAGTACCGGGTGCTGGTGCTGGTAACCGACGGTGAAGACCACCAGGGGGCGGCCATCAAAGTCGCTGAAGATGCCACCAAGGCCGGGATTATCATTCATACCGTCGGTGTTGGTACGCCCTCCGGTGCCCTGATCCCGGTGGCCGGCCAGGATGGTGCCACCGCGGACTACAAGCGTGATAACCAGGGCAGGTTGATCACATCCATGTTGAATGAACAGATTTTGCGCGATATCGCCCGGGCGGGCGGTGGCGTCAATATCAGATTTGACAACCGCTACGCCAACTACCGGGAATTACTGGCGGCCATCAACAGCATGGAAAAACGGACCATTAAAACTCATGAATATTCCCAATTTGAGGATCGTTACCAGTCGTTTGCCCTGTTTGCGGTAATATTTTTAATCGTCGGTTTTATGCTGCCGACACGCCGGCGGCAAGAAACAATCTGGCGAGGTCGAATTGTCTGATCCGATCAAAACGGTACTGTTGACAATCCTGATCGCGGGCTGGCTGCCGGCGATCGATAAGGGGACCAGGTATTATCTGGAGCAGGATTTCGCGAATGCCCGTTCCTACTACGAGGCCGTCCTGCGGGAAGCACCGGACAGCGCTCCGGCCCTGCTGGGTCTGGGCTCGTCGGCTTTCCAGCAGGAGGACTTGGAAACCGCGCGGCAGGCCTTCGAAGACGCTTTGGGCACGGACGATCCGGAAATCAAGGCCAAGGCGCTGTACAATATGGGTAACGTGCTGTACCAGGATCAACGCTATGACGAAAGTCTGGTGTTTTACCGTAAGGCGCTGGAACTGGACCCCAACGATCTTGATACCAAATATAATTATGAATTTTTACGTCGTCAGCTGGAACAGCAAAAACAGCAGCAGCAGCAGAAAGGTGATGATCAGAAGCAGCGGGACCAGAAACAACAGGATGATCAGGAGCAGGCGCAGCAGAACCAGGATAAACAGAATCAACAGGAACAGGACCAGCAGCAACAGCAGGATCAAGCAAAACAGGATCAACAGCAGCAAGACCCGAATGCCGACGAGCATCAGGAACAGCAGGATGAACAGGAGCAGCAGGAGCAACAAACCCGGCAGCAGGCTGATGAAGCGGAGGATTCCGCTGACAAGCAGAGCGCCCGGGCAGTGCTGGATGCCCTGAAAGATGATGAAAAGATTTACATGAAAAAACAGATGGCGCGCGCCCAGTCCAAAAAGCTGGAGAAAGACTGGTGATTAAATCTGGTAAGAATCGGGTCGTTGTGGCAAATTCGAGCGGGTTATCGAATTCAATAACTCCAATTTTATCGGCATGAAGCGCAAGTATCCTGACAGACGAAACCGGTTTTTAGCGGCAATAGTATTGCTGCTGCCGCTGTTGATTTTCGCCCAGGTTCAGGTGACTGCCAACGTTGATGCCAATCGGATCGGACCAAACGAGACATTCACTTTCAAGATCGAAACCAGTGGTGCCGGTGATTTTCCCGATGTCGATATCAGTCCTCTGTTGGATGATTTCGCCCTGATCAGCGGTCCGGCGCAGCAGACCTACACGCAGTGGGTGAATGGCAAAATGTCCAGCAGCCGGAATCTGTCCTGGACTTTCATGCCAAGGAAATCAGGTCAATTGACGATACCGGCCCTGAACGCGCAGATTGGAAGGAAAACCTATCCTACCCAGCCGATCAGCATTGTCGTATCCGGTGACCAGGCAAGTACAGCCGGGAGTACGTCCGATGTTTTTCTGATCGTCGAACTGGACAAGGATCAGGTGTATCCCGGCGAGCAAATCACCGTGACCTACAAATTATATACGCGTGCCAATCTGCGGGGACTGGAGCGGATCGCCGACCCGAAGAATGTGGGCTTTTGGGTAGAGGATATTTACGCGCCGTCTCAACCGCAATTCCGCGGCACCATGGTCGAAGGTGTGAGTTACAGCGTCGCCACCCTTTACAAGGCGGCGATGTTTCCTACCAAAACCGGAAATTTGAAAATTTCACCGATGGTAATCCGCTGCCAGGTTGAAGTGGCCCAGGCCCGTCGTTCGCGGCGTTCCCTGTTTGATGATTTTTTCAACGATCCGTTCGCCGGTCAGGCGGTCAACAAGATCGTCAGTACCGATACGACAATTATTAATGTCCAGCCCTTCCCGGGCGGGCGCCCGACCGATTTTACCGGCGCGGTGGGAGAATTTTCCATCACTGCCACCACTGACCGGAGCAGTGTCACCGAAAGTGAGGCGGTGGCCTACACGATCAAGCTGGCCGGAACCGGCAATCTGAACCGGTTCGAGCTGCCGAATCTGGAATTTCCCGATGATCTGGAAGTATATCCACCCACCACCGAATTCGAAAAGGATGCTTTCCGGGACCAGTTCAGCGGCACGATAACGCGGGAATATATCCTGATACCGCGGGCGGCCGGTGAGTTCCGGTTGCCCCGTGTTCGCTTTTCATATTTTGATCCGAAGCAGAAAAAGTGGGCCGGCCTGAGCACCCAGCCGATTGCCCTGAAAGTGAATCCCGGCAAAGATCAGGCCGCCAATCGTGGCGATCTGACCAAGGAAGAAGTCGCCTTGCTGGGGAAAGATATCAGATATATTAATACCGCCATGCCGAACTGGTATCGGACCGGCCGGACAGCGGTGTCGCTGGGCTTGTTTTTCCTGTATTTTGCGGCTGTAGTATTTTACTCCGGTCCGGTACTGTACCGGAATTATTTGCTGATCACGCAATCATCGGCTGGCAGCCGCCGTTCGCGGAATGCACTGAAAAACGCCCGTCAGCGCCTGAGTCGGCCGGCGACGGATGTCTATTCCCAGGTTGCCGGTACGATCTATCATTATCTGGGGGAAAAGCTTGATCTGACCAGCGCCGAACTGGATCCCAACAATGTCGATGATCTGCTGGACGGCCAGGTTGAGCCAGGGATCAGGGCCGGTGTGATCGGAATACTGCAAAGTTGCGATGCCGGCCGGTTCGCTCCCGGCGCGACGGCGACCAAGACCACATTGATTACCGATACGCTGGATATCCTGCAACGACTGGATGCCGAATTATGAAGCCAATCAAATTGATCCTGTCAATCGGCCTGGTTGCAGTATCATTCGCAAACGCCCAAGCGCTGCCGGACAGTCTCTGGACCCGCGGTAATCAGGCGTTCGCCACCGAACGCTACGCCACGGCGATCGAATCCTACGAACGGATTCTCGGGCAGGGATTTGAGCACGAATTGTTGTACTATAACCTGGGGAATGCCTATTATCGAGCGGGGCAGACCGGGTCGGCGATCTGGGCTTACGAAAAGGGCCTGCAATTCGCACCGCGGCAGGAAGACCTGAAATTCAACCGCGATGTGGCCAAGACCAGCATCAAGGACCGCATTGAGGTGCCGGACGGCTTTATCGTAGTGGATATTTACCGGGCCTTTAAAAATATGCTGACGCTGCGTGGTCTGCTGTCGTGGGGTGGATTGTTTCTGCTGCTATCCGCCGCCATCTATAGCGCCCGCAAAATCTTTTCCTGGAACACCCGTTTGCCGGCCTCGCTCACGGCGTTTTTCCTGGTAATGGCGCTTCTGCTGCACCTGGTGGCGCTGGATAAATACTGGGAAGTATCCGACCGGCAGGAGGGCGTGATTGTCGCGGCCGTGGTCGAGGCCCGGTCGACGCCATCCGATTTGGGGAAAATGCTGTTTCGCGTGCACGAAGGACTGAAAGTGGAAATTACCCAGGTGCAGACCGACTGGCTGGAAATTATCCTGCTGGACGGAAAAAAAGGCTGGGTTTCGGTGAACAAGGTAAGGCTGCTATGAGAAAAATATATATCTGGTTGCCGGCGCTGATGCTGGCGCTGGTTTGCGGGCAGACGGTGATCCATGACGAATCATTCGATCCCGCCACTCTCAATGAACCGGAACCGGAGTGGCCGATCATGATCAATCCGATTCTGAATGATTCGCTGATCATCAGGAACATGATCGCCGACCGGGACCAAACGCGTCAGCGCGAAGGCTACCGGGTCCAGATTCTGACCACCCGCAACGCCGCCGAGGCCGAAAATTTCCGCGGGATTATGTCCGCAATTCTGAGCGACAGTTGTTATGTGATTTATGAACTGCCGAATTACAAGGTGCGTGCCGGTGATTTCATCAATCGCCGGGACGCGGAGGAGCTTCAGAACAGGCTGCATGCGCTCGGTTACCGCTCGGCCTGGATCGTGCGCACGCGCGTCGAGCCAACCGGCAGTAATTATTAGAACCGGCGTCGGTGTCGGAAGTAACCGCCGGCGGTCGCTATTCCAGCAAGCGTCGGATTTACAGTCGACAACACGCTTTCCCCGGTGTTCCCACATTCCGTTGTAGCAATCGACCGGCAATGCTAAATTTCAATCTTATCAGAAAGGTGATTTATGTCAGGACACAGCAAGTGGGCGACGATAAAACGGAAGAAGGCCGCCACTGATCAGAAGAGGGGTAAAGTATTTACAAAAATTATTAAGGAAGTCATGGTAGCCGCCCGCACCGGTGGCGGCGATGAAGAAGCCAATCCGCGTTTACGGCAGGCGGTAACCGCCGCCAAGAATGTCAACATGCCCCTGGATAATATCAAGCGGGCGATTCAGAAGGGCACCGGCGAATTGCCGGGCCAGAGTTTTGAGGAAGCAACCTATGAAGGTTACGGTCCCGGTGGTGTGGCGGTCATGATGGATGTAATGACCGATAATAAAAACCGGACCGTGGCGGAAATCCGGCACCTGATGAACAAATATGGTGGAAATCTGGGTGAAAACGGCAGCGTGGCCTGGATGTTCGACCGTAAAGGGCAGATTATTATTAACAAGGAAGCGGTGGCGGAGGATGTCCTCTTTGAAGCAGCGCTGGAAGCCGGTGCCGAAGATTTCAATAATGCCGAAGAAGAAGTATTCATCATTACCACGGCTCCGGCCGATTTGATGGTGATTCGCGATTCCCTGGAGGAACGGGGCTATACGATCGAATCGGCGGATATTGAAATGATCCCGAAAAATCTGGTCAAAGTCGAGGGTGCCGCAGCCGAAAGATTAATGACCCTGATGGAACTGCTGGAAGATCACGACGATATGCAGAATGTGTTCGCCAATTTTGATATCGACGAAGATCTGATCAATCAGAATTAGCCGGCATGCGGGTCATCGGTATCGACCCGGGATTAGGGGTCACAGGTTTTGGAATACTGGACCGTAACAATAATCGAATCGAGGTAAAACATTTCGGTACGATCAGACCGCCGGCGGGACGTCCGCTGGCCGAACGCCTGCACTATCTATTTGATAATATCATGAAGCTGATTGCCGAATATCAACCGCAGGTGCTGGCGGTGGAGGACACCTTCCACGGAAAGAACATTCGCACCGCCCTGCTGCTGGGACAAGCCCGGGGGGTGTTGTTGCTGGCAGGTGCGCGCTCGGGAATAACCTGCTGCGAGTATGCACCGCGGAAAGTCAAGCAATCGGTCACGGGCAACGGGGCCGCCACCAAGGAACAGGTACAATATATGGTCAAAGCGATGCTGAAACTGGATAAATTACCGACGCCCATCGATGCTTCCGACGCCCTAGCGGTGGGGCTCTGCCACTTGCATCAGGAAAAGGGGTAGTCGGCATGATCGATTCGATTACTGGAAAAATCGCCGCCAAAACACCGACCGTCCTGGTGGTTGATGTCGGCGGTATCAGGTTCAAAATTCATATCAGTGTGCCCACCTGCGAGCGCCTGCCCAAGGTTGGCGAAGCGGTGGACCTGCTGACCTACCTGCATGTCCGCGAAGATATTCTTGCTTTGTACGGGTTTGCGATCGAAGAAGAACGGAAGTTATTCCTGCTGTTGATCGGTATCACGGGAATCGGCCCGCGCTCGGCCATGACGATTCTTTCCGGCACCAACCCGGCCGAATTCAAACGCCGAATCGTCGCCGGCGATGTCAAATCGTTAACCAGCGTACCTGGCATCGGACCGAAAACCGCCAAGCGGATTATTGTCGAGTTAAAAGAAAAATTTGTGGATTTTGAGGACGATGAAAACATGGAATTTCTGACGTCCACGGAATCTCCCGTCGTAAGTGATGCGCTGATGGCCCTGATGTCTCTGGGTTATAAGCGCCAGCAGAGTCAACGTGCTCTCAGGGATTTGGAACAATCCGGTCAGTTGAGCGGGGGATTGGAATCCATCTTAAAAAAGGCTCTGGCCAAAATGTAGAGGTGCATGATGAAAATTGCCAACAGGATTGAAAGACTTGGCACGGAAACGGCGTTCGCGGTTTCCGGTCAAGCCGCTGCCTGGGCGGCTAAAGGAAACAAAGTATATCCTTTTCATCTGGGGGATATGAACCTGCCGACGCCGGCAAATATTGTCGAAGCGGCCAACAAAGCAATCAGGAACGGGAAAACTGGCTACTGTCCTGCGGACGGAATCCCGGCCCTGCGTGAGGCACTGGCCGAAGATGTGGGCCGGCGCCGCGGCGTGACATACGGCGCCGCCAATGTTGCCATTCAACCCGGCGGCAAACCGGTGATCGGGAAATTTATTGCGGCGGTGATGAATCCCGGCGACGAAGTACTTTATCCCAATCCCGGCTATCCGATCTATGAATCGCAGATCGAATATTTCGGCGGCGTGGCCGTACCCTACAGTTATGTCGAAACACCCAGTGGTTTCGCCATCGACCTGGACAAGCTTAAAGCTGCCATCACGCCAACAACCAGGGCATTGATTTACAACAACTACCAGAATCCGATCAGTGCCGCCTCTTCTAAGGAGGAAATGCAGGCATTAGCGACGCTGGCCGTGGAGCACGACCTGGTCGTGCTGGCCGACGACGCCTATTACGAAATCCGCTACGGTGGCGAACCGCGATCGATCGTCAACCTGCCCGGCATGCAGGAACGGACCTTGGTTCTGTACACTTTTTCCAAGAAATACGCCATGACCGGCTGGCGCCTTGGTGCGGCGGTCGGACCGGAAGAAATCATCAAGGTGATTGCCAAACTGAATGTGAATGCCGAATCCTGCTCCAACCACTTCATCCAGTGGGCCATGCTGGAAGCACTGACCGGCGACACCAGCGGTCCGCTGCAGATTCTGGCTACACTCAAGGCACGCCGCGATGTGGCCGTGGCCGGATTGAATGCCATCGACGGGATCAATATTCCGGCGCCTAACAGCACCTTCTACCTGTTCCCCAACGTCACCAAAGTGATGCAGCGGAAAGGATTCACCAACGTCAATGATCTGATGACGGCAACCCTGCACGAGACCGGTGTCTCTTTCTGCACACGCAATCATTTCGGGCGGCCGCTGGCCGGCGAAAAGGAATATTTCATCCGCTTGGCCTATTCCGGAATCGATGTTCCCGACATCGAAGATGGGCTGAGCCGGTTAAAGGAATATTTCGAGCGCTGAGTCCCATGAAAATCCGGCGGATTATCGACTGATGGTCCGCCGGTTTCATTTTTAATCTCAAATTACTGGTTAGCCATGAAAAAAACCGCCTTACACGACCGTCATGTGAAATTGAATGCCAAGATCGTACCGTTCGCCGGTTATGAGATGCCGGTCCAGTATCAGGGCATAATCCAGGAACACCTGGCCGTGCGGACGGCCGCCGGTCTGTTCGATGTCAGTCACATGGGTGAGTTCATCGTCACCGGTCGCGGCGCGGAAGACTTCCTGCAACGCATGACCGTGAATGACGTAGCCGCACTGCGGGTCGGCCAGGCCCAGTATTCAGCCATGTGCTACGATGACGGCGGCATCGTCGACGATCTGCTGATTTATCGCTACGCCGATCACTTCATGCTGGTCGTGAATGCATCCAATCTGGATAAGGATTTTAAATGGCTGCAAAGCCATCTGCCGGCCGGTGTGACACTCGAGAACCGTAGCGACGAAATCAGTCTGATTGCACTGCAGGGACCGCAATCGCGGTCGATCCTGGGACGCCTTACCGAAGAAAAACTAGCGGAAATCCCGTTCTATCATTTTCTTGAAGGTCGAGTCGCCAACCGGCCAGTGACGATCGCCCGTACCGGCTATACCGGTGAGCTTGGTTTCGAGCTGTATGGCAGCAACGAGGATATTCCGTTGATCTGGGACCGGCTGTTCGAGGTCGGTGCAGCCGCCGGACTGGTTCCCGTCGGTCTGGGTGCCCGCGACACCCTGCGGCTGGAAATGAAGTACTGCCTGTATGGTAATGATATCGATCAGACTACCAATCCGGTCGATGCCGGCCTGAGCTGGATCATCAAAGCCGACAAAGGTGATTTCATCGGCAAGGCCGCTATCCTGGCCCGCAAGACCGTTGTACCCCGGCGGCTGGTTTGTCTGGAAATGCTGGAACGCGCCGTGCCCCGGCACGGTTACAAGGTGTTCAGTGGCGCCGAAGAAATTGGCGTGGTCACCAGCGGAACCCAATCACCTTCCCTGCAGAAGGGGATCGCCCTGGCGTATCTGAACCGGGAATTCACAAAAATCGGGACCGCGACGGAAGTGGAGATTCGCGGCGGCCGGAAAGCGGCCGTTGTGGTAAAGCCGCCGTTTTATCAGCAGGGAACCGCCCAGGATTAGCCAAAAACGTCGTGGCTTGTCAGGAAAATCATTTTTATAATCTTGTTTGATATTTTGTCCGTTTTAATCTGGTTCGAGAACAAATTATGAACACAGCGATACTGGTAACCGGTGGAGCCGGTTTCATCGGCTCTCACTTGATCGACCGATTGTTGAAAAACAACCGGAAGGTGGTCTGTGTCGATAATCTGAATGATTTTTATAACCCGGGGATAAAAAAACTCAACCAGTCCGGTCACCAGCGCTACAGCCGTTTCGAGTTTCGTCCGGGCGATATCCGCGACGGCGATTTCATCGATCGCTTATTCGCGGAATGTGAATTCGGCACGGTGGTACATCTGGCCGCCATGGCGGGGGTTCGGCCGTCGATTAAACAACCGTTGCTCTACACCGATATCAATATCAACGGTACCCAGATTCTGCTGGAAGCGGCGGTAAAATACGGGATTGGCCATTTCGTGTTCGCATCGTCATCATCGGTATACGGCAACAATGAAAAGACGCCGTTTTCCGAAGAGGATCAGGTCGATAATCAGATTTCGCCGTATGGGGCCACCAAAAAAATGGGCGAATTACTGTGCTCGACCTACAATCATCTCTACCGGCTGCCGATCAGTTGTCTTCGGTTCTTCACCGTTTACGGACCACGGCAGCGGCCGGAAATGGCCATTCACAAATTCGTCCGCATGATTATCAACCGTAAACCGATCCCGGTTTTCGGTGACGGCGAATCGGCCCGCGATTACACCTATATTGATGATATCATCGATGGCATTACCGCGGTGCTGGAGCATCCCAACGATTTCATCATCTATAACCTGGGTAATTCCGATCCGATCAAGTTAGCGGAACTGGTCGAGTCCATCGGGGAAATTTGCGGCGTGCCAGCAATCATCGATCAGCAACCGTTACCGCCCGGCGATGTCAACCAGACTTTCGCCAATATCGAACGCGCCCGAAAACGTCTGGGCTACGAACCGAAAACTGATATTAAAACCGGTCTCGCCCGATTTGTCGAATGGTATCGACTGCAGCGGGAAACATCCCCCGAGCTGTACGCATGAAAGATAAACGCCTGGAAATCACTGGTCTGCTGACCATCACCATTTCGCTGTTCATCCTGGCCAGCCTGATCGGATTCAATCCCGGTGAGGAACCGACCCTGTCGCCGAATGTCGCAATTTCCAATCCCATGGGTATCATCGGCGTCTACCTGGCCCATTTTCTGATAAAAATTTGCACCGGTTATATTGCTTTCGCTTTTCCGCTGCTTGGTTTACTGTGGGGCTGGTGGTTGTTCAGTAAAATGCCGCTGGCGCCGCTGGGACGCCTAACCGGACATTTACTGATTATTCTTTTCCTTTCCTCAATCGGGATCGGCCTGGTCGCCCTAATGCGCAATCCTTATCATCCCAATTTCCTGTATTCGGGCCTGGCCGGCGGCGTAATCGCCAGCACCCTCCACGATTTTATGGGCATCAGCGGTGGAATCCTGATACTGGGGGTGCTCTTTCTGGTTGTTATACGCAGCTATTTTTCCTGGAATTTTTACACGCCTTTCCAGCGTGTCGGTGAGCGCTATCAGGTCTGTCGGGAACACCGGATTGAAAAGCGACAAGCCCGCGCTACCGAAGCCGAAAGACGCCGTCATACCCAGGCCCTGTTAAAAAAGATCGACGAAAACCAGGAACCTGAGCAACCAGTGGACCTGCGGCCGGTCCGATCGCAACCGGTTCAACCCGCCCCGGAACCGGTCCTCGACGAGCTACCTGAAACTGAAATTGAACCAGTCCCGGCACCGGCACCGCTGGGTGAACCGGCCGACCTGGACTACCGGTCCCGGCTCGATGCACTGATTCCGGCCGATGACAACGGACTGCCGCCGCCATTTCCGGGTGCGACCGACGCCGGTGAGGCGCCCCGGCCGACCGCCGCGGATGGGGAAGATATTAAGGTGGACGAGGAAATTGTCGAAAATGAAATCAATATCGATAAACTGAAAGAGCGCAAACGACCGCGACGTAAGTACCAGTTGCCTTCTTCCGATCTGCTGACGACGCCGGAAGGCGCTTCCGAGGGGCAGACCCGCGAGGAATTGCTGGAGCGGGCCAATTTCCTGATCGAATCCCTGAAAACCTTCGGTGTGGAAGGCAAGGTGGTAAATGTATCACCCGGACCGGTGATCACACTGTTCGAAGTGGAACCGGCGGAAGGCGTCCGGATCAGCAAATTCACGGCCCTGGCCGACGACCTGGCGCGGGTGATGGAAGCCAGCCGCGTGCGGGTGATCGCTCCGATCCCCGGCAAATCTTCGGTCGGCATCGAAATACCGAATCGCAACCCCGCCACGGTCTATTTCAAATCGGTCATCAACTCGGAAAAATTCGCCCAGTCAGTCTCGCTGTTGACGCTGGCAGTAGGTAAAACCACTTCCGGCGAAATCGCCACCATGAACCTGTCCAAGATGCCGCACCTGCTGATCGCCGGCACCACTGGTTCCGGAAAGTCGGTCTGCCTGAATACCATCATCTGCAGTATTCTTTACCAGGCGACGCCGGAGCAGGTCAAATTCGTCATCATCGATCCCAAGAAAGTCGAGATGACCATGTACCGGGCTCTGCAGGGCTATCATCTGCTGGCGATGGAAGATATCGACGAACCGATCGTGACCAGCCCGGAGAACTCGGTGCTGGCGCTACGGGCGGTCGAGGCGGAAATGGGCCGCCGTTACGATATGCTGGCCGAACGGGTCGTGCGCAATATCGACGAATATAATAAAAAGGTGCTGGAAGCCGACGAGACGATCATGCCTTACATCATTGTCGTGATCGACGAGTTAGCCGATCTGATGTTGATGAGCGCCAAGGATGTGGAAACGCCGATCGCCCGGCTGGCGCAACTGGCCCGCGCGGTCGGCATCCATCTGGTGATCGCCACCCAGCGGCCGTCGGTGGACGTGATCACCGGCGTCATCAAAGCCAATTTTCCGTCGCGGATTGCCTTCCAGGTCGCCTCAAAGATCGACTCCCGGACCATCCTGGATACCCAGGGCGCAGAAAAACTGATCGGTCGCGGCGACATGCTGTACCTGGGAACCGGAGCCGGCGAACTGGTCCGCATGCACAACGCTTTTATCGCCCTGGATGAAATCGAAGCAATCATGGAACATATCAAGAGCCAGCCACTGGCCGGCGAATTGATTCTGCCCAGTATTCGTGAAATATCCGCGGCCGGCGACAGTTTTGACAATGGTGTCCACGATTCGCTGTTCGACGAAGCCGTGCAGTTAGTGGTGACCCACCAGCAGGGATCGATCTCGCTGCTGCAGCGCCGGTTAAAGGTCGGTTATTCCCGCGCGGCGCGTCTGATCGATGAAATGGAACAGGCCGGAATCGTGGGGCCGTTCACCGGCAGCAAGGCTCGTGAAGTGCTGGTGGATGACACTTATCTCGACGGTCTATATATCGGCAAATGAAACGCCGCGTTACGCTGTTGTTTATTGGGCTTTTGGGGACAGGCTTGGCCGCTGATTCAGCCATCCTCGATTCGGTCCATTCCGCGCTGTACCGGCAAGCGGGCTCGCTGGTGGATATGGAAATTATTCACCGGCAATACGGTCAGGACTGGCTGGATCGGGCGCAGATGGAAATTGTCGGCGTCGGCCGTTATCTGCTGGATACGCCGGAACAACTGATCAAAGTCGATAAAACTGTCATTCAGACCTGGAACAAGGGCGCGGATCAGTTGATCATCGATCAGGTTAACCCGAATGAAGTGTCGATCCTGAATATCCTGACCGGCGACTTCAGTCTGATTGAGGTTGTGAAATCCCGGGCAATCAGCCAGGTCCGACGCCTGGAGTTCAGGCTGCCGGCGGCGGAAATATCCGGCGAAATCGTTATCGGCCGGCAGACCAATCTACCCGAAGAAATAATTATCTTTTTTACCGAGGATGATCGGATCAGACTGCTGATCAATAAAATCGAACCGCTGTCGGAACCATCACGGTTTGCGAACTGGCAGTATACGGGAAAGGATATAATCGATCTACGTGAATAAATATCTTAAACTGACATTTGCTATCGCCATCAGTCTGGCCGGACTGTATTTTGCCTTTCGCGGGATTGAATTTGACAATCTGCTGGCGGCTATGCTGCAGGTCAACTGCTGGTATATCCTGGCCGCCATGACGCTGATGATACTCAGTGTCGTTGTGCGGGCCTGGCGCTGGGCGTTCATTCTGGAGCCGATAAAAAAAATAAAGTTCAGTTACCTGTTCTCCGCCACTATGATCGGCTATTTCGGCAACAGCGTGTTGCCGTTCCGCTTGGGCGAGCTGCTGCGGGCTTACAGTCTGGCGCGATCACAGCCTATCAGCACTTCCGCGGCCTTCGGTACGATCGTGCTGGAACGGGTCCTGGATATGATCGGCGTACTGCTGGTGGCGGCGTTGTTTTTTGTCTTATATCCATTCCCGGCCTGGTTGAAGATCAGCGGATTGATCGCTGGTCTGGGCACAGCCCTGATTATAATTGGTCTGATAGTGCTTTCGCTGACCCATGCCGAAATCCAGAAGCGGATCTATGGCTGGGGTATTTTCCAGAACAATCTGGGCCGGAAATTCACCGGGATACTGGATAATCTGGTCAGCGGACTGATCGCCCTGAAATCGACCCATCATATCCTGGTCGTGACGGTTGCCTCAATTGTACTGTGGCTGATCTATTATTTCTGCACTTATCTGGTGGTACTATCAGTGGATGTACCGGTGGACTGGATCGCCGCCGGCGTGACCCTGGTTGCTACGACCCTGGCAATTACGATCCCGGCCGCTCCCGGCTATATCGGCACCTACCATGCCACAGCCGTAATCGTGATGGTCGAACTGTTCGGTGTAGCTCTGCCGGAAGCACAGGCTTTTGCCGTCCTGGTGCACGCCATCGGTTTCGTGCCCTTCGCCGTTATCGGTTTCGGCTATTTTTTGACCAGTTCGGTCCGCCTGCAGGATATTCAAGCCCGGGAGATTGCGACCGGACCGTAATGAAAGATTATGATGCCATCTTCCTCGATCGGGACGGGACACTCAATCCTGATCCGGGGTATATCGCTTCCCTGGCGGATTTCCAGTTGTTCGAATTTTCCCTGGAAGCGCTGCGCCTGCTCGCCGGGCAGGGTCAGCGCTTTTGCATCGTCACCAACCAGTCGGGCGTGGAACGCGGTCTGATCGACCGGGCGGCGCTGGAAGAGATTCACAATCATCTCCGCGGCATTTTCCGGGAACAGGGAATACCGCTGCTCGGTATTTATTATTGTACCGATCACCCCGATCAGGCCAGCGAAAACCGGAAACCGGGGGGTGGCATGTTCCGGCAGGCGGCGCAGGAGCATCAGTTGGACCTGGCCCGTTGTCTGATGATCGGTGACAGTGGCAAAGATATCGAAGCAGGAATTAAATTGGGGATGGATACGATGCTGGTTTTGACCGGTGAAGGACGAAAAACACAGAAAAAGCTTTCCGCGCGACTCAAACCTGACTTTATTGCCGAATCGATCCTGACCGGAGCGCAGATGTTAATCGCAGGTGAAAAATGAAAATTGTCGTTTTAATGGGTGGTGTTTCCCCCGAGCGGGAGGTGTCGCTGACCACCGGTGCGGCCGTGCACGCGGCCTGCCGCGAACTAGGCTACGAAGCCAGTCAGCTGGTGCTGAGTGCCGACCCGCTGGATCTGGTCGACCGGTTACGCGCGGCTGATCTGGTGTTCAATGCCCTGCACGGCGGACAGGGCGAGAACGGTGTGATTCAGGGTTTCCTGGAGAGCATCGGTGTGCCCTATACCGGTTCGGGACCGCTGGCGTCCGGTATCTGCATGGATAAAAATCTGAGTAAGCAACTGGTGCGGCTGATCGGTCTGGATACACCCGATTGGGAGCTTCTGAACGGATTGCGGACGGCACCGCTTAATCACTGGCACGAGTATCCGTTGGTAGTCAAACCAAACGATCTGGGCAGCACGATCGGTCTTACAATCGTCCGGCAGGCGACTGAACTGCAACCGGCACTGGAACTGGCGCAACGCTATTCCCCGAATGTTCTGATCGAGCAATTTATCAGTGGCCGGGAACTGACGGTGGCGATCCTCGAAGATGAGGTTCTGCCAGTAGTTGAAATCAGACCTTCCCACGGTCTGTATGATTATGACTGTAAGTACACCAGCGGTCTGAGCGATTATTTCTGTCCGGCGGATATACCCGAGCAGACCGGCCGTGATCTGCAATCGGCGGCGCTGCGGATTTTCCGGGAACTGCAATGCTCCCATTACAGTCGAATCGATTTTCGCCTGGATGAAAGCGGCCGCTTCTGGTTTCTGGAAGCCAACACACTGCCGGGGATGACCTCCACCAGTCTGGTCCCGAAAGCCGCCAAAGCCGCCGGGATATCATTTAACGAACTGGTCAAGCGGATCATTCAGCATGCCCGTGCCGACTGAAATAACTGCCGCTGAGCATTGGATTGCGGTGTATACCAAATCGCGCCATGAAAAAGTCGCCAGCGATCAATTGAATCTGCAGGGAATAACGAATTATTTACCGGTAGTCCGTTCCAAACGCCGCTGGAGCGATCGTACAAAATGGGTCGACATGCCGTTGTTCAAAAGCTACTTGTTTGCCCGAATCCCGCTGAAAAATCATCTGTATGTCCTGCAGACTCCCGGTGTACACCATGTTGTCCGCTTCCATAACGAAATCGCCATCGTTGCGGACGAACAGATTCAATCGTTGAAACTGATGCTGGAAGGGGGTTATCAACCGGAATCCACCGATTATTTCGTGATCGGCGATGCGGCAGAAATCGTGGCCGGTCCACTGCGCGGGGTGCGGGGGATTGTCAGCCGGATTGATGGCGTGGATCGATTCGTGCTTAAAATCGATGCTATTCAAAATGCCATCTCGATCCACGTTGACCGTGGATATCTCAAAGCTATTAAATGATATGCCGATAAAATTTTATAATACGCTGAGCCGTAAGAAAGAAAAATTTGTACCGATCATTCCGGGCCAGGTGCGCATGTACACCTGCGGTCCGACAGTTTATAATTCGGCCCATATCGGGAATTTCCGCACTTTCATGTTCGAAGATCTGCTGAAACGTTATTTGCAATTCAAAGGGTTCCGGGTCACTCACGTCATGAACCTTACCGATGTTGATGATAAGACCATCCGGCGATCCCGGGAGGAAGGCGTCACGATCGACGAGTTGACCGGGAGATATACCGATCTGTTTCATCAGGACCTGAAAACACTGAAAATTATTCCAGCCGACCATTATCCTCGGGCGACTACGCATGTGACCGAGATGATCGAATTGATCGGTAAATTAATCGAAAAAGGTCACGCCTACCGGACGGAAGATGGTTCGGTATTCTTCGCGATCGGTTCTTATGCTGAATACGGCCAACTGGCCCGCCTGGTGTTCTCCGAACAACAATCCTCGGAGCGGGTCGAGGCGGATGATTATTCCAAGGAAAACCCTCAGGATTTTACGCTTTGGAAAGCCTGGAAGCCCGAGGACGGCGAGGTTGCCTGGGATTCTCCATGGGGACGCGGACGGCCGGGCTGGCATATCGAGTGCTCGGCCATGTCGACCAAATATCTGGGCAATCATTTTGATATTCACTGCGGCGGTGTCGACAACCTGTTCCCGCATCATGAGAATGAAATTGCCCAGTCGCAGTGTGCTACCGGTGAAAAATTCGTTAATTTCTGGATGCACAGCGAGCATCTGCTCCTAGGTAGCGACAAGATGAGTAAATCACTGGGTAATTTCTATCGTATCGACGAGTTGTTGGATGCCGGTTTCACGGCCGGAAGTCTGCGTTTTATCCTGCTTTCCACCCATTATCGCTCCAAATTGAAATTCACGCTGGAGAAACACCATGAAGCGCAGAAAGCGATACGACGGATTCAGGAATTGTCCGGTCGGCTGAATGATTTCATCCGCGGCCGCGACTATATTTTTATAAAACCGTCGCTGGCAGTCTTTGAGACCTTTGAGGCCGCCCTCGATGACGATCTCGACGTGTCCGGCGCTCTGGGGGTGTTTTTCGAATGGATTCGTACGACCAACACAATGCTGGATGATAATCAATTGAATATCGATCAGGCCATTGAAAGTTTGAATTTTATTCGGGAAGTAGACTCGATTCTGGCTGTTCTGACGGAAGCGGAAGCTGTGGTGCCCGCCGAAATTCAGGTTATCGTTGATCAGCGGGAAACGGCGCGCAAGGACCGCGACTGGAAACAATCCGATGACCTGCGCAATTTATTGCGGCAGCGGGGCTGGATTATCGAAGACAGCCCTCAGGGTCCCAAGGTTCGTCCCGCGGATTGAAGACCGGTTTTTTCTGTTATTGTTGGGCGCCAGAGCCGCTGGGCAGGGATTCGGTCGTTCAAGAATAGGAAAAAATATAATTTAAGTTGTAAAAGATATTTGTGTTTAAATTATTTCAATTTAATTTTGGCGGCTTTACTGCGCACCAATCTGCTGTGATTGGTCCGATCGATATTTGATAAACCGGCAAATGATTGACCGGTGGGGTCCCGACAATGCCACCGTAGCTCAGTTGGTAGAGCGACTGATTTGTAATCAGTTGGTCGGGGGTTCAAATCCCTTCGGTGGCTCTGTCGGTATCCATTTCGAACGCGGGCGGATCGGTGTTTATGGCGGTATTTCTTTTAAAATGGTATGCGATTATGGGGAGATGGCCGAGCGGTCAATGGCAGCAGACTGTAAATCTGCCGACGAACGTCTACGGAGGTTCAAATCCTTCTCTCCCCACAATGCGGGTGTAGCTCAGTTGGTAGAGCATCAGCCTTCCAAGCTGAGGGTCGCGAGTTCGAATCTCGTCGCCCGCTCGGATGAGCGGCAGGAAAAACCACGCAGGGTTTTTACCGCATCGCCGGCAAGCTGCCTTCGTAGCTCAGTTGGTAGAGCACGTCCTTGGTAAGGACGGGGTCACCGGTTCAAGTCCGGTCGAAGGCTCAGAAACTTTAATACAAAAGGAGTTCCCATGTCAAAGGCTAAATTTGAGCGGAAGAAACCGCACGTGAATATTGGAACTATCGGTCATGTTGATCATGGCAAAACGACGTTGACGGCGGCGATCACGATGGTACAGGCGAAGCGCGGATTTTCCGAGATTCGTGATTTTGATTCGATCGACAATGCGCCGGAAGAGCGGGAGCGCGGGATTACGATCCAGACGGCGCACGTGGAATATGAGACGGCGGCGCGGCACTATGCCCACGTTGACTGTCCCGGACACGCGGACTATATCAAGAATATGATTACCGGTGCGGCCCAGATGGACGGAGCGATCCTGGTGGTGAGCGCGGCCGACGGTCCGATGCCCCAGACCCGCGAACATGTACTTTTAGCGCGGCAGGTGAACGTACCCAGTATGGTGGTGTTCATGAACAAGACCGACCAGGTTGACGATCCGGAGTTGCTGGAGCTGGTAGAGATGGAACTGCGGGACCTGCTGAACGAATATGAATTTCCCGGGGATGATACGCCGATCATCCGTGGCAGCGCCCTGGAAGCGATGAACGATCCCAACGATGCGGTCAAAACGAAGTGTATTGTGGAGTTGCTGGAAGCCTGTGACTCATTTATTCCCGAGCCGAAGCGTGATGTCGATAAGCCGTTCTTAATGCCGGTGGAAGATGTATTCAGCATCACCGGTCGCGGCACGGTCGGAACCGGCCGGATTGAACGTGGCATGATCAAGGTTGGTCAGGAAGTTGAGATTTTGGGTATGGGCGCTCACACCAAGTCGGTAGTGACCGGTGTTGAGATGTTCCGCAAGATATTGGACGAAGGCCAGGCCGGTGACAATGCCGGACTGTTATTGCGTGGTGTTGACAAGGAATTTCTGAAGCGCGGGATGGTGCTGGCGAAACCGGGCAGCATAACGCCGCACACGAGATTCAAGTGCAACGTATACGTGTTGAAGCGCGAAGAGGGTGGTCGTCACACGCCATTTTTCAGTGGCTATCGTCCGCAGTTTTATTTTCGGACCACGGATGTGACCGGTGTGGCCACATTACCGGAAGGTACCGAGATGGTGATGCCGGG
>JBDRBK010000207.1:0-7506 GCA_043822705.1 Fidelibacterota bacterium
GGCGGATCGGTACGTTTGTATCTACAGCCGCTACAGGATATCTATCTCCGTTCGGATTTTGAAATGGATTTTGGCGATAGCGGCGATATCACCTACGTCTACCTGTTTTCAGCAATCGCCATCCTGATTTTATTGATCGCTTGTTTCAATTTCATCAATCTGGCGACGGCCCGGTCGGCTCGCCGCGCCCGGGAAGTCGGACTGCGCAAGACCATGGGAGCCCAGCGGTCGCGGATTGTGCTGCAGTTCATCGGCGAATCGGTATTGCTGAGTCTGCTGGCCGTGGCCGTGACTGGCATTCTGCTGGAATTGTCGCTACCGGTTTTCAATTCGCTGACCGGGTACAATTTTGACATCAATTATTTCAGTGATTGGCGGACGTTGCCATTTCTGCTGGTTTTCGGTCTGGTTACCGGTGTACTGGCCGGTGTATATCCGGCGTTTTTCCTGTCTTCCTATCAGCCGGTGAAAGTGTTGAAAGGCAGTGTCGCGGCCGGACTGAGTACCCGTTTCCGCAGCATTCTGGTGGTGATCCAGTTCGTGATCTCGGTCGTACTGATTATCGGAACGCTGACAATTAACGGCCAGTTGAAATATGTGAAGAACAAAAAACTTGGTTTTACCAGCGAACAGGTACTCGTAATTCCCAACATCCCCAACAATGGCGGCCGCGATTTCCGGACACTCCAGGATGAATTATCGCGGGTTCCGGGAGTAGTCGCGATCGGCGCGTCCAGCCGGACACCGGGGCGCGGTATTCGTAAAAGCGTGGTGTTCCCGGAAGGTTTTGCGGTTGACGAGCCGCAAACGGTCGATGTATTGATAATCGATCCGGGCTTTATCCCCACCCTGGAAATAGAACTGGCGCAGGGACGGAATTTTTCCGCGGACCTGGCCTCCGATACCGTTGAATCGGTAATCATCAATGAACTGGCAGCGACCAAATTCGGCTGGCGCGACCCGATCGGCAAACGCTTCCTTTCCCCCCAACTGCCCGGAACCGAAAATTCCGATCCGGAACTGGTCGTCGTGGGCGTCGTCAAGGATTTCCACATCGCTTCACTGCGCATGCAGATCGATCCGCTGGTAATATTCTATGATGCGAGCGAATTAGCAGATTTATCAATAAAAATCCGGACGGCGGATATTTCCAAAACCGTGGCGGCAATTGAAGCCAAATGGCAGTCTTTCCATCCTGATCGCCCCTTTAACTATTTCTTCCTCGATGACACCTTCAACAATCTGTATCTCGGCGAGGAACGGCTCGGCAAACTGGTACTCGACTTCAGTCTGCTGGCGATTTTTGTTGGTTGCCTGGGCCTGTTCGGGCTGGCCTCATTCTCCGCCGAGCAACGCACCAAAGAAATCGGTATCAGGAAGACCCTGGGGGCCAGTGTCGCCGATATCGTCCGGTTACTTTCCAAAGATTTTGTCGTGCTGGTGATTATCTCCAACCTGATCGCCTGGCCGGTGGCCTGGTACGCCCTGAACGACTGGCTGGAGAATTTCGCTTATCGAACGACACTGGGACCAGTAACATTCCTGACGGCGGCGCTGATTGCGCTGGTAATCGCGATGCTGACCGTCAGTTATCAGGCCATAAAAGCCGCTATTGCCAATCCTGTGGATTCATTGAAATATGAATAACGGGGAATACCTATGATAACAAACTATCTGTTAACCGCAATCAGGAATTTCATACGAAATAAATTCACCACCGTACTCAACATCGCCGGACTGGCAATTGGTATCGCCACCGCCTTACTCAGTTTCATGTATGTGGTCAGTGAATTAAGCTATGATCGCTTCCATGACAAAGCGGATCGGACTTATCGCCTGGCAGTCGATGCCCTGTCCGGCAACACGGTAATCAAACAAACCTATACCTCGGCTCGTTATCCCGAAGCCTTATATAACTATTTTCCCGAGATCGAGTCCATTTGCCGGATTGCAACCAGCGGCAGCGCCACGCAGGTACGGGTAGCCGATCAGTTGTACAAGGAAGACGGAATCCTGATCGTCGATACGACCTTCTTCGATATTTTTTCCGCCGAGTTTGTCTGGGGTGAACCGCGTCAGGCTATCCTGGCGCCTAATATGGCGGTACTGACCAGGGAGACCGCCCGGAAGTATTTTGGTAATGAAAATCCGGTGGGGAAACAAATCCTGCTGGACGATGAGATCAATCTGCAAATCTCGGCGGTGGTGGAAAGCTTCCCGGGTAATTCCCATTTTCACTTCGATATGCTGGTGTCTATTCTCAGCTATGACGGCTTTTACAACAATCCTAACTGGTTTGCCAATAATTTCCGCAGCTATATCCTGTTGCAGGATAACAGTAGTTACAGCTTCATTAATGCCAATCTGCTGGAATTTGCCAACCAAAGCATTTTTGGCGGTAATTATTTTCAATTTGCCAATGCGGAAAACAAATGGGAATTGTACCTGCAGCCGCTGACCGATATCCATCTGCATTCACATTTATCAGGTGAATTTGAACCAAATGGCAACGCCTCCTACATTTACATTTTCGGTCTGGTAGCAATCTTTATCCTGCTGATAGCCTGTATCAATTATATCAATCTGTCGACAGCGAAATCGAGTCTGCGGGCGCGGGAGATCGGTATTCGTAAATGCCTGGGTTCAGACCGGATAACGATCATTAAACAATTCCTTGGTGAATCGATCCTGACCAGTGGATTTGCCATGGTGTTTGCCTTGATTCTGGTGGAAATTGGCCGTTCCAAGATTGAAGCCCTGTTGGGAGTAACGATCATAATTCCGGACCGGATGGACGCATATATAATTCCCGGTTTAATCGCCGTCTCCCTGATAATCGGACTGCTGTCCGGCTTCTACCCGGCCTTGGTTTTATCATCCTTTCAGCCACTGATGGTCCTTCGCAGTCAACTGCTGAAAGGCAGTACGAAATCCTGGGCCCGTAATACGCTGGTGATCTTCCAATTTACGATATCAATTGTCCTGATAACCTGCACCTTCATTATCTCGCGACAGCTCAGCTATATTCAGGATGAACAATTAGGCTTTGCCAAGGAACAGGTACTGGTCATTAAAAATGTCAATACGATCAATGACAATCTGGACGGCTTCGTTAACGGATTGAGGCAAATCAGTGGCGTATCCGCTCTGTCGGTCTCGAATCGAATAATCGGTCAGCAATTCAACAATATCGGATTTACAGCGGAAGAATTTGACGAGGGCTTTACTCTTAACCTGACACTGGTCGACCCTGATTACGCCGATGTTATGAAATTGAATATGGCTGCGGGACGCTTCTTTGACCGGAATTTCCGCAGTGACACCGCCGGCGTTATCCTGAACCAAGCCGCCGTAAAGCTGATCGGCTGGGACGACCCGGTGGGAAAACATATCAATAACTATAGTGAGGATACCGATCCTTTTACGGTACTTGGTGTTGTGGAGGATTTGCATTACGAATCACGGCACACCGCAATCAGGCCGATGGCATTTTTTCATATGGACAGTCGCTGGGGTTGGACCCCGCGCAATATATCGGTAAGGTTCAATACCGCTGATATTGGTAGTCTGGTCGCTTCAATCGAATCCCTATGGTCTGGCATTAATGACCAGATACCGTTTGAATATTCATTTTTTGATGACGAGTATAACCGTCTGTATCAAAATGAACAGCAGACGCGCAAGCTGTTTATCCTGTTTTCGGCAATAGTAATTTTCGTAGCCTGCCTGGGATTATTCGGGCTGGCAACCTTTCTGGCGGAACGGCGCACCCATGAAATCGGGATTCGCAAGGTTTTGGGTGCATCGATACCTGAAGTGGCAGCGCTACTGTACCGGCAATTTTCAAAATGGGTGCTACTGGCCAATCTGTTTGCCTGGCCGGTCGGCTGGTATGTAATGCACAAATGGCTGGAAAATTTCGCCTACCGGATTGATATTCCTTTTTCGGTCTTCCTACTCGCCGGGATAATCGCCCTGGTAATCGCTCTACTGACCGTCAGTTACCAGGCGCTCAAGGCCGCGGTGGCTAATCCCGTGGATTCACTACGTTATGAATAAGGAAATCCTATGTTCACCAACTACCTGAAAATCGCGTTCCGGAATATCATTAAACATAAGGGCTATTCGCTACTGAACATCCTTGGCCTGGCAATCGGAATGGCCTGTGCATTCCTGATCACCTTGTGGGTTCGTGATGAAATCAGTTACAATCGTTTCAATGAAAATATTGATCAGTTGCACATGGTTTATAAAGAACATCAGATGGCTAACGGTACCTCACAGAATCCCCGAACCCCATACCTGCTGGCACAGACCATCCGGGATGAGATTCCCGAAATCATCAATTCAGTCGCTTATTTTACCAACAGCGCGACGGTCCGCTATGGCGACCACCTATATAATGAAAGAGGTATTTGCTATACCGATGTGGAACTGTTTTCGCTTTTCACTTTTCCCCTGGTCAAAGGCGATATCAATTCTATTATCAACAGTCAGAACTGGATTTTGATCACCGAAGAAATCGCCGCAAAATATTTCGCCGACAGCGATCCGATTGGTGAAATACTCACACTGGACAACGAGTACCAGTACGTGATCATGGGTGTCGTCAAGAACATACCGGAAAATTCTAACTTCCGGTTCAATTTCTTCGCTCCCATAAAAAGTATCGAGAGTGCCTATTGGGACATAAGTAACTGGTATTCGCACTTCACCATCAATTATATCCAGCTTCCGGTAAACGCCGATATTGCCGCGGTGGAAGCCAAACTCACTACTGTCATCAGTCACAATATTGACGATGAAAGCATCAGGCTGCGATTACAACCGGTGTCCAAAATGCATTTATATTCGATCACCGGCGAAGACAATAATATCAAATATGTTTACATGTTTTCCATTATCGCCGTATTTATTCTGCTGATCGCCTGCATCAATTTCATGAATCTGGCCACGGCCCGCTCGTCCAAACGGGCCCGGGAAATCGGCCTGCGAAAAGTCGTCGGCGCCGCCCGCTCCCAATTGATCCGGCAATTCCTGCTGGAATCAATGTTAATAACCCTGTTGGCCTTAGTCCTGGGTCTGACACTGGCCGAGATCATTTTACCGTTCTTTAACGATCTGGCCGGGAAAAACCTGGCGTTGCGATTGGCCGATTTCAGTATGCTGTCCGGGCTGACAGTGATTACAATTTTGACCGGATTGATTTCCGGCAGCTACCCGGCCTTCTATCTATCTTCGTTGCGGCCGGTGCAGATTTTGAAAGGTGGCAGCCACAGTAAATCCGGCGGCTCGCTGTTTCGTAAAATTCTGGTGATAATCCAATTCACGCTTTCGACGGTATTAATTATCGGTACTTTCACGGTCTACTCGCAATTGAAGTATATTAATGAAAAAGACCTGGGCTTTGCACGGGATAACCGCTTGTATTTTCCTCTGGAAAAGCCCGTCAACGAACAATATGATGCGTTCCGGAACGAAATACTGAACACTGTCGGAATTTCGAATGTCAGCCGGACATCGGCCTTGCCGACTTCAATCTGGAGTGTCATCCGCGGCGTGACCTGGGAAGGAATGGAAAGTGAAAAAGGCCAATCTTTTGCCTTGGCCGCAGTGGATTACGATTTTATCGAAACAATGGACATAAACATCGTTCAGGGACGGAATTTTTCACGGGATTTCCCCACCGATGAGACTTCGTTCATATTTAACGAAGAAGCAATCCGGGTACTGGGCCTCGATGATCCCCTGGGACACCAGTTTGAAATCGGAGATGACTTTAAAGGCGCAATCATCGGCATCGTCAGTGATTTTATCTTCCTGCCGATGACCATGGATTTGGAACCGTTGATGATGGTTATTTACCCCGAATACTGGCGCTATATTATGGTTAAAACAGATAATGCCTTCCTGCCCGAAACCATCACCAGAATGGAGGAAATCTGGAACCGGTTCGCCCCTGATTTCCCCTTTGAATATCATTTTCTGGATGCCGAATTCGACCGGATTTACCACATGGAAAACCGGATGGGAAAACTATTCGGCAGTTTCGCTTTTCTGGCAATCTTCATCTCCTGCCTGGGTTTGCTGGGGCTGGCGGCTTTTCTGGTGGAGCAGAAAACCAAGGAAATCGGCATCCGCAAGACGCTGGGCGCATCCACTTCCGGGATAATTCAACTGCTCTCGACTGAATTCGTCAAATGGGTGCTGCTGGCCAATATGATCGCCGCGCCAATCGCCTATTATTCCATGTCCAAATGGCTGCAGACCTTCATCTACCATACCAACATTGGCCTGACTGTATTTATTTTCACTGCCCTGCTGACGATCACGATCGCCCTGGTGACGGTATTTATTCAGGTCATCAAAGCCGCCCTGGCGAATCCGGTAAAATCGCTGCGCTACGAATAGGATAACAACTATGATCAGAAACTACATCAAAGTCGCCCTGCGCAATATTCTGCGCTACAAGATATTTGCCTTTATCAATATTGCCGGACTGGTAATCGGTATGACGGCTTGTCTGTTGATTCTGCTGTTCATAAAAAATGAATTATCTTACGAGAATATGCACGGCGATCTGGAAAAAATGCACCGCGTGCTGACTATCGATAAAGCCCTGGGAACCAATAATCAACGGGTCGGTATCACGATGCCTGGCCTGGGTCCGGCAATAGCGACCAATTTCCCGGAAGTCGAAGCGACCCATCGGTTGACCTTCGGGAGTCAAACGCTCTTGAAATATCAGGATCGGTTAGCCATCTACGCCAACCAGTTGCGTTCGGCCGATGCCAACTTCTTTTCCTTCTTTGACTATCCCCTGCTGATCGGGAATCCGGCAACGGTGCTGGAATCACCATATAGCATTGTCCTGACTGAAACACTGGCGCACCAGATATTCGGGAATGAAGAGGCCGTTGGACAAACGCTAACCGCCGGCGGCGGTTACGACATGCTGGTCACCGGAATCATGGCGGATTTGCCGGAAAACACGCACCTTGAATTCGATGCCCTTCAATCAATTTCCACCATCACTGCCAACGCCAATCCGAATCAACCGCCTTTTCTGGAAAGCTGGCAGATAATTGCGATGCCGACTTATGTAAAATTTCGTGAAGCAATCGATCCGAAGCCATTTGATGAAAAATTCACGCAGTTGTGCCGCGATAATAACGTTGCCCCAAATTTTGACATTACCCTGCAACCGTTATCCAGAACCCATCTCTGGTCCACCGATGTGATATTCGATCCAGTAGCTAATAAGGGAGACAATAACAATATATATATCTTCGGGGCGATTGCTGTTTTAATACTCATTATTGCTTCCGTGAATTATATCAATCTCTCAACCGCCCGCTCCGCTCAAAGAGCCAAGGAAGTCGGCCTGCGTAAAGTTGTCGGTTCATCACGCTCACAACTGTTACTGCAGTTCATCACCGAATCACTGCTGATCAGCGGCATTGCATTATTATTGGTCCTGCCCCTGGCGCAACTGGCAACGCCGTT
>JBDRBK010000208.1:0-8434 GCA_043822705.1 Fidelibacterota bacterium
TCACGCCGGTCCTGGATTATTTCGGCTTCTTCGCCGTCTGCCGTTGCGGCAGTATTCTTCTGATTGCGCTGGCCGGTCCGTTGGGTCCGTTCCGGCTGGGACGCATTGCGGTTCTGAAAATATCCGACCGCCACGTCCAGCACCGACAGAATTATTCCTCGTTGCAGCAGATTTTCCTGGATATCACCGGTCAGTTTCTGCAAGACTGCTCGGACCTCATCCGTTTCCACGGTAATCGTGGCCTGATTCCGTCCCGATTCCCGGACGAACTCGATGTCCAGCTTACCCAGACTGCCGCCGTCGACGCGGAAGCTGGTCCGGAAGGTTGAACCGTTCACGGAATCGGAAATGGTTTGGGAAATTTTTTCGATTAGCCGGGGCGCGGCGATCGCCGGTGCAACATCCACGATCCGGGTCGTCGCCGCCGCTGTGGCAGAAGTCGCCAGGGCCGGTCCCGCAGCCGGATTCCGATGTCCCGGCTCGTGCTGTTCCTGCTGCCGGCGGCCGGCATCGGCGGTTTCGTCGTCAGCGAGTGAAAATTGACCAACATCGCCGCTGTGGGCGTCCACCGAACGCGGTGCCGTCGCAGCTTGTTCGACCCGGGCGGCCGTCCTGGCCTTGACCGGTATCGCCGGGGCCGGTTGCACTGCCGGCTGGTGTTCTTCCGCCGGTTTGCGGTTTACCTTTTTACTGATCGTCGCCACCGGGGACTGACTCAGCTCGACGCCCGCGACTTGCGGCGCCGGGGCTGATTTAACGGTTGTGGCCGAAACCATATCAAGTCCCGACTGGACCATTGTCTTTGGCACTTCCGGCAATTGCTTGGCAACGTTTTTCAATTCGGAATTGATCGGATTGCCGCGGCTGACCTGAATTTCCGGACCGGTTATCCGGTCATTGATAGTGGAAATTTTGGTGCGCGGCAGGGACACAGCGGACTCGTCCCCCGCTTCCTGAGCCTGACTCAGTACTTTGACCGGATCCGCCGGCGGTGATGTTTTTCCGGCGGAAGGCGCCGGTTGCACCGTTTTTGTAGCAGCAGACGGCTCGCGGACACCAGCTAATTTTTCTTCGGTTTGCATTGCTACCGGCCGTAAAATTTGATCGCTGGCAGTCCGCCCCGGTCCGGACGCCGGGATTCCAGCTGCCGGCGATTGCCGGACAACCGGTACCGGTTGTAAAACTGCCGATTGACGAATATTGCTACTTTTTCCGGTCGACACGACCTCATCGCTGGCGGTAGTCCGTAGACCGGCTGCCGCCGGTGTCAGCGACACCGCTTTTTTAAAATCAGGTACTGTTGAATTTTTTCTGCCAGGCGCTGCCACGACCCCGGCCTGATCCGCTGTGTCGGCGTTGCGGGCTGCCGACCCGGTCACAAACGTTTGCTTCGATCGGGATGGGACGTCGATCACGGACGCCATTTTAACCGGCTGTGCCCCAGTCGCAGCCTGATCCGGCTTGCCGGTATTGCGGGTCGACGGCCCGTTTTCCAGCGTTTGCTTCGATCGGGAGCGTACATCGATTGCGGACGCCATCTTCAGCAGTCGTGCCCCGGTCCCGGTTGATTCCTGCGGCCGGATAACTGCTGCGATACCCGCTGTTTCAACGGCGGGTGCGACGACCGCACCGATCAGTGCCTCAGTCGGTATTTCGGCTTTTTCCGGCACCGCTGGCTTTTTACCATGAATAATGGCAACCTGAACTTGCTTTTCCACTTGTACCGGAATTTTCGCACCGATCCGGCAATTGAGACGCGGTTCCTGGTCCACGGCACTGTTTTTGGCCGGGTCAGGAATAATTTTCTTAATAGGCGCTGTTGCACCAATCATCAGTTCCTCCGTTACCGCCGGGATCGCCGTCGCGACAACGTCGCTGTGACTGCCCGCCGATTGAAGCGCACGCACGAATGTCACGGTCCGGTTTCCCGACAGCGCTTCGGCGCCGGCCGGCCGGTTGGCGCCAGCCGGTCCCTGCAGGGTCAGCCGGGCCACCATCTGGTTGACCGTGCCGGCTGACTTCACCAGCGGGTTATTATCCGCCGTTGACAGCCAGGCCTGGAAAAACTGCCGCAGAAACTGCCGTGATCCGGTGCCCGTTAGCGCTAATCCCGCGGGGGCCGCTTTGGCCTCCTTGCCGGGTAACAATTTGGATAAGTGGATATTCATGATATCAGTCCACGAACCCGGCTAATAGTTCGGTGATGTGCGCCGCCCGGTCGTTGGGCAGGGCGATTAAAATATTTTTGCGGTTGCGGCTGCTCATATTATTATAGAGGGCCACAACGGTAGCGTCATCGACATTGGCCAGGATCGATTTGAATTCCTCGGGCTTCATCGTGTCATAAGTCTTAGCCAGTTCTTTCACGCTGACTTTCTGCTGATTGACGTTTATTACCTGGTCGTTCAGATCGGTCAAATGATTCTTCAGCGTCGATACTTCCAGCAGCCGGAAAGTCAGTTCCATATTCAGGCTGTCGATCATCGTTTCGCCGGCAACGACCGCAGCCAGGGTGCTGTTCAGCCGGTCCGTCAGATCGGCCGCCTCGGCCCGGGATCGATTCAAATCTTCCGTGTTGGCGCGCTCGGTTTCGGCAATCAAGTGGTGGACTTTTTCGGTGCTGACTTCATCAAAAGTCAGGAAAAACATGGCGGAATAGACCGTTCCGACAGTGGCTACGAACATCAATGGCAGACCGAATAATACGAATAATATTTTTCTCATTTTACGGCTCCAACCTGTTTACCATTCCGGACGGTGCGCAGGGCGATTTCACTCTCATCGCGTTGCAGTTTTTTATTGACGGCCAGGCGATGCTGGTACTGCTTGTGTTCTTTCAATTTTTCGACGGCCTGTTTATTCTGGCTTGCTTCCAGCAAAGCGGCCCGGCATTTTTCCACCGCCAGTTCGGAGGCGCTGACCCGGTGTTTCTGACTGTCGATCAGATCGTTTAATTGAAAAACATAATCGGTGGTGATTTTTAACTGGTTCAGTGACAACGACAGATTGCGGCTCTGTTGCTCGTCATTGATGGCGTTGTTTTTGCGGTCCTCGATAGTGGTGAGCCGCTCCTGCTCGCGGTCCAGATTGGTGCGGGCGTGATACAGCCGGACGGCTTCCATGTCTTCCGTCATCCGGCGCAAATCGAGCACCTTCTGCAGATTAAATCGAAATGCCTTGGCCATTAATTAAGACCCTGAGTAATTGTTTTCAGACTGTTCAATGTTTCCTCAAACTGGGCCGCTTGCAGGATATCCTGGCGCAGAAAGCGATTAAAGGCAGGGATATGTTTTATCGCCAGATCGACCCGGGGATTGCTGCCCTTGGAATAAGCTCCGATATTGATCAAATCTTCCGATTCGCGGTAGATGGCCAGCAATTCCAGCACCGTGCGGGCCCACTTTTTCTGCTCGGCGGCAGTCACATCGTTTTTCACCCGGCTGATACTCTGCAAGACATCGATTGCCGGATAGTGGCCCAGCGTCGCAAGCCGCCGGGACAATACGATATGGCCGTCCAGGATCGAACGGCTGGCGTCGCTGATCGGCTCGTCCATATCGTCGGCCTCCACCAGAACGGTATACAGCCCGGTGATGCTCCCCCGGGAACTGTTGCCGGCCCGTTCTAGCAGGCGCGGCAACAGGGCGAATACCGACGGTGTATAGCCCTTGGTTGTGGGTGGTTCACCGATCGCCAGACCGATTTCCCGCTGGGCCATGGCGACCCGGGTCAGGGAATCCATCAACAGCATCACATCCTGGCCGCTGTCGCGGAAATATTCGGCGATGGCAGTGGTGATCAGGGCACCCTTGATCCGGATCATGGCCGCCTGATCCGAGGTGGCGACAATCACCACCGATTTTTTCAGACCTTCTTCACCTAAATCTTTTTCAATAAACTCGCGCACTTCGCGACCCCGTTCGCCGATCAGACCGATCACCGAGATCGGTGCGTCGGTATAACGCGAAATCATGCCCAGCAGAACACTTTTCCCGACACCGCTGCCGGAGAAAATTCCCACACGCTGGCCTTTACCGACCGTGACCAGACCGTCGATAGCTCGGATGCCGGTCGGCATCGGTTCCGCAATCCGCTGGCGGGTCAGCGGGTCCGGGGGAATATTGAAGACCGGCTGGTAGGTGTCGGTAACGATCGGTCCCTTACCGTCGATCGGGTTCCCCAGACCATCAAGAATCCGGCCTAACAGTTGCGGTCCGACCGGAACCGACAACGGCCGTGGACTGAGGCTGACCCGACTGCCGGGCGAAATGCCCATCATTTCATCCAGGGGCATCAACAATATGTTTTTACCACGGAAGCCGACGATTTCGGCCCGTACCTGCTGACCGGCGCTGGAGCTGATTTCACACAGGTCGCCGATCGTTGCCAGCGGACCGCTGGCCTCGATCACCAGACCGATTACCTGCGATACCCGGCCGTCAAATCGTACCGGACTCAGGACCGGGATCCGTTCCATAAACGTGGCGAAGCTGGTAGTCAGACCTTGCATCACTGCTCACTGCTCAGTAGTTGCCGGCGCAGCAACTCCAACTGGTTTTCAATTACCGCGTCGATAATGAAATCATCGGATTCGATAATACAGTCGCCCGGTTCCAGATCGGCATCATCGATGAATTTCACATTCAACTGCGCCGGGAACTGCAATGTATCCAGAAAACGCTGATCGTTGACCAGCGGCAGACTCGCCGGGTTGACCCGAATCCGCAGCCGGTGCTGGTCATTGAGCTCGGCAACAATTTTATTGATCCGGTGCGCCAGAATCGTTTCGTACTGCCCATCTTTTACCAGGGCCGCCCCGATAATTTTTTCCGCCATCCGGCAGGCCAGCATAACCAGCGGCTCCTTCAGACCATCAACCGTTTCCCGGTATTGACACTCAAGTGTGGCTGTCAGGCCGGTTACGCTTTGCCGCAACTGCTCCACCTGGCTGTTGGCCTCGTCGACACCTTGCGCCCGGCCGTCGGCAAAACCGGCATTGTAGGCCGTAGTCCTGATTTCTTCCAGCAGCCGGCTGATTTTATTGTTGCCGGATACGATGCCAGCGGAAGTAGCGCCGTCGTATTGCGGTCCGGTCTCGGCATCAACATGATGCAGAGCCTTTACGCGCCGGTTCAGTTTTAGCAGTACCTGTTCCATCAGGCTACTCGATGATTTCTTCTTTCTCGCCGTGGCTGATACTGATTTCGCCGGCTTCTTCCAGATCACGCACCACATCCAGAATCAGCTTCTGGGCGTTTTCGACTTCCTTGACTCGTACCGGTCCCAGGAACTGCAATTCATCCTGCAGCATTTCCGCCGCCCGTTCGCTCATATTCTTGAAAATCTTTTCCTTCATGTCGCTGTTGGTGGCTTTCAGCGCCAGGGCCAGGGTCTTGGAATCCACTTCCTTGACAATCCGCTGGACGGAAGTGTCGTCCAGCCCCACGATATCGTCAAAGAGGAACATCAGGCTGGTAATTTCGTCGGACAGTGCCGGGTCCCGCTCCCGCAGGTAGCTGAGAATATTTTTTTCCGCCGAGCGGCTGGCGGCATTCAGAATCAGGGCTGTCGCCTCGACGCCGCCGGACTTGCTTAAATCACCACCGAAAACGGTACCCACCTGATCGCGCAGCACTTCTTCGATATCTTCGATCAGTTCCGGTGAGGTTTTCTCCATTGTCGCCAGCCGATAGGTAATTTCCTTCTGGTCTTCTTCGGGCAATTCCGACAGGATCGCCGCCGACTGCTTGGGTTTCAGGTTGGCCAGAATCAGGGCGGCGGTCTGAGGGTGCTCATTCTGTAAAAAGCTGAGTAATTGTTTATCATCGACGGTCTGCAACAGGTAGAAAGCGCTGATCTCGGTGGCTGCCTCGACCCGCTTGATGATATCTTCGGCCCGGGTGGCGCCCCAGGCGTTTTCCAGCACCTGCTTGGCGTAATCGATACCACCCTCGGTAATATATTTATTGGCGGACAGGAGCTGATAATACTCCTCGATCACGCTGTGCAGCGATTCCGACGTGACATTCTTCAGCTTGGCAATCTCGACCGTGATCAATTCCACTTCCGAATCGGACATGTTGCGCATTACCTCGGAGGCGCATTCCACCCCCATGGCAATCAACATCAGGGCTGCCTTCTGGACCGGAGTGATTTTCCCTTCTAACGGCATATTTTACTGCTGTGGTTGCGGCGCCGGTGCCGGTTTGGGAGCAACCGGCTGGGTCAGCCAGGAACGGATCAGTCGTGAAGCGTCTTCGGGATTGCCCTTGGCATGATCGACTACTTCCTTAATCATCTTGTCATGGGCCTTGAGTTTAGCCCGTGCCTCGGGATTCAGTTTTTTTATGTACAAATCTTCGGAAACATCATAATCGGCCGGCGCCTGAATCATCTGTTGGGAACCACCCTGGTTCAACGCTCCGGGTTGCCCCTGCGGCCGGTTCAGACGGGCGGGCATTTCGCTGGGGTCCGGCAGGAGGTTGGCGGCGCCCTGGAACAGACGGCGCGCCAGGAAAAACGCAATCAACAGACCGATTCCCACCAGCATCCGCGTAATCAGGTCGGAATACAATTTTTCCCGGTTCATGGCCGAGAAATAGGCCAGATCCGTATCGAACTGCCCGCTCTCAAATTCCAGATTCTGGACCTCGATCTGGTCGCCCCGTTCGGTATTGTAACCGACCGAACTCTTGACCAGGGCGGCAATCTGTTCCAGTTCCCGCGAACTGCGCGGCTGGTAGACCTTGGTTTCGGTGCCATCCGCGGCGGTTTCGGTCTTGTAGCGGCCGTTGACCAGCACTGCCACCGTCAGTCGTTTGACGTCGCCGGTATTGCTAATGTAACGCTCGACCGTCTTGTTCAATTCATAATTGGTAATATTATTTTCCTTGGAATATTCCGCCGAATCGCGGCCGGACGACTTTTCGCGATGGCTTTCCTCACTAAGAATCGATACATTCTCGGGATCGTACGCTTCGGTTGTTCGTTCCACCTGTTCGAAATTCAATTTCACCGACACCTTCACCACCGAGTTCTGCGGGCCGACGATCCCATCCAGGATTTCCGTGACCTTGAACTGCAATTCACCCTCGATCGCCGACTGCAGGTCGTACTGGCTGCCGACATTGCCCAGGACGCCGCTCTTGCCCTGGCTGTCGGTCAGCAACGTACCTTCAGCGTCCACCACCACCACATCTTCGGCGGCGATCCGGTCGACGCTGTTGGCCACCAGGGCGGTAATTCCCTTGACCTGCTTGGGTTTCAGGAAGGCGCCGCTTTCCATGTACAGGACCACCGAGGCCGATCCGCCGGCATCCTCTTCGAACAGCTTGCCTTCCGGCAGGACCAGGTGCACCCGGCTCTGGCGGATTTCCGGGAACTGGTTGATCGTCCGCATCAATTCGCCTTCCAACGCCCGGCGCATGTTCAGCTTTTGCATGAAACTGGTCATGCCGATTTTGGATTGATCAAAAATTTCATAGCCCAGAATTGTGTCGCCGGTATATCCGGCTTCGATGAAACGCACTTTCAGTTCCGATAAATTTTCCCGGGGCACATAAATGGTGGCGCCGCCATCGCGCAGTTGATACTTGATTTTATCATTGCGCAGCTCGGTAACGATTTTACTGGCGTTGGTCGGGTCCAGATTGGAGTACAGCACTTCGAATTCAGGTCGGTTGGCCCACATTACCAGGGCTATTATGGCACTGATGAAACCGACAAAGGAAAAAATCAGGACCAACCGCTGTCCCAGTGAATAGCCCTGCAACAGCCGTCCCAATTGAGCAAAGAATTGATTCATCGTGGCGACATCCCCCGTTTATATCTGCATCCGCTGGATTTCCTTGTAGGAGTCCAGCAGCTTATTCCGGATTTCCAGCAGCAATTGGAAATTCAGCCGTGATTCTTCCAGGGCCGACATGGCCTGGTGCAGACTTTCGCTATCACCCTGGACCACTGCCTCGACCTGGTCGGCGGCTGCTTTCTGCCCCCCGTCGGCGGCCTTCAGAAAATCCATCATCGTATCTTTGAATGATTTGGATTCGACCGCTCCGGATTCGCCTGTTTTTCCGCTGACGTTGTTGTTCTGAGGCAACAGCGAGGGACGAATCAGGGAAGTCAGATCTCCGATATTATTCATATGCTTACCCTCTGATATCCAGCAGGTGACCGGCCTGGGCCCGGTGCACCCGGTTATTACCGTAAAATGTATATTCGGAACCGGACTGGGCGCCGAACAGAGCGGCCAGTGTCCTTAATTCACTCTGACTCAAGACCGTGCTGGCGGCGGCACCTAAGGATGCACCAGCAAGCCTGGCGGCTTCAGCCGGTTCGGTTTTAGCCGGTTGCGGCCGACCCGAATTATCGACCCGGTCAGGTTGCCGGAATAGATTGTCAATCTTGGTATAATCGGATATTGCATTCAGTACTT
>JBDRBK010000209.1:0-11369 GCA_043822705.1 Fidelibacterota bacterium
ATCAATTTTAACAGATTGACTTTGGCGTGGCGCCGCAACAATCGCCGAAAGGTGTCACGCAGGACGGTTATTTCATGTCCAAACATTTCTTTTTTCATCGGGCGGCCTCCAAAGTTTTATGGATTAATTTGAAACCGGCTACGATCAGTCCGGCGGCCAGCAGTAACCACAGCGGTGAAACGTGGTCGCCCCACAGGAACAGGGTGGTATTCACGTTCTGAAGGTTGGTTATCAGCAGCGCCACGGCATTGTAAATTCCATGTAAAAGTATCGCCGGCAGCACCGAATCGGTCCGCCAGGTCAGATATCCCAGCAATACGCCCATCAGGTAGGCCTGGACAAGCCAGAAAGGGTTCATGTGAGCCAGGGCGAAAGCCATGGCCGTAACCAAAACGGCTCTGGTAACATCCTGCCAATGTTCCTCAAGAAAGCCCTGCAGATAGCCGCGAAACAGCAATTCTTCCCCGATCGGGGCCAAGATTCCCAGGCCGATGAACAGAATTATGGCGGAGAGCGCCGAGTCAACGATCAGGACCTGACCGATCTGCATCAGTGAATCGGCGGCGGGAAAGATCAGGCTGACCAGCCGGTCCAGCTCATCGGCAATGAATACCGCACCCACAGCCACCAGCACGGTGGCAAGTACGGTAACGGAACCGACCGGGTTAAGCCGCAGGCTGCGGCGAAATGAAATGCCCTGGGAATGGAGATAGAACAGCAGGGGAACGGCCATGAAACCCTGACCGATGAAAATTGACAGATAGACTAATGTTTTTTCGCCGGACTCAACGCCGAAGACCAGTCCCACCGTGGCCGTCAACAAGGCGGCCAGCAAAACCGAAATCAGCACGACACTGAAGGCGGTAGCTGCTGAGGGGGTCCGGTTCATTGGGGTCTGGTTCCTGACAAATCATAACCCCGGAAATTACGGCCGGTTGAGCAGAAAGAAAATAAACTTACCAGTCTGGCGGACCCCGGTCGGTAAGTGTCGGTTGTCAGCGGCGGAGTCGGGTCAGGTATTCCAGCAGGATGCCGCCGGCCACGGCCGCATTCAACGATTCACCCCGGCCGGGCCGGGGAATGGCGAGCACCGTGTCGATCAGTTCCCGGGTGGCAGTTGTCAGTCCGTGGGCTTCACCGCCTAGCACCAGGCACCAGCCGGCGCCGGGCGAAAAAACGTCCACCGGTGTACCGTCCATATCGGCGCCTAATAATTGCAGTCCGGCGGACTTCAGCGTCGCTAGCGGCAGATCGGGAAACAGGTCCAGGTAAAAATGGGCGCCCATCCCGCCACGGACGACCTTGGGATTCCAGGGGTCGACCGAGCCGGCGGACAAGCCGATATTGGTCACGTCGAACCAGGCGGCCGTGCGCAATAGCGTTCCCAGGTTACCGGGATCGACAATACCATCGAGATAGAGCCACGGTCCTGACGGCAGGCTGTCGGGAGCCTGCGGCCGGGGGGCGGGCAGCGGGCACAGGGCCAGGATGCCGGCCGGTGATACGGTATCGGCCAGTTGCGCGAGCTGCCGGTCGGGGATGACATCCCAGGAATAACCGCTGCTTTTAAGTTGGTCGATAAGCGGCCCGTGCTCGGGATTGCCGGAAAATTCAGCGGTCAGATAGACGGCATCCAGCGGGGCGCCGGTTTCAAGGGCGGCGGCCGTCAGACGGGCGCCTTCGATAATAAACTGCCGGTACTGGAGGCGGTATTTTTTATGAACCAGGGAGTGCGTGCGCTTGATTTCGGCCTTGGTGAGCATGCCGGGAATTTACTGCTGATTAAAATTTTAGAATAACATTTACCACGGAGCCAGCGAGAGTACAAAGAACACGGAGCCTATTATAAACCGGGCAAACATGATTGATTGGATAATAATTCAAGTCGATGAATCGGCACCGGACTGGTCCGTCAGGCGGGAGCGGCTTTTCTATTGAATGCCCGCCTTGACTTCCGGTAACTTCATTATTGTATTTTTAAAGATTTAATATCGGACCCTGAGGAACCTTAAAAAATAATCCTGGTGACCTCCGTGTCTTTATGGTTCAATAATAAGGAAGTATTATGTCAAAAGGTGTCACGCCCCAGAGTGAAAGTTATTCCGCCTGGTATACCGATGTGGTGACCAAAGCCGGTCTGGCCGATTACGGTCCGGTCAAGGGAACGATGGTCATCAGACCCTACGGCTATTCGTTGTGGGAGAATATCAAGGAAATATTCGATAAAATGATCAAGGAAACCGGGCACGTGAATGCCTATTTTCCGTTGTTCATCCCGAAATCCTATCTGAGCAAGGAAGCGGACCATATTGAAGGTTTCGCCAAGGAATGCGCGGTCGTCACCCACACCCGTCTCATGGCCGGTCCCGATGGCGGTGTCATAGTTGATCCCGAATCGAAACTGGAGGAGGAAGTAATCGTGCGTCCGACCTCTGAAACGGTGATCTGGTCGATGTACAAGAACTGGATCCAGTCCTACCGCGACCTGCCGCTGCTGATCAACCAGTGGGCCAATGTCGTGCGCTGGGAGATGCGCACTCGCCTGTTCCTGCGGACCACCGAATTCCTGTGGCAGGAAGGTCATACCGCCCACGCCACCGCCGAGGAAGCCGAGCAGGAGGCACTGCTGATCCTGGAACTGTACCGACGTCTGGCCGAAGATTACCTGGCGATACCGGTCCTGACCGGTATCAAATCAGAGTCTGAGAAATTCGCCGGAGCCGAGCATACCTATTGCATCGAAGCGATGATGAAGGATAAGAAAGCGCTGCAGGCCGGTACTTCACACAACCTGGGGCAGAATTTCGCCCGCGCTTTCGATGTCACTTTCCAGAACAAGGATAACCAGGAAGAACTGGTCTATGCCACCAGCTGGGGCGTCAGCACGCGCCTTGTAGGTGCCGTAATTATGGCTCACGGCGACGATCAGGGCCTGCGCCTGCCGCCGCGGATCGCGCCGATCCAGGTGATCGTGGTTCCAATTGCCCGCAAAGATGAGCAGAAGGACCTGGTCAAAGAATACCTGCAGCCGGTACTGGATGAACTGAAAAATATTAATGTCCGGATTCAGGTGGACTGGCGCGATGAATCGCCCGGATTCAAATTCAACGACTGGGAAATGAAGGGCGTACCGCTACGGCTGGAAATCGGCCCCCGTGATGTGGAAAACGGCCAGGCGGTGCTGGTGCGGCGCGACACCAGCGAAAAAATGATCGTCGGGAAAACCGAGCTCATCAGTTTGATTCCGGAATTGCTGGAACAGATTCAGCAGGGCCTGTTCGACCAAGCCGTTGCCCATCGCGCCGCCAACACCCACAGCGCGACCACCTACGCGGAATTCAAGTCCATTATCGCCGAGCAGGGTGGCTTTGTCCGCTGCGGCTGGGACGGAACAACCGCCACCGAAGTGCAGATCAAGGACGAGACCAAGGCGACGATCCGCCTGATCCTGCCGGATGAAAATATCGACGGCTTGAACTGCATTTTCAGCGGGCGGCCGGCGGTTCACGAAGTTATTTTCGCCAAGGCGTATTAAGGCAGACAAGCCGCGGCCGGTGTTGGATAAGTTAGTCCTGACGCGATGATTGTGCAGACACCGGCCGTCGTGCTGAAAAGCTTTCCCTATGGCGACACCAGTCTGGTGGTCCGGTGTTTTACCCGCGATATGGGCAAGGTCAGCCTGATCGCCCGGGGCGCCCGCAGCAAGAAATCACCGCTGGGCGCCTATCTGCAACCAATGAGCTATCTGGAACTGGTATTTTATCATAAAACCACCCGCGAGCTGCAGACCATTTCCAAAGTCTCCTTTTTAGGTAGCTGGCCGGCGATACTGGGCGATCTGAAGAAAATCAGTTACGGCCTGGCAGTCGTCGAATTGACCGATAAGACGCAGCGGGACCACGACGCCCACCAGGACCTGTTCGATCTGCTGGTGGAAGTGCTGACGACCATCAATCAGCGCCAGGAGCGCCTTAATATGGTGTTCTGGTATTTCCAGGTCCGATTGCTGTCCAGCCTGGGGTTTCGTCCCAACCTGTATGACCGGGAACTGATTGGTTTCACCCTGCCGGACCCGGCGGCGGGACCCAACAGCCGGCTGCTGATCGAAGCTTTGCTGGAACACGATCTGGCGTCACTGCCGGACCTGCCGGTCACCGCCCGCGACCGGAAGGCTATCGCCGAGTATCTGAACGCCCAGATGCGCTACCATTTCGAGAATATTACCGAGTTGCAATCATTGAAGGTATTGAAACAAATTCTGGACTGATGACAGCGGAAATCATATGCGGCAGACTGGTGCAGGACGACGCCCAAGCGTTCGTCGAAGACGGGCAGGGCCGGCGCCATTTCACCGATGAGCTGATCTGGGACGGCTATCTGCGGCACTGGTCCGGGCAGGCGGTCTGTGCCCGCTACCTGCCGCAGACCGATTACGACACCGGTCGGCCGATCATCATCATGTGGCCCGCTGAGGCGCCTGCCGCCGAACCGATTGTTGAGCTGTATTACAACGAGCGACTGGTCAAATATCCGGCCTCGACCTTCGGTCATGTCGCCATCAATGTGGCCGGTGAAATATTCAATTTTTCCCACCTGATCAATGAAAATGAAGCCATGTCGCCGGAAGAATACTTTTACCGGCCGGCATTGGGGGAATTCGCCCCGTCGCCGGGCAACGGCAAATTCGAGATACTGGAAAACGGGCGGGCTTACTACGATAAATTCGGCCGGAATTTCATGCGTACGATCCACGTCACCAGGGTCACCGGCATTGACACCGTGAGACTGGCGGCGATTTTTCATAATGAGTTGGCGGTGATTCACAATACGCCGGTCAATCCCCGGCAACCGGAGAAATACCGCGATTTTAATTTTTTCACCCGCAGTTGCGGTACGATCATTCGGGACGGGCTGCGGCAGTACGGCTTCAGCGGTATCAGCGGTTTTCTGCCGCGGGACTTATTAGTGAGCGCCACCGCCGCTCTGTTGCGGTCCCAGGCACAGGGGCTGGTGCGAGTGCGGCGCTACCGGATGCCGCAACTGCGGGTGCCGGAGGCGCCGCCCAGCGCATTGTCACCGTTGTTCAACCCCCGGAACCGCTGGCGATTGCGGAACTTTCCTCCGGAAGCCACATCGAAATAGCATGCGTTACCAGTTCCAGTCCGAACATGGCCAGTTTTCCTTCCGGCCGCGGGTCTTCACCGAAGCGATTAAAATACTGATCATTATCAATGTCGGTATTTTTATCCTGAACCTGATTGCCCGCCAGGTGATCGACCTGACGCTGGTCTTCGGTCTCTCCTCGTCAACGGTCTGGCCGCTGATCTGGCAGCCGTTCACCTACATGTTCATGCACGGCAATACCTGGCATGTGCTGATCAACATGTTTGTCCTGTGGATGTTTGGCAGTGAACTGGAAACGATCTGGGGAAAAAAGGAATTTCTAAAATATTATTTCACCACCGGCGTCGGTTCGGGACTGATCTGGCTGTTGTTCAACATCGGCAATCCGCATTCGATTCTGATCGGCGCCAGCGGCGCCGTCTACGGAATTTTACTGGCCTTCGGGATGATGTTCCCCAATCGCACGGTCTATATTTATTTTCTGTTTCCGGTAAAGGTTAAATGGTTTGTCATTTTTCTCGGCGCCATGGCCTTTGTCTCATCCCTGGGTCCGGGCAGCAATATCGCTCACCTGACCCATCTATCGGGCATGATCATCGGCTATCTCTACCTGAAATCGGATTGGCATATGAAAAAGATGCGCTTTTCGATGCACAAGAAATTCACCGAATTCCGGACCCAGTCCCGGGAACGCAAGGTGGAGAAGAAGACACAGTACCGGCAGGAAATCGACCAGATTCTGGATAAGATCAACCGGGTCGGCTATAACGGGCTGACGTCGGAGGAGCGGGAACGTTTATATGAGGCCAGCCGGCGTTTGTCCCGCGAGCAGCACCGCGATTAACGCAGCAGCAGAATCTTCTGTGTTGTTAAATCCCGGTCACCGCGCACCGCGATTATATACAGGCTGCTGGGTGCCAGCGAACCGGTCGTCAACCGGCCATCCCAAGAAAAATTATACTCGGCCGGCGGCAGTTGCCCTGCGCTGATTTGAGCTATTTCACGGCCGCCGATATCAAGAATGGAAATCCTGACCGACATCGGCCGGTTGATTGTTACCGCGAACATAGTTACCGGATTGAACGGATTGGGGTAGGCCGGTTGTAACATAAAGCCGGCGGGATTCAACCCGCTGGCGTCAGGACCAGTCGTCGCCGGATCGCCCCAGATCAGTTCGGCATAAGCGGCGTTGTCGATGAAGGGGTTGCGATTATGCTGCAGGGCATAGACCGCCTCGTTGCGGTCCAGTTCCTTCTGGCTCACCGGATCGGCGGCATGCCATTCCACTAGCATCGCCAGCGCCCAGGGATCCAGTTGAGACCCGGTAGTCATGGGCGTATCGTCCCACCCGCCGTCTTCGCCATAGTAGCGTACCGACATGTAAAAATAAGAACGGGCGAAATCGCCCTTGTATTCATCGATCGGCTCGAAAACAGTCCCGGAATAACCGAGATAGGAGCAACTGCCGACTTTACTGCCGTTTAACGAAGTCCACGAGACGCTGCCGACTTCGCCAAATGGATAGTTACCGCGACGGTTGTTGACATAGCCGTCGGTTGGATAGAGATGAAAAAGATCGGTGTTCATCGGGGAGGCGTCATTAAACCAACTGCTTGGCCAGGAATGTTCCCGGTTATAGCAGGAACCCTCGCCGGAGTAATTCCCGCACTGGTTGGTTACAAACGTGTATTCGTAGGGTGGCGTGCCCCCGGGTATATCGGAATACATGTCCCAGACCTTGCCGTTGGGTTTTTTATCGGTGGACTGGAAGGCGGTCCACAGGTAAGTGTAACTCAGAACGGTGTGATCATCAATGATATTGTGCAGGGCGGCTTGCAGGGCAGTTTTGGTCAAACCGTTGGCCGGGCTGTAGTAACCGGCCGGAACGTCTGCGCGGACCGGAATCAGCGTTAAGGCCAGCAGCAGGATGACGGCTGCGCGGCGCAGACGAGCGGTATAAATGGTATTCATGGGTATGGCAGTCGCTTTCATCAATTAATCGTAGCAGCAGTTTAGCGGTGGCTGACCGGTTGGTGCAAGTGTCTTGAGCCGGAGCCGGGACTAACGGGTCAACAGCAGCTTGGTGGTTTGTGCTGCCGCGCCGGATTCCAGCCTGAGCAGATAACAGCCGCTGGCGGCATCAGCGCCGGAGTTGGTCCGGCCATCCCAGACGATAGTATGTTGTCCTGCCTCCAGTTGTCCGTCATGAAGGACTGTGACCAGCCGACCGGTGATATCAAAAACCGCGATCCGGTAATTGTCCCTGTTACTGACGCTAACGGAAATATTGGTGCGGGGATTGAACGGGTTGGGCCAGGCCGGTTCCAGACCAAAAGCCGCCGGTTGAACAGTGACCGTTACCGGGCCGTGCTCAGTGGCGAACCCGCTATAGTCAATATCGACCAGCAGATAATAATAAGTTTGTCCGACCAGCACCTGCCGATCGCTGAATTGATAATCGGTCTGCCGGCTGACCGAGCCCTGTCCCCGCAGGCGGTCATCGGTCAGGTAATCGGCAATTTTTAGAAAACCGGAGCTATTGTCCCGGCGATAAAGGATAAATCCCAGGTTATCCATTTCCGAGGCGGTGAACCATTCCAGCAGCACCTGGTTTCCCGCTGAACGTCCGGAAAAGCGGTATAATTCCACTGCCAGCGACTGGTCGTTTTCCAAGATGCCGGGTGTTGAATTGATTCCGTTGGCGGAACTGCTGGTGGTAAAAGTACCGACCGGATTCTGAATTGTGCGCAGGCCGTCGCCGCCGGCCGCCGCGCCGGTATCGTCAAACAGGGTGCCGTCATCGGCATTGGCGCTGCCGTCATTGCCGCGCAGCCGCCAGCGCCGGGCCGTGGAAGTACCGAAAAACAGGCTGGTATTGCCATCGTAGAATTTGGCGGCGGATAGGAACGACGAAAAGGCCGTCTCAAAAGTGGAACGGTCGGCCCCGCGGGAAATTACCCACAATCCGCCGGCCGGGACCAGCACATCGCCGCCGTCGCCGTCGCTGCCGATGTCAAAAACATATTCGCTGACATTGGTGGAAGCGGAGGCCATCACCAGTTTGTAACCGGTCAGATCGACGGTGGCTGAACTGGAATTATAGATTTCCAGGAATTCGGTGGTATAATCGTTGTTGCCTTCCGACACTTCGCTGATATACAGGGGCGGCGCATCGTTTTCGCTGATCGTCAGGGTGAATTCATATGGATAGCCGGCGGCGGCGGAGTTGCCACCACTGACGTTTTGGAGCGTGAAGGTGATAGTCTCGCTGCCTTCAAATACGGCATCATCGGTAAGGACCAGACTGACGGTCTGGTCGGCGCTGCTGTTGGCCGGAAAAGTTATTGTCTGGGTTGTGTAATTATTGATGTCGGCCGCGGAACCGCTGCCGCCGGTGATCGCCACCTGGGCGGTAGTGGCGGCGGTGGCTGACATGTTGGCAAGGGAAACGGTAAGATTGCAGGTCCCGGCGCCTTCACTGACGGTGGCGCCGAAAGCGCTGAACTGGACAGTGGTATTACTGGAACCCCAGATCGAAACCGCGTACTCCGGGTGATCGATGAAAGGGTTGCGGTTGCCCTGAAAATAGTAGATCGTATCGTTGCGGGTTCGTTCCCAGTCGTCCACCGGGTCGTCGTTGTGCCAGGTCAGCAGCGTCGAGAGCTTGCCGAACAGGGGACTGTTATCGGCGTTGTTGCCGGTGGAGTCCACCAGTTCCAGATCGTATTCGCTGTCGTCGGAATGTATACCGGGATCGTAGCGAACCACCATATAAAACATCATCCGGGCCACATCGCCCTTGACGGCGTCACGCGGCTCCCAGGTCCAGGCTTCGGTATCGTAGTAGCAGCCGATGGCTTCGGTGTGGGCGTTGGTGCCTTCGTCGAATTCGCGGTTGTTGCGGTCGGTGTTGACCGATTCGTCTGCCGGTCGCAGGTGATGGATATCGGTATAGGCGGTGTCGCTCTCACTGGGGAAGCCATGGGATTTGGCCCAGACATGTTCGCGGTTCCAGCGGTCGCCGGTGTAGGTCAGGTTCTCGCCGCTGTTGTCGGCCTTGGGATGGGAGCGACCGCTGTACAACAGGATTATATTATCCGGGTTATCGGGATCCTCATCGGTAATTTTCAGCAGGTCCCAGACATCGGTGCCGCTGCTGGTATACGGATAGCGGGTATGATTCTTGATTATTCCGTGCAGTGTCGCCTTTAATTCGGCGCCGCTTTTACCACTGGTGGCGTCATAATAACCAGCGGGAATTCCGGCTGGAATTAAATTGTTCGTCAGGACAAAAAGAAAAATGAGAATGGATAGTCGGTTAATCTTTAACACATTTCCCCCGGATATTTCTACCTGGCATGCAAATTGACACGTACTGGTTTTTCGGAAATAGGCTTTATTCTTTTTTTGAGGACGTTATTCCGGGCTGTCGGAATTGAACGCCGCGAGATTCATTGCTACGTTGACCGATTGGCCGTCAATCAACCAGCTAATTTAAAATTGTTCTGAATATGATCCAGTGTTTTTGAACACAGGCCGGTCGTGTCTTGCGACCCGGAAGGTTACAAAAAGGTGCTATTGCAGGCCGAACCCAATGGAAAATTAAATATGGTTTAACCGGGGCGCACAGCCGTGCGCCCCGGTAACAATAATTATTTTACGTATACAACCTTCTGCACGTTCACCTGTCCGCCATTCTGTAACTGCACCAGATAGACCCCGGCGCTGAGCAAGTTGGGCTGCCAGGACAGGGAGTAGCTGTTGGCCGGCTGGTACTCATCCACCAGTGTCGCCACTAATTGCCCGCGGACGTTGAACACCTGCAGGGTGGTTTGGTTGTCGCTGGTGATGTCGTAACTTAGCGTTACCGCCGGGTTAAACGGGTTGGGATAAGCCCGGTGCAGGCCGAACTCCGTGGCTTGGGTGGCCTGTTCGGCGGCGGGAACGGTAACCTGCACCGTCTGGTGCCAGGTGAGATTGCCGGCATAATCCACATCGCCCAGGCGGTAGAAATAGGTCACGCCCGGCAACACGGCACAGTCGGTATATTGATAATCGGTGCGTTGGGTGGTCGAGCCCTGCCCGGCCAGCGCCACCGCAGATTTGTAGTCGGCTACCGTCGTCCATTCTCCCTGCTCTATGCACTCTGCTCTGCTCTCGAGCAGAAAGCCCAGGTTGTCGGTCTCGGATTCGGTGGTCCAGGCCAGGATGACCTTCCCGTTGTTGGATATTGCTTCGAATTTGATCAGTTCGACGGGGAGGGATTGATCGCCTCCATCATTTTTAGTTCCCCAAGTTTGTGTAAGGTTAGCCTGCCATGTAAAATCGGAATAGGCGGTACCGCTACCGGTTAATTGTAACGATTGTGTCGTTGTACCGCTACCCTCGCTAACCCCAATGTCCGTTGATGTTAATCCTAGGGCAGGCCCTTCTGTGGCAGTAATAGTTCCTTCGTAACTTAAAAATTGACTGGTAATAACATGCGCACCATAACACAATGCTAATCCATCTGGTGGTCCATTTTGTAACCCAGGAACCATCTTATAAAAGATTGTAAAATTGTTTGACGTCGTCCCTTCGGTAAATGTACCTAAGGTATCGGCAGCATAAATTACACCACCACTGCCGTTATAAAACTGAACCGAGAAATTTGATAATGTATAGTTACCAATATTTTCTATTACAACTTCAACACCTTCGTTTTCGTCAGCATCTACGTTATCATAATGAATTTCATTAATCCAGGCATTTGGGAATGAAGGTGCTGCGTTGGTAGTAGTACTGCCGCTGGGAACCGTACCATCTGTTTTGTAATCAATAGCAGTGCCGGAATTAGTGTAAGGATAGATTTTAAAGTAATAGGTTTGTTCGGCGGTCAATCCAGTCCATTCGTAACTGGTCGTACCATGGGCGATATTAATAGCGCCACTGTTACTGCCGATGGTGGTATTATCGTCAACAGCTGTCCCGTCGCTTGGATCAGTAATATTATCGGCCGTGCTGGCTTTGATCAGGTAGCCATCTGGCGCTTGAGCGCCGTCGTTGGCTGTCCACGAAAGGTCTATTCGATTATATCCGTAGGTTCCATCCTTAGCCACGGTGAAGCTTGTTACATGATTTGTGGGTTCGACTTTGAGAGTAGTTGCGTTAGCAGTCACACCAGAAGAGTAACTGATAGAACCATCCACCGACCAGGCTTTGTAGTAATAAGCTGTGCTTGCACTTAAAGAGCCGTGGTTATAACT
>JBDRBK010000210.1:0-11120 GCA_043822705.1 Fidelibacterota bacterium
TTGATCACAGGTGGTTTTGTATACATGGCCCAGCCACCGCTCTATCGTCTGCGCCGTGGCAAGAAGGAATTATATGCCTACGATGATAATGAGCGCGACATTCTGATGGATCGCCTGAACAAGGAAAACAAAACCCAGAAAGTGGATATTCAGCGTTACAAAGGGCTTGGAGAAATGAATCCGGAACAACTCTGGTCTACCACCATGGATCCGGAACGGCGTTCCCTGCTGCAGGTCACGATCAGTGACGCGGTCGAGGCTTCGATGACCTTTACCGATCTGATGGGCAACGATGTGGAGGCCCGCCGGAAATTCATCGAGAATAATGCCAAATTCGTTGTTAATCTGGACGTATAAAGACCGAAAAACATTTAAGCTGATTGTTAAAATAGAGGATTGCCGTGGATATTTCCCGTGAAAATATAATGAACCGCGATATTGTTGAAGAGATGCGCGAAAGTTATCTCAATTATTCTATGTCGGTGATTGTGTCGCGCGCCTTGCCTGATGTGCGTGATGGCCTGAAGCCGGTCCACCGCCGGATTCTATACGGCATGAATGACCTGGGCGTGCTGTGGAACCGCGCCCATAAAAAATCGGCCCGTATTGTTGGTGATGTGATGGGTAAATATCACCCGCACGGCGATTCGTCAGTTTATGACGCGCTGGTCCGGATGGCCCAGCATTTTTCGATGCGCTATCAACTTGTCGACGGACAAGGCAACTTCGGATCGGTCGACGGTGACAGTGCCGCGGCCATGCGATATACCGAAGCTCGCATGTCCCGCATCGCCGGTGAAATGCTGCGCGACCTAGAAAAGGATACGGTCGATTTCGTTCCCAATTTTGATGAAACCCTGAAAGAACCAGCCGTTCTGCCGGCGGCCATCCCGACCCTGCTGATCAACGGTTCCGAGGGTATTGCCGTAGGTATGGCCACAAAAATACCGCCCCATAACCTGACGGAAGTCGTCTCCGCCACAATAGCCCTGATCGACAACCCGGAGCTTACCGTTTCCGATTTGATGGAATATGTTAAGGGTCCGGATTTTCCAACGGCAGCCATGATTCAGGGTGTGGACGGTATCCGCCAGGCTTATGAAACCGGACGCGGCAAACTGTTGATGCGGGCACGGGCGGTGGTTGAGACCAACAAACAGGGCCGCAGCAGTATTATAATCAATGAAATTCCCTACCAGGTTAACAAAGCCAATTTAATTGAAGCGATTGCCGATCTGGTGCGTAATAAACGTGTTGACGGTATTTCTGATATCCGGGATGAATCCGATAAGGAAGGTATCCGGATAGTAGTCGAGACCAAGCGCGACGCCATTCCCGAGGTGGTACTGAATCAACTTTATGCATTCACACAGCTTCAGGATACTTACGGGATAATTCTTCTGGCGCTGGTCAACGGCGTGCCCAAGGTACTGACGCTGCGTCAGATCATCCAGCATTTTATTGATTTTCGCCACATTGTCCTGGTCCGGCGGACAAAATTCGACCTTAATGTAGCCGAAGAGCGGGCTCATATCCTGGAAGGGTTAAAAATCGCACTGGACAATATCGACGAGGTAATCGCAATTATCCGAGGCAGCAAAGATGTTACCCACGCCCGCGAAGGGTTAATGAATTCGTTTGATTTATCAGAACGGCAGACCCAGGCGATCCTGGATATGCGCCTCCAGAGACTGACCGGCCTGGAAGTTGAAAAAGTCGTCGCCGAATACAAGGAAACCATTAAGCTGATCGCTATGCTAAAAGGTGTCCTGGAAAGTCGCGCCCAGCGAATGGCAATCATTAAGGAGGAGCTGGAAAATATCCGCGCTATTTATGGCGATGAACGGCGCACCGAAATCCTGCCCTTTGGCAAGGATTTTTCGGTCGAAGATATGATCGCCGAAGAAGATACGGTCATTACAATTACCCACGAAGGTTATATAAAAAGAACGCCGGTAGGAACCTACCGGAGCCAGCGCCGCGGAGGGCGTGGTCTACAGGGCGCCACCGCTAAAGACGACGACTTTGTGGAACATTTGTTTATTGCCAACACACACAATCATATCCTTTTCTTCACCGATCAGGGCAAGTGTTATTGGCTGAAAGTACATGAAATTCCCCAGGGCGGCCGCGCGACGCGCGGGCGGGCGGTTGTAAACCTGATCGGTTGCCAGCCGGGCGAAAGAGTCGAGGCTTTTGTCAGCGTCAAAGATTTCGATGATGATCACTATATTGTTATGGCCACTAAGCGCGGGCTCGTGAAAAAGACCGTCCTTTCAGCCTACGGCAACCCGCGGCGAGGCGGTATTTATGCTATTGATATCCGGGAGGATGACAAACTGATCGACGCCCGCATCACTGACGGCGATAATGATATACTGCTCGGTACCAGAGAAGGTAAATCCATCCGTTTTTCCGAACAGAACATCCGGCCCAGCGGTCGTAAAACCATGGGCGTGCGCGGAATCATGCTGGCTACAAATGCCGATGAAGTGGTAGGAATGGTAATTATCAAGCGGGAGGGCACGATTCTGGTAGCAACCGAAAGGGGCTATGGAAAAAGGACTGATGTAATTCAATATCGGACACAGACCCGTGGCGGAAAAGGAATCATGACGATGCGGACAACCGAAAAAGTTGGAAAAATGGTTTCCATTATGGAGGTTGTAGACCCTGATGATTTAATGGTTATAACCGATCGCGGCGTTTTGATCCGGCAGCCAGTCTCTACGATCAGACCGATTGGCCGGGTCACGCAGGGCGTCCGCTTGATCAAGCTGGACGAGGGAACCTGCATTTCTTCAATTACCAGGGTTGTACGCGAGGAAGAGGACGCCGATATTCTGCCGGATATAACTGGTGACGACGATGATAAAGTAGTGACCGAAACAGACGATGAACAAGGGCTCAGCGATACTTAAGGATCGCTTGAGGCTGGTCCGCGAAAAGATAGTCGACGCCCAAAGGCGCAGCGGCAATTCCGGACCGGTAAAGATTATTGCAGTCACCAAGACGCAACCGATCGATATGATTGTTGCGGCGTATGAAAGCGGCATCAGGTGTATTGGTGAAAACAAAGTACAGGAAGCCAATGCAAAATTTTTTCAATTAACCAATTTGGCCCACCTCGAGAAACGAATGATCGGCCACCTGCAATCCAATAAAATCAATAAAGCACTTCAGTTGTTCGACACAATTGATTCCATAGACTCGGTCAAACTGGCGAGTAAAATCAGCCAGGTTGCGAATGCGGAAGGTCGTACGATCCCAACACAGCTTGAAATCAACACCAGCAAAGAACCGGCTAAATTCGGTTTTGACCCACATGATATAGATGGAATGCTGGCTTGCTGTAATATGGACGGAATTGTGGTGGACGGATTAATGACAGTTGGACCGCTGATTAACGATATGTCGGAAGTGCGAAAAGCCTTCAACGGATTATTTAAACTCAGGGAAGAACTTAATCGGCAGCTAGGAAAAAAATTACAGCACCTATCGATGGGTATGAGTGGTGATTTCGAGATAGCAGTAGAACTGGGCAGCACCATGGTTCGCCTTGGAACAATCCTTTTTGGCGAGCGGCGGCAATAAGCATGACCCAATCGAATTATCTTCCTGCCGTTTACTTGATTGCCGGTCCAGCGCCTTGGAATATCACAATTACCGACACAGTTTCCCTCGCCGGGCACTGTTATCACGAAAAAAATAAGTACCGAATTATCTGGCCCGAAGAATTAAGTGCTAAGATCGTTTCCCCAGGAAATATCAGTCAACTACGCGACACACTGCTTATCAATGAGATTATTCTTGTGGACAGGCTGCAGGGCATCGATTACCCGGCCTGCGTTGCTGGACACATTAATCGCAGTGGCACCAATTATCTAATTGGCCGAACACCCTACCGCGACCTACCACGATTCCCAGACATGGGAGGCATATATTTACCAATTAATGACCTGAAAGCGATAAATGTTCACACTGTTGGCAGTCGGAGATTTGGTTGTTTACAAAGCAGGAACGAATATATACTCAGCGAGGGAATCGCATTGGTTGCTATGGTTATGCATTATAGCGGCCTCAAAATTCGGGCTGTTGGCGCCGATCCGGTAAGAATTAATCTGCTATCAAGGCTTCCTGATTTCATATATCCACACCAGGCCAGCAACAGTAAATGCAATATAAAGGATAGTGAGCACTAAAACACTTGACTTTCTGCTGTTTTCGGGTATACTGTTTTGGTACGTAAATAATCTATATAACCTTGGAAAGTGTTCGCCCGAGGCCGGAGGAAATGGTATGAATACAGCAGAAATAATAAAAGTGCTATCACAGAAACAGAGTAAAACCCAAGTAGAAACTCGTGCTATCATTGAAAAGACTATTGATACCTTGGTCGAATCAATGGTCACAGAAGAACGGTTCACCATACCCGGCTTTGGTACCTTCGGAGCGCGATTGAAAGCGGCGCGAAACGCCTTCAATCCGGCCCTTAAGGAAATAGTTGTTTTACCGGCCGTTAAAACTTGTTTCTTTCACCCCTCTTCTAACTTGAAAGAACAAGTTAAAAACAGGGGGGTTGTCGAATGATTAAAACAACTTATACTGAAATTGTCGAGAGGGTGTCACTCAAAACGGGCCTGAGCAAGCAGGCGGCGCACGACACACTGAAGGATTTTATTGAATTAATTGAAGTTGGTTTACAGCGCGATGGGCACGTTACTATCAAAGCCTTAGGATCTTTTCGCATAAAAAAAGTTGCCGAACGCAAGGGCGTGAATCCAAGGACCGGCGATCCGATAGTTATTCCAGCACACAACAAGGTGGTTTTTCGCCCAGATCCTATCATAAAACAGCGCCTTAACAAAGGAAGAAAAACAATGAAAAACAATGAAAAACCAAAAATTTCGATTGTTGACTATTGGCGGTCAAGCCGCCCGGTTCAAATAGCATCCGCGGTAGCGGCTGTTTTGTTGATAGTGGTTTTTGTTTTATCGGTTTTTAAAGGAGGTAACGACCAAATAGAAGAGGTGACTGTCGAAAAAATGACCGTGGAGACTGGAATTGTCGAAGCGATTGAACTCACAGAAACTGAACCGTTAGCCGCTACAGATCTCCCACTGTCTGACCAGACGCCGATTAAGGAAGCAAAAGCGGGCGAACAGAAAGTTGAACAAGTGACTTCTGTAAAAAGCGGTACTACACACTTGATTAAAAAAGGTGAAAATTTATGGTCCTTGGCTGCCAAACATTATGGTGATCCTTATCTGTGGCCGCTAATATACCAGGCAAATCGCGATGTAATTAAAAACCCCGACGTTCTTAAACCCGGCGCCAGTATTGTTTTTCCAGTATTGGATGAACCGGTGGACCAATTTACCGGAAAAGTTACTGGCAAAGACCGTGAAAACCTGGCAATCGGCAATCTGTTAGCATTTCAGGCCTATAAGACATATGGAAAAGTTGATTTCAATGATTTTTACAGAGTTGCTAATAGGCTCGCCCCCGAAATTGTGAAAAAGCATATGGCGGAAATGTCGATGCCGGTATCGGAGTTAGCTTCGACCAAAACCCGGGATTAAAAACAGCAAAGCAGGCGCACCTCCGAACTCCTGCTGCCGACAACAGCTTTTAATTATAAGAATATAGCTCAACGCGCAGGCGACAGTTTCATACTGCTAATGCTCTATGCGACGACAAATGTGGATTGGTTGTGGAAATTTATGCTTGGGTGGGTGCGCCTGCTAGTTAGGTTGGTCTGGAAAATATTCAGCGAAAAACCTTTCAATTATCTATTTGGATAACGATTATTTATTTTCCTTCGCTTATTTTCGGTAAATTGCCAGAGTGAAAATGAAATTCGATTGAACGGCCCGAAGCCATTAAATTAAACCTCGAAATTCTACTATGATCAGAATAAATCCACTGAAAAACGTCTCAATGACGGCTAAAACCACAATAATATTATTTGTCCTCGCGTTTCAATTCGCCTGCAGCCCGGCGCATCCGGGGCAAGCGGAATTGAATATTAAAATGGTCGACGACAAAGAAGTGCCGGTGTTTGTTTCCTTGGCAGTTTCAAGGCAGGAAAAAAGAATCGGTCTCTCCGGCCGCGATGCGATTGGCTTTAATGAGGGTATGCTGTTTATCTACGGCAGCAACCAGCACGTATCATTTACCATGCGTGGAGCAAGAAATGAACTGGACGTTGCCTTCCTAGACAGTACCGGCCATATCCAAGAAATATATAGCCTGATAATAGATCCCAATCTTGTATATCGCTCCAGTGAGAAATGTCGCTACGCCCTGCAGATGACATTTGAATGGTTTCAACAAAATCGAGTCGCCGTTGGCGACACGGTTGTCATTCCCGATGAAATAAAACGAATCAAGCCCATTTTTTAAGTTATTATAATTGTAGAATTGAGACATTTCGCATTGCCCGTAAAATGAAATAATGGGGGATAGTTCTCGTCAACGGGGAGTGATTTTTGCCGCAATGGCTTTTATTTCATGGGGTTTGTTGCCGGTATACTGGAAAGCACTAGCGGCAGTTCCAGCACCAGAGCTGCTTGCACACCGAATATTCTGGTCCTTGATTCTCGTCATTATAGCCATTACAATTCGCCGAGGTTGGGGTGATATATACAAAATTGTGCAATCACGACCATCAATCTTTTATCTATTAGCGACAAGTGTTCTGATCGCTATCAACTGGTTTGTTTTTATTTGGGCGGTTACCAATGGCTTTATTCTGGAATCGAGCTTGGGTTACTTCATAAATCCTATTTTCAATATCTTGCTGGGATATGTATTTCTGGGCGAGCGGTTACGGCGATTTCAAATTCCGGCTGTTGTATTAGCTTTGGTGGGAGTACTTAATTTGACCATTAGCGCAGGAAGATTTCCTTGGATAGCATTATCCCTGGCCGGCTCCTTTGGTGTTTACGGCCTTCTCCGTAAAAAAGTTGCCGCTGGCGCCTTAACCGGCCTGGCCTTTGAAACGGCGATTCTGTCGATTCCATCGGCCGGGTATCTGATTTTCTGTGAGATTAACGGAGTTGCCGCGCTGGGCCATATAAATTTTGTAACCGATATTCTATTGATTGGGGCCGGAATCGTAACCGCTCTCCCACTTTTGTGGTTCGCCTATGGCGTAAAGCGACTGACCCTGGCCACAGTAGGGTTTATCCAATACTTAGGCCCGACAGGAATGTTTCTCTTGAGTGTTTTTGTCTACAAGGAGACATTTACAGCCACACACCTTCTGACATTTATTCTGATTTGGTCCGGTCTTATGCTCTATTCTATCGAATCTTTTAAAAACAGCCAGACAAATAAAGCAAACGCGGCTATGTTATCAAGGCCTACTTATCGATAGCATTCACTCTTCGGGTTCGACCGGTCGACGGCGTATTTTTATTATGCTGCGATTTTTTTTCTTTTCAAGGCGCCGAAGGTCCGCCGCGGCAGGCGGATTAGTTTTCCGGCGTTGTTTCGGCTGTTCAGCCGCACGGCGGATCAGCGCCACAAACCGATCGAGCACGTCCCGACGATTCCGTTCCTGGGTCCGATAGCGGCGACCATCGATAATCAGGAAACCATCGGTGGAAATTCTACCAGATGCGATAGTTAATAGCCTTTGGCGAACAAGCCCTGGAAGATGGTTTGAGGTTAATACATTAAAACGTAATTGGGCAGCGGTTGCAAGCTTATTAACATTTTGTCCACCAGGACCGGAGGAACGAATATATTGGATTAATATCTCGCCGAGGGGAATGGAGATTTCACTCGTTATTTCGAGTATTTTGTTTCTCATTAGGCTGCCGGGTAGTGTAATTTATAAAAACTTCATTCTGCTGCCATTTTATCTAAATCCGAACGGATATCCCCCTCAATTTTTATCGCCCGGCCCGACTGAAGGTCGACGACAACGAAGGTTACGGCGGCATTCACTACGATAATTTCGGTGTTTTCCAGAATAATTTGCTGGTTAATAAGTACGCTTTTATTTCCTATCCGTGCTACGGCGGAGGTAATTCTAAGAACGTCATCCATGGTGGCCGGGTACAGATAGTTAATATTGATATTAACTATCGATAGCCCGAATCCCTTATTGTGCCATTCGCGACGATCAATAGAATTATCGAGTAATGCCCAGCGCGCTTCTTCCAGAAACTCAAGATAGCGGGCGTTGTTTACGTGGCTATACAGATCAAGATGATAGCCACGAACTTTTATGGTGATTGAATTTTTCATATGGCATTCATTTAATTGCGGATAAACTGACAGCGATTTCGGTCGCCAGCCGCACGTTGTTCAAGGCAAGACTGATGTTGGCCGGAAGGCTCCTACCTTCGGTAAGCTGAACAATTTTGCTTAAAAGAAACGGAGTCACCTTTTTTCCGAGTATATTGCTCAGGCAACATTCGGCCAGGGCGCGGTCAATAATTTCATTGATATAATCCACTGGAAGTGCGTCTGTTTTGGGTACCGGATTTGTTACCAGCAAGGCTGACTTGCCGCCGTATTTTTTATGAACTTGAAAAATGTCGGCTATCGCCGCCGGCGAATCGGCCTGGTGTTGCAACTTGGAGCCGGAGCCCCTGGAATAAAAGGCTGGAAATTCGTTGGTTTTAAAGCCGACCACAGGAACACCGAAGGTCTCGAGATATTCGAGCGTGAGTGGTATATCAAGAATTGCCTTGGCACCGGCGGAAACCACGATCATTGTTGTCCGGCTTAATTCGTGCAGATCTTCAGAGATATCCATGCTTGCTTCGGCGCCGCGATGAACACCGCCGAATCCACCGGTAGCAAAGACATCGATGCCGGCCAGGGATGCCAGGCGCATGGTAGCGGAGACCGTGGTGGCGCCCGTTATACCTTCAGCCAGAGCGAAGGCAATATCGCGTGCAGCTACTTTTTCAACAAGCGGGTCGTGGGCCAGCCGCAGCAGTTCCGGTTCTTCCAGTCCGATGTGTACATGACCGTCAACGATAGCAATTGTGGCCGGCGTTACACCCATATTTCGCGCCAACCCTTCTGCTTTGCGGGCGAAGTGGAGATTGTCGGGATAAGGCATGCCATGACTGATAATGGTCGACTCCAAAGCCAGAACGGGGATTCCGTTTTTGAGTGCGGCCGATACGTCTACGGAATAGCTCAAGCTGTTTTTATCCATAATGAAATTTATTACCGATAAAGGGGGCGATCACAGGCCAATATTAAACCATGCCGATTGTGCCGAAAGGAAACAAACAGGCAGGAAAATTAGCAGATTAAATAAATTGTCAGCAAGTTGGGGCGGACGGTAATTTCAGGCCAGCCTGTCGCAGTGTTTCCTCTGATTTCTTCACGGTCGCCGGAAATTGAAAGCTCTGATCCGATGCAGTTTTCGTTCAAAAATATCATAAAGCCGCTGGATGCAGCCATATCCCGGAACGTGCTGATAATAGCCCTACCCGTAATTCTCAGCAACTTGAGTCGTGTTTTTATGAATCTGGCTGATATGGCGATGGTCGGACGACTGGGCGCACCGGCTCTGGCGGCCGTCGGGATGGGATCGATGGTTGTGTGGACCGTTCTCAGTACCGGTATCAGCCTGCGGACGGCGGTACAGACGCTGGCCGCCCGCCGTCTGGGGCAGCAGCGTTGGGCCGAATGCGGAACGGCCATTCATAACGGCCTGTTTATTGCCGGCACGTCCGGACTGGGACTTGCAATTATCGGCTTTTATTTGTCGGGTAAACTGGCTCCGTTGTTATTGTCTGATTCTGTCGTTATTCCCCTCTGTTCAGATTATATGTCGGTGGCCTTTATCAGTGTTTTATTTGCCAGTTGTGGTTTTGCGTTTCAGGGGTTTTACACCGGCGTGGAAAAAACCAGAATTCACATGAATGTTTCGATCATTGCCAACCTGATCAACATTTATTTGAATGCCGGACTGATATACGGCCGGTCCGGGGTGATTGATTTCTTTGAAAAATTTATGGCTGGCCGGCTTGACTTTCTGAGCTATGCCTGGTCCTGGCTGCCGTTTCCGGCGCTGGGTGTCAAAGGAGCGGCGGTGGCGACCCTGATCGCATCGATCTGGATGACCGCGCACTACCTGATCTATTTGTTCGCCCCGGAAATCCGCCGAAAATATCAGGTGTTGAAATTCAGCCTGGATCTGACAATGCTGCGCCGCCAGTTGTCACTGGCCCTGCCGCAGGCACTGCAACAAATTATGGTCATGGGCGGGTTCGTCGTATTTTTCAAAATTGTAGGAACCATCGGCACCGCCGAATTGGCGGCGACTGAAGTGGTTTTCAGCATAATGGGCGCTTCTTTCATGCCCGGCGCCGGCGTCGGGCAGGGTTGCGCCACCCTGGTGGGAAAATTCTTGGGCGAGCGTCAACCGGAAAAATCAGAAATCAGCATTATTGAAGGTGTGCGCTGGTCGTTGTTGTTTATGGGCTCGATGGGCATTTTGTTTTTTACAATTCCGCATCGGATTCTGCCGCTTTTCACCAGTGATGCCGATGTCATTCGGGTCGGGATTGTCGGTCTGCGGGTTCTGGCTTTTGCCCAGTTTGCCGACGCAGTCGGAATCACCCTGTGGTTTTCGTTGACCGGCGCCGGCAATACGGTATACCCGGCCCTGGTGGAGGTTGCCATTTCCTGGGGATTTTTCCTGCCGGCAAGTTACCTGCTGGGCATTGTTTTCGGTTTTGGTTATCTGGGCTGCTGGCTGGCGTTTGCCGTTTATATCGTCCTGTTCGCCGGCATGATGGTCTGGAAAATATTCCAGGGAGACTGGAAAGATATCGTGGTTTGAAAATCAATCGCGGCGCCGGACATAAAATGGCCGAATGGTTAAAACCAGAATATGGTTGGACTGTCAGTCGCGGGAATAGGTAAATTTACCGTCTTAATTTAACGCAGGGATAAATGTTATGAAGAGAAAAAGAGTCATGATCGATGGCAACGAAGCCGCCGCGTACGTTGCCTATAAAACGAATGAAGTATGCGCAATTTATCCGATTACACCTTCTTCGCCGATGGGGGAATGGTCGGACGCCTGGTCGGCCACCGGTCAGAAAAATATTTGGGGCACGGTCCCGGATGTTGTTGAA
>JBDRBK010000211.1:0-38126 GCA_043822705.1 Fidelibacterota bacterium
CCGCGCTGGTCCGGCGATACCAACTTCATGCCGGTGCTGGGTCATACCAAGGTTATGGTTCAGGGCCTGCTGGAAACCTATGATCAAATCAAGCCGGAGTTTGATCTGATTTGAAAACTGGTGGTTGTGGTTTGCCTGAGAGTTTTGTAATCTTTGGTTCATCATTAAACAAGTGAGTATGCTATGCCGACATTTTTTAACACCTGGCTACCCTACCTCTATTTATATATCGTAGGTGGTATTTTCTTTTTTTTGGGGATGGTGATTATCCGGAAAAGCGGTGCGATTGATCTGAATAAAAGACGCCATCGTTTCTGGAATCGAGTGTTGTACTTCGGGTTTTTCTGGTTTGTTATATTACATGGTATTTTCACTTACGCCGCGCTGAACTGGTAAGGAGGCCCCATGGAGACTTTTCATAATATTGGTACTTCTACCGACTGGGTAGTAATGATTCTTTATTTCCTGATCATCATGCTGTTCGGAAGTTATTTCGGGCGCTACACCAGAAATACGGCGGATTTCTTTTTCGGCGGCCGCCGGTTCTCCTGGTGGTTGATTGCCATGTCGATCGTGGCCACCGGTGTCGGCAGCCACAGTTTCGTCAAATATTCGGCGAAAGCATTCGAACACGGTTTTTCATCGACGATGACATATATAAACGACTGGTTTTTTGTGCCGTTTTTCATGTTTGGCTGGCTGCCGATCATAGTTTATTCGAAAGTGCGGTCGATCCCGGAATATTTTGAGAAACGTTTCAGTCCTTCCGCCCGGTTTCTGGCGACAATTCTATTAATGCTTTACATGGTCGGTTATATCGGAATCGGTTTTCTGACACTCGGCAAAGCCGCCCTGCCGATGCTGCCGGAAGCGTTCAACATCATGGGCGCCTCGGTGGATGTAACCCTGATGGGGGTGGTCATCCTGATTGCCGTAATCACCGGTATTTATATTACTTTCGGCGGTCAGACGGCGGTTATTTTCACCGACCTGTTGCAGGGTTTTATTCTGATATTTGCGGGTATTTTGCTGTTCGCACTGGGTGTGGATTACCTCGGCGGCTGGGGTATTTTCTGGCGAATACTGCCGGTGGACTGGAAACTACCACTGGCGCATTTCAACGATCCCTCCAGTTTCAATTTCGTCGGTATTTTCTGGCAGGATGGAGTGGCCGGGTCGATCGGGTTTCTGTTCATGAACCAGGGCCTGATCATGCGTTTCATGGCCACCCGCAGCGTCCACGAGGGACGGAAAGCGGCGGCCTTCAACATTCTGTTTATGCTGCCGATATCGGCGATTGTAGTCGGCAATGCCGGTTGGGTCGGGAAAGCCATATCAGTCATCAATCCGGCCACCGTGCCGCCCAACACATCACCGGATCAGATATTCGTGGTTGTGGCCAGTATCGTGTCACATCCGGGCGTTTTCGGATTCATCATGGCCGCACTCACGGCGGCGCTGATGTCTACCGTGGACACGCTGATCAATGCCTCCGCCGCGATATTCATCAATGATATTTACCGGCCTATTAAGAAATTCCTTAAATCGGTGGTCAAATCCGACAGAGAAACCGATCGGGATGAACTGGCGGCCGCCCGTTGGGCATCGATCGTGATTACTGCCTGCGGTGTAATGGCCGTGCTGGCCTTTAAAAATTTCCCGACAGTTTATGAAGCGCACGGTTTCTTCCATTCCACACTGACGCCGCCGCTGGTGGTGGCGATATTTTTAGGTGTTTTCTGGAAACGCTTTACACCGGCGGCCGTTATCACCACTTTCGTCGCCGGAGTGGCATTGATGATCCTGGGTGCCCGGCACCCGGGCGTTTTGATTGCACCGTTCGATCACGGTATTGCCATGGACCCGGTGCATCCCTATTCCTATATCCGGGCCCTGTACAATACGTTTGTCTGCTTCGGCGTCGGTGTTCTGGTCACTTTCACTACTGGTTTTCAAAAGCGGATCACCAATCAACTCAAGGCCGGAGATGGATCCTATACACTGATTTATGGATTGATTGGCATCGATGTGCTACTGTTCATCCTGATCGTGGCTAATCTGTTTAACCTGCCGGTCCTGCTGCTGGCAGCTCTCATACTGATTATCACGATTCCGGTGATAACCAATTATTTTGTCGACTATGACGAGGAACGGAATACGATAGGATTGACATCCGGGTCCTTAGAGTTTGCCCGCGAGCGTTTCAAGGGCAGCAAACTGAACGATGCCGAAGGGCAAAAAGTATTGGTCAACTGGAAACAGGTCCCCGGCGAACAGACAACGGTCAATTTTTCAAAACATGATATGGAGAAAATGCAGGCGAATGTGGGTGATCTGCTGTATCTCTGTGATAAGCGTAAATGGCTGGGTGGGTTAAAATCGATTCACACCGTTTATGGTGAACCACATGACGAAGATGGCGTCGTTCTGGTTACCGAAGAGCATAAGAAAAGCGGCATGTTTGTTAAAGGGAAAAGATTGGAGGCCGAAAAGGAAATGTAGTCCTTTTAAGGGCTGGGATTTATACCTAAATTCGCCCCGCTTTTTAAGTGACTCCTGGACACGGAGTCGCAGAGAAATCAGAGGTAATTTTAAGAATTCCGGAGTAGCTCAATGGTAGAGCGGGTGGCTGTTAACCACTAGGTTGGGGGTTCGAGCCCCTCCTCCGGAGCGATATGGAAGCCTCGCGCAAGCGGGGTTTTCTGCATTTATAAGTGCTGAACGAGTTCGGTTGATTGGGTTCGAGGTTTACCCGCCGAAGCATTAGCGCAGGCAGGCTCTCCTCCGGAGCAATGTACCGGGTATATGTTTTATACAGTAAGGAGATCGACTTTCTTTATATTGAACAGACACAAGATCTGAAGAAGCGCCTTCGTGAACACCGCGAAGGCGCTTCTTTTTATACCAGACGAGCCCGTGGCTGGAGGTTGTTGTATTCGGAGGAATTCAGTATACGTTCTCAAACCTTGCGCCGGGATAAAGAATTGAAGACGTACCGAGGTAGAGAATTCATTGGAGCTACATATCTGAGTAACTGTTAATTAGCAAGCTGGCGGATATCTGCCCGACTGACAGTGTCAGCGGTCAGGCCGGGTCGCAGCACGTGGCTTTAGCGTCGACCGGCATTATATCGTTTCCTCGTCTCAGAGAAAGATAAATCATCAAACAGAATATATGATCAGTCGTGTTGAATGTCAGTATTAGATCACGATATATTCCGCCTTTAAAATTCACGATGACTTGAAGAAAATTAACCGGATTTCGATAATATTGCTGGCAGTCGCTATATTTAATTGCGACCAGCCGACGGAAGATCTGTTGACCGATGGGGATTACCAGGTCGTATTCAGTTCGAAGCGGGAAGGGGGGTGGGGCGGCTGGGATATCTATGCCTTGAATCTGAGTGGTATCGGACTGCAGCGGCTGACCGAAGAAAATGGAGATGATATCGTTTACACTGGAGGTTTATCCGTTGGGACCCAAAAAATTGTCTTTTCCTCAACCAGGGATAATTCCAGATATCAGATATATATAATGGATAGCGACGGAAGCAACCAAACCTTACTTTCCACCGATCCGAATGTGGATGATAATTATCCCCGGTTCACGCCGGACGGTCTGCGGATTGTCTTTGCCTCCAATCGCGAGGGGCGCTATGATATTTTCAGCATGGATGTCGCCGGCAATAATCTAGTTAATTTGACCGCCAGCCCCGCTTACCACGAAAAAAATCCGATGGTTTCGCCGGATGGCACCAAAATTCTGTTCACCCGCAGTATTCTGGATACCATCAGGCACAAAAACATGTATCTGGACCAGCCCTATCTGATGAACATCGATGGCAGCAATCTGGTGGATTTGGGCCGGGCCGAGTATTTCGGACCGGCGATCCGTTTTGCCCCTAATATGGAGTACATCATTTTTCACGGCGGCCTGATCGGGTACCGCAACACTGATATTTACCGGGTAGATTTAGCGACGTTGGAGATAACGCAGTTGAGCAATTCATCGTTCAGTGAATATGCCACGGACATATCACCAGATAGCAGGAAAATCGCCTATCACCGTGCTGATGAATACGGTGGTCATATGGTTTATATTATCGATGCCGATGGTAGCAACCGTAAAATATTGACATACGGACTTGACAGCCGCGACGCTTATTTCACACCGAAAGGCGATAAACTAATCTACTCGACCAATATCGAAGGTCCCTATAATATTTATAAAATGGATATCGACGGATCGGCACCCGAGCGGATATCAAACCATCGTGCCGAGGCGGATTATCGGGTGGTCGGTAATTTTATCGGCGTTCAATAATTCACTTCTTTGTACCGGACTGCTCCAGAAACGCCTTGAATTTCAAATCCTCCTCCAGGATATGATTGACCAGCCAGCTTTTTAAAAATTCGAACAGTTCATCCGATAAATCTGCGGTTTTGCCCTCGGCGATTATTTTTTTACTCACATCCAGAACCTGCTGAATTAATTGCCGATGCTGGATTTTATGCTCTTCTAACTCGGGGAAACCGTGCTTATTGTATATTTCTTCCTCACGATTAAAATGATAGCGGGTATAATCGATCAATTCGAAGAAAATATTCTGGATATGTTCGGCGCCCTGGTTGGTGATCAGGGCCCCGAAGAGATGTTGAATCATTGAAACCAGTTTTTTATGGTCGGCATCGATCTCGGCAACGTTGATGTTCCATTCGTCGTCCCAACTGATTATTGGGTTTAGCTTTACTGTCATTACTCGACCCCTTTGTCAGCGTTATTTCAATAAAAGCACTTTGCTTATCAGCGTCTGATCGCCGGCCTGCAGTTTGATAAAATAAAGTCCGGTGCCCGCGGTATTGCCATTTGCAGCGGAAGCATCCCAGGTTACCTGATGCAGCCCGGACGTTTCCGGTTGGTTGCATAGAATTAAAATTTCACGGCCCTGCAAGTCCAGTACTGCGACCCGTACTGTCGCATCCTGAGTTAATCGGTAATTAATCGTTGTCCTGGGATTGAAGGGATTGGGGAAGGCCGGGTAAACCTGAAACGCTTCCGGTAATACGGACTGTTCCCGGAGCGGAATTGAGATGCTGATCGGGTCATGGTACTTGACCTTGCCGGAATAATCCACATCGGCGAGTCGATATTGATACGTCATGCCGGGGAAAACGGACCGGTCGACATATTCATACCTGGTCCGGTGACTGACACTCCCCTGGCCGGCGAGTGCGGGGTTGGTCTTGTAGCCGGCCAACTCCTGCCAGCCGCTGTCATCGTCGCCATGCCGTTCAACAATAAAGCCCAGATTTTCAGACTCCGACTCGGTTGCCCAGTCAAGATAAACGAGACCGTTTTTAACATTCCCGGAAAATGCCGTGAGCTCCACCGGCAGGCTGCCGTCATGACTGCCCTCCACGAATCGATGCAACGACAACCGTGATTTTCTTACGGTCAAGTCATTGGTATTGGTAACATTCTTAATTTTTACACTGATTGTGGAATCAACGCTGGCAATATTCAGAATGCCGGTGCCGCCCATCGCGCCCACATCTGTGCTACTGGAAAGAACGCGTTTCAGTGTCAATTCACTATGTTCATGAGAACCCACAAAAACACCTACCAATATAGTCTCCGAACCGGAGGCGCTGGGTGAATTAATCGACAGTGAATAATCGATTATGTACTTGCCGGCGCTAGTTGTTCCGGTTGTGGGATTCAGTGTGTTTGCTGAACATGCCCAATCGCTCAAGGAAGCAGGAGTGTAAGTGCCAACCGGGGTCCAAGTATCGCTGGTGTTGATCGCCACCGATTGGTTCGTGGTGATTTTCATACCGGCGTAAGGAGCGGAAGCATTGCCCGAGATTTTGTATAGAGCCAATGACGCGTATTGAATCGTAATCGGCACATTGGTCTTAACCGCTTTGGCCTCGATACTTATTGTGTTTGTAGCGCTGATTGACATAATGCCGCACATCACCACATTTCCAATGTCCGTTGCGCTGGTTTTCCGATTGGCAATAATCGATGTTGGATCAGCACCGGCACCATTTTTGGCGATACCAATTGTATAATTGCCAGGGCTGGCATCAGTTCCGTTTCCACTGAAACAGGCGGAAAAGGTCAATAGATAGGTCCCGGCCGAATTGGCACCGGCGGTTAAAAGACTTGATGCAATTGACCAATCGTTAGATTCTGATATCTGGTTGAATCCAGTTATTGCGTAATAAGTAGCAGAGGACGCAAGGCTTTGGGCAGTCGAATTATTGTAAATGGACATTCCTGTGTAATAATTGGTAGAATTATCGGTCAGTTCAACTAAAGTCACTTGGGCCTGAATAGGCGTAACGGTAGCGCTGATGGCCGGTTTAATCTGCAGCTCAACATAACCGGAATTTGCTAATGTTAAATTCGCAGAACCGGAGACATTACCGGCATCTTTATTGACGTTGGAGATCGTGCGCTGATAAAGGATTTCCGACGGAGGGTTCCCATTGATTGAGATGCCGACATCATAGGTAGTGATAGCTGATCCGGCGAAACTCAGTGAAAATTTAACCAGGTATGTGCCGCCGCCGCTGGCACTGGCAATCAGACTATTGCTGGCATAGCTCCAATTGGTGGATACCGCTCCAACCGTGAAATCAGCATCGTCGCTGCTGCCAATAACATGCCAGGTTCCGCCAGTTATAGAGGCGGAGGCGGTGCTACCGTTGGCTATATACATAAAGCCAAACTCCTGAGCAAAAAGCGCCGAGAAAGAAAGTATAATCAGTGTGACTGTTGAAATCCTGAGCTTGACCATATTGACCTCGATTTGTTGCTCCGGCATTTTGCTTTTTTGAGTATCCGATGAATGACTGAAAGTTGCAAAAATGCCGATAGCGGATAAGCAGATATGCAGATACTCAAGTTCTAATATACAGTCTGTTGGCACACAAAACAACCATAAGGCATTAATATTCTTTTGAATAATCGACCAGGAATAACCGGTTATCCAGATTGTGCGCAGCCCCACAAATGTCTGTATATTTGACTTTAACTACTGATTTATTTTTTAAAATAAATTAAATTCACTTGAGTAATTGTTGGATTACTGGTCCGACACCGGAATTAATCGATTGATCGAGTAAATAATTGCGCTTGATTCCCGTAGCTCTGTTTACAAATCCGTTCGCAGTGTTCACGATTTCCAATTTGGCAGCTAAAAAATTGGAATACCTGCTGGTAACAGGCCCAATGGAACAATGGGCAGGCCAACGATTTTGTCGACAAATGAACAAACTATGACTATGCGCAAAACCGGTAAAAATTTTAAAGTAAATAACAATTATCGGAACTATAAAATCATCCGGTGTATTGTTGTGTTTTTGGAAAAATGCTAATGGAGGCAAATATGCAAAACCGTAAATGGTCGTTGTTGACAATTCTGTTATTGATGACGTTTATCTGGGCGCAACCGGATATTTCCGTTGCCCCGCTACAGTTTGATATCGCTCTTTCGCACTACACCAATGATCTGGTAGCCGACTGCACCCTGTCGATTACCGATAACGGTGACGGCCTGGAGTTTGGCTGGCAAGAAATTGATTCCAATCCGACATTGACCTTTACCAAGGCTGATTATGCCGATTGGACCCTGCCGCAAAACCAGGATCGCATAAGCAGCAGCGTCTGGATCGCCCGCAAGGATAACCAGTCACTGTATAATGCCGCGAGTGAAGTTGGTTATAATAATCCCTATTATAATGATCCGATTTCACCGGCTGGCACCTTATGGCATTTTGATGGGATTGTTCCGGTACGGGGAATTTCTACCGGCCCCGCGGGTTACTGGTCTTTCGTGCAGGCCAACAACTACGATCCCCAATCGATAATCGGTGTCCCCGGATCGCTGTTTCTGGTTGCCGACTCGGTTTTTCTGGACATTGTCTTTCACAGTTTTTCCGGTGGCAATACCGGCGGAGGTTTCTCGTATACCCGTGAATCCTACGGTGTCCCCTGGATGACAGTCGAGGATATGAGCGTGCGTGCCGGGAGTTGGGCGCTGAACGTGAATTTTGATGCGACGAATCTTGTCAAAGGCAACTATGCGGCCAGTATCGTGATCACCTCCAACGATGCCGATACACCGGAAATTACCATTCCGGTGTCCCTGACGGTTGATGGGCCGGTTCCGGTTGTTAGCGTTACACCGGTTGCGATCGATGCCGGAACGCTGGTGCAGGGTGAATCGGATTCGACCACCCATAAAATTGTTATCACTAATACCGGCGATGCCGATCTGTACTGGAACCTGAGTTTTGAAGATCTTACCCCCGGAGAAGAGATTTATTTTGAGAAGCAAGACTATGCTAATTGGAATCTGCCGGAAAACCAGGATCGAATCACCGACGATGTTTGGCTGACGCGTCAGAATAATAACGGATTATTCAATATTGCTGTTGAAGGTTCTTGTGATGATTATACCTCACCATCCGGGACCGAGTGGTGGTGGGGACCGACTAACCAGTTCGACCCGACGGAAGATTCCTATGAGGCCTTTAAACCGGCAGCAAATTTTGAGCTATCGGATTTGCCGGAATCCGTCATGTCCCTGCATTTGATCGATGAAGATCGTTATTACGATGTCTATTTCCACGATTGGTCCTGCTGCGATAATGGCGGTTTTGCTTACACCCGCATGACACCGGACTATAAATGGATTGGCGGTTCAAAAATCGATGGCATCGTACCGGGCACGAGCACGGAAACTGTGCGGGTCCTCAGTGTAGGCCAATCAGACACCGTCGACGTATATTTCATGTCTGGCCGGATTCCCGGCGGTGATTACTCAGGTAACCTGACGCTGCAAACCAACGACCCGCTCAACCCGGAAATCGTAATTCCCGTCCAACTGAATATTTTTGTACCGCCACCGATTGCCGCAGTTAATGTGGAAAGTATCGATGCCGGAACGTTGATACAGGGCGAATCGGACGTGACAACGCATAAAATCATTCTCACCAATACCGGAGAGGGTGATCTGAACTGGCGGGCGAAGTTCATCGATAACAGCCCGGTGGCAGTCTATTTTGAAAAAGCTAATTACGCCGATAGGATGCTTCCGGAGAATCAGGACTTCATCACTGAAAATGTGATTTTAACCAGGGCCGATGAAGAAGGACTGTTCAATATTGCTCAGGAGTATTATTACACCGACAATAATTCACCATACGGCACCGAATGGTCTTCGTACCCGACCAGCGAATCGAGCCCGGAGGATTATGGTTCCTGGCGCAATAACGCCCATCCCTATAATGGCGGCCCCGGACTCGGCGCGCCGACATCGCTGCATTTAATCGATGAAGATATCTACTTTGATGTGATATTCCATACCTGGACCTCAGGCGAAGATGAGGGTGGCGGCGGTTTCTCCTATACCCGCAGCACACCGCAGTACCACTGGATTGACGCTGAGATGAATTCCGGTGTGATCCCGGGTTACGGAAGTTTACGGACACTCAGCGTGGGGCAATCCGATACGATCGATCTTTACTTCTACTCTGAGGATATTCCCGGCGGTGATTACTGGGGTGACATCATCATTAAAACCAATGATCCGGTGAATCCTGAATTTGTGATTCCGGTAACGTTGAATATCTACGAACCACTACCGGTGATCAGTGTGGATGTGACTGCAATCAACGGTACCGCATCGCTTTACGATGAAATCGCCACCGATACCGAGCAGATTACGATCACCAACAGCGGCGATGCCGACCTGATCATCGAGATGACGCTGGAAGGTGGCGGCATCCCGGTAACCTTTACGAAGATGGATTATGCCGACTATACCAATCCCGCCAATCAGGATTACATCACCGAAAATGTGATCATCACCCGTCAAACCTACCAGGGCATTTTCAATATTGCCGTGGAAGCCAGTTATGACCGGAATTATGGCCGTTATGCTCCCACCGGTACTTTATGGGCACGGGGCGCCACCAAGTTTGCACACCCGGAAAGTTATACCACCTGGTACAACGCCACCAACCGCCTGTACCAGAACGGTATGAACGAAGTCTTCTCAATGTACTTAACGGAAGACGACCTGTATTTTGATGTGGTATTTCACCAATGGACTGCCGGTGGGCAGGGTGGCGGTTTTTCCTACACCCGCACACCGGCTTACCCGGGCTGGGTCTGGCTACCGGTTGCTAACGATACAATTACCTATGATCAACCTGATCGGGCAGCGGAAACCTATGCCGTCGAATTCGACGCCACTGGTTTGGAACCGGGCTATTATCATTCCGAATTGATAATCCGCTCCAATGATCCCCTCCAACGGAAAATTGTGCTTCCGGTGGAATTTTTTGTGGATGGGCCGATGCCGACCGTGGATTTGCTGCCGGCAAATATCGATCTATCGTTGAAGGCCAACGAAATCGACACCAGCCTGAGCGTCAACATCGCTAACAACGGTGACGCGGATCTGTTGTGGTCCTTGCGGATCGATAACCCCAATCCCGAGACTGTAACTTTCACGAAGGAAGACTGGGCGGACTGGTATCTGCCGCAAAACCAGGACCGGATTACTAACAGTGTCTGGATTACCCGGGCCGATTTCCGCGGTATATTTAACATGGCCCGTGAATCAAGCTACAGCGATGGAGATCGTGCCCTTGCACCGCCCTTGGGCGGCGATGGTGCTTCTCCGATTGGCACTGTTTGGGCTCCGGGACCCACCAACAATGTACGTCCTGAGATGTACACCAGTTGGGAAAATGCTGTCAATGAAAATCCGCCGGCTTCGGTAGGCAGGACCTATTCGATGTACCTGTACTGGGATAACCTGTACTTCGATGTCACCTTCAATCATTGGACGATCGGTGAATATGGTGGCGGCGGTGGTTTCTCCTACACCCGTACCCAGGTTGGTGCGCCATGGTTGGAAACCGCATCCCGTGATGGGCAGGTACCATTCGGTACGGCCCAGGACGTGAAACTGAAGTTTGATACCTACAACATGCCCGGCGGTGATTATTACGCCAATATTTTTGTGCGCAGTAACGGCTACGACGGCGCCGAAGGTATGATTCCGATCCACTTGTTCGTGGATGGTCCCGTCCATACTCCGGTGATCACCGGGGTTGTCGATGTGCCAGCCGATCAGGGCGGTTGGGTCCGCGTTTTCTTTAATCGCAGTTTCTTCGATACCGATGTGCCTGCCGACCCAACCCGGGCGGCCGAAGCCTACACGGTTGAGATAAACGATGGCAGCGGCTGGACCGCCGCCACGACAACTGTGGCATATGGTCAGGAAAGCTATTCCGTACTGGTGCCGACCACCCGAGACTCGATCAATGCCGAACAGAATGGCATCATCGGATTCAGGGTCGTAGCCGGACTGGAAGAAGGCAACTGGATCAGTGCCGCAATGGAAGGTTATTCCGTTGATAATATCGCGCCTATGGCACCGACCGGTTTATTGGCAGCTGTGTCCGAAGGGGCGGTTAACCTGACCTGGGATGAATCCGCAGCCGAAGATCTGGGCTATTTCAAGGTTTATCGCAGCGCGGTCGATAATTTCGTTCCGTCAACAGAAAATCTGATTGGCACTACCGAAACGACCCTGTTTGTCGATACGGAGATATCGCAGGTTGGCCAGTACTATTACCGGGTATCGGCCATGGACGCCAACGGCAATGAGAGTGAGTATTCGACGGTGACGATGGTTGTGTTGTCCGCCGAAGATGGTTTTGGTCTGCCGCGGAAATTCGCCCTGCACCATAACTATCCGAATCCGTTTAACCCGGTTACCAGCATCCGTTACGACCTGCCTGCGCAGGCTTTTGTACGGATCAGGGTTTTCGACCTGTTGGGCAAGGAAATCGCCACGCTGGTGAACGGAACCCAGGAAGCCGGTTACCAGTCGGTCCGCTGGAACGCCACCGACCGTTTCGGACAACCGGTCAGCGCCGGTGTCTATCTGTACCAGATTCAGGCTGGTGAATTCAGTCAGACCTATAAAATGGTACTGTTGAAATAACCACGGATTTACTAACAGGTGTAAAAGCGCCGGTCAGTGATGACCGGCGCTTTTTTTATTTCAGGAAAGGATCACAAATCAAGTTGAACTTTTGGGCGGAGACTTGCTAAACTGCACCATTGTCAGAAGGAGTGTAATTTTGCGCGTATATCAAATGTCATCCGGTTATTATTCAGTGATTTTCATTTCATGGTTGGTGATTGCCGCTAATTTCATTTCTGCTACTGATCCGACTGTGGGTTTATTGCAGAATGAGCCGGACTCATTTATTGGTTATACTCTTTATACACCGAAATTATGCACTGGTACCTACCTGATAGATAATAATGGTTTGCTGATAAATCAGTGGCAGTCTGATTACACTCCGTCGGCTTGTGTATATTTACTGGAGAATGGGAACATCTTTCGAGCCACCGGCTTACCGGACCCGGCAGGCGGGGGCGGCGGATTTCAGGAAATAAGCTGGACGGGCGAGGTGCTCTGGGAATACGTTTACGGAACCCAGCATCATGACATCGAACCAATGCCAAATGGCAACGTGCTCTTGATTACCAACGATATTAAGGAATATGATGAATTAATCGCCGCTGGTCGCGATTCGACCCTGATTGATGATGTTATCAGATCATTGACAATTCTTGAGATCGCCAGGAATGACACCGGGGGCGGGGACATTGTCTGGGCCTGGAATGCCTGGGATCATTTAATTCAGGATTATGATTCCACCAAGCCCGATTATGGTGTAGTTGCCGACCATCCGGAATTGATCGACTTAAATTTTGCTGAAGATGGCAACAGTGACTGGATTCATCCCAATTCGATTGATTATAATCCGGATTTCGACCAAGTGATGGTCAGTTGCCGAGGTTTCAGTGAATTATGGGTGATCGATCACAGCACTACCACCGATGACGCGGCGAAGCATAGTGGTGGTAATAGCGGAAAGGGTGGTGATATTTTATATCGCTGGGGCAATCCGCGCAGTTATAGTGCCGGTGACTTAGAGGATCAACAGCTTTTTTCCCAGCACAGTGTATGCTGGATTGAACCTGGTATGCCGGGTGCGGGGAATATTCTAATCTTTAACAATGGACTTGACCGGCCGGCCGGTGTGTTTTCCTCAGTGGTGGAAATAACTACACCAGTGGATGCCCAGGGTAATTACCCTCTACTACCAGATTCAGCATTCGCTCCGCTGGAACCGGTCTGGATTTATATAGCTGAGACACCAGAGGATTTTTATTCACCCAAATTTTCCAGTGCCCAAAGATTTCCCAATGGTAATACACTGATCTGTTCCGGCGTCGGTGGTAAGTTCTTTGAGATTGACAGTCTGGGCAATACGGTCTGGCAATATATTAGCCCGGTCACGCCCTCCGGTCCGGTCTACCAGGGAGCGACGGTTAAAAAGAACGATGTTTATAGTTGTATTCGATATGCGCCTGATTATCCGGGATTAGCAGGGAAGGATCTTACGCCGGGTGACCCAATCGAATTATATGTTGTCGGTTTAACCGAAAGTTTACCGGCGCCGCGGAAATTCGCCCTGCACCATAACTATCCGAATCCGTTTAACCCGGTTACCAGCATCCGTTACGACCTGCCTGCGCAGGCTTTTGTACGGATCAGGGTTTTCGACCTGTTGGGCAAGGAAATCGCCGTACTGGTGAACGGAACCCAGGAAGCCGGTTACCAGTCGGTCCGCTGGTACGCCACCGACCGTTTCGGACAACCGGTCAGCGCCGGTGTCTATCTGTACCAGATTCAGGCCGGTGAATTCAGTCAGACCTATAAAATGGTACTGTTGAAATAATTCCGCCAAATTGTTGATTAATGAAAAGCCACGGGGTTTAACTACCCGGGGCTTTTTTTGTCTTCAACCTGTTCGGTTTATTTGATATTCCGGTTTATTTTCAGCATCGCTGGGAATTGATAAATTGTTAAAAATATCCGTGATGAATAACAGGTTGGCAGACAATTGAAGCAGCAAACACCGGAACGATCATTGCAACTGCTGACAACTAAAATCTGGTTGCCTCCGGTTCGCGACGGTCTGATTGGGCGCCCGCAGCTTCTGACCCTGATTGCACAGGCCGGCCAGTATCCGCTCACTCTGGTCTCGGCACCGGCCGGATTCGGTAAAACAGCCTTGATCAGTAGTTGGTTACAAGCCACCGGAATCAGCAGCGCCTGGTATTCTTTGGATGACGGCGACAACGATACTGCGCTGTTTCTGACTTACCTGATTGCGGCCCTTAAAAGTATTTCAGACGTTATCGGCCAGGGTGCCCTGGCTGCCCTGACCGTCCCACGCAAGGCAGCAGTTGAGTCAATCATCATTCCCCTGATCAACGATCTGACAAAATTCGGCCGGGACCTGGTGCTGGTCCTGGATGATTATCATATGATCGATAATCAGGAAATTCACCGGGCGCTGGAATTTCTGCTGGACCATGCGCCACCCAACCTGCATCTGGTTCTTTCGACCAGGGTGGATCCGCCGCTGCCCCTGGCGCGCTACCGCGGCCGACGGCAATTGCTGGAATTACGGACTGCCGCCCTGCGCTTCAGCGATAATGAAGTAGATGCCTTGTTCCGAAAAGCTACTGGAAACCGGCTGCCGATTGAGGATATCGCCCTGATAACGCAAACCACCGAAGGCTGGATCACCGGGCTGCAGATGGTGATTATGGCAATCGAGGGCCGGTCGGATATTAGTGGCTATTTGCGGACTTTTATCCGGTCCAATCGTTACATACTGGATTATCTGTTCGAGGAAGTATTCCGGCAGCAGCCGGAGGAAATCAGATTGTTTTTACTGCGTACGGCCGTGCTGGAAAGTCTGACGCCACCACTCTGTGATTTCCTGCTGGAAGCCGACGGCAGCGCCGTAATCCTGCGGCAACTGGAACGTTCCAACCTGTTTATTATCCCGTTGGATAACCAGCAGACCTGGTACCGCTACCATCACCTTTTCTCCAGCCTGTTGCAGCAACGCCTGCTGCAGGAGCAACCGGATAGTGTCCCCGCATTGCACCTGCGGGCCAGCGAATGGTTCCAGCGGAACGGCCTGCCGCAGGTGGCGATCCGGCACGCCCTGGCGGCCGGCAGCTACGATCGGGCCGCGGAGCTGATTGAGAATGAAGTTGAGGCCGCCATCTGTCGCAGTGAAGTCAGTACGGTGATGCATTGGATCGACCCTATTCCGACCGAGTATCTGCGGGACTACCCGCGTTTACTGGTCTTTCATGCGATGGCACGGTTGATGGGCGGCAAACCGCTGGAGGATGTGGAGCAGCGCCTGCGGGAAGTCGAAACCTTGCCGCTGGCGGACAAGGTGGAGGGTGAGTTGACGCTGGTGAAGGCGCTGATCGCCGCTTACCAGCAGCGCATTCACGACAGCATCCGGCTATCCGAAAGGGCGCTGGAATTATTGCCCGATGAAAGTATTTTTCTGAAAAGTGTAATTGCGGGTAATCTGGGATTGGCTCATCTGTATACCGGGAACTGGGCAGTCGCCACCAGGGCACTGGAGCAGGCGGTAGAAATCGGTTTACAAGCCGGCAACAAGATGAACACCGTGCTGGCAATGGTCCACCTGGCGGAACTGGCCATGCTGCGAATGGAATTACTGGAGTCGGAGCGGATCTATCGCCAGGCGATTGAATTGGTTACCGATGAGCAGGGCCAGATGCTGCCGGTGGCCGGTTTCGGACTGCTCGGGCTGGGGTTTTTATGCCTGGAATGGAACCAACTCCGGCAGGCTGAAAGCTATTTCCGGCAGGGCGTGGAACTGGTCCGTGGCTGGGGTGAAATCGGCACGTTACAGGGATACATCGGTCTGGCGCAAGTCGCCCAGTTTCACCATGATTACCGGTCCGCCGCCGTTTATCTGGATGAGGCCGACCGGATCGCCCGGCAATTTGACGCCATGGTGATTGACGATATATCCGTTGGACTACGTAAGGCGCAGTTGGCGCTGGCGGAAGGAGAACTGGCGGCGGTGGAAAAATGGGCGGCCGAACGCGAGTTAGGCCCGGAAATTGAACCGGAACTGTTGCAAGGTGTCCGGACCGGTTCTACCTGGGCGACATTCCTGCGCCAGGCCGAATACATTACGCTGGCCCGGCTATATCGTTATCGTGGGCGCCCGGACTTGGCTCTGATGGTGCTGGAATCGTTGGAAACGGCGGCCCGCACAGGAAATAATCATTGGACGCTGGCGGAAATACTGGTTCAGAAGGCGCTGGCCGGTCATTCTCTGAAAAATTATTCGCTGGCCGTCGATCAATTCATCGCGGCCCTGAAAGTGGCGGCTCCGGCGGGGGTCATTCGCATTTTTCTGGTTGAAGCCGCTCTGGCGGCCGACCTGTTACAGCTGGCCCGGCGGCAGCTTGCAATTGGTTCCGACGGTCGACCGAAAATCGACGGCGTGTATCTGGATAAGCTGTCCGCGGCGCTGACTGAACAGGTTTCCGTTGGTCCTGACACAGATTTGAGTCTGCGGGAAATGGAAGTTCTGCGGCAGGCTGCCCGGGGCCTTTCAAACCGCCAGATCGCCGACAGTTTATTCATATCTCTGAACACCGTGAAAACCCATATGAAAAATATCCACGGCAAGCTGGGGGTCGGTAAACGAATCCAGGCCATCGAGCGGGCCAAAGAGCTGGGATTATTGAAAAAAGATATTGCATCGTAATTTGAATTGTTTTAATATTAGTTAAGGCCAACTAAACAAAGATGAAAAAATACCGTCTGGAGCAACTGATTGAAATCTTCTCCCAGAACATGGAGCAGTATGAAACCGCCCTGTTTCGGCGCGGGGAATTCGCCAATCTGACTCTGGCCCAGATTCATTACCTGGATACGATCGCCCATCTGGGAAATCCGACGGTCAGCGAATTGGCGCTGGCCATGAAGGTCAGCAAGCCGACGGCGACCCAGACGATGGATAAATTAGTCGCAAAAGGTTTTGTACGGCGAGTATCGTCGGAAACCGACCGCCGCGTACGTAATCTGCATTTGACAGCAGCCGGTCAAAAACTTACCAACGAACACGATTCCATGCACCGCGAGTATGCCGAGTTTTTCCGCCAGGCTTTAAACAGCGAGGAGGTTGAAATGCTGGAAAATCTGCTCGATAAAGTAGTTGATCGATCGGGATAAATTTTTTTAAACTAATAATTAGTTAAGACAAACTAAGATAGGAGCTGAAGATGACCTTGCTTAATTGGTTTCAATTAATCGTTTTGATACTGTTTTATACGATTTTTCTTGGCCGGACGGTGCTACTTTATCGCCGGGGCGAGCGGGTGTTGGTATTGGGACGGGGAAAAACCGGCTTGGCCGGGATGCGGGAGTTGGTTTTTATACCGGGCCTGGCACTTTGGTCGCTGGCGGTCTTGACCCGTTCGCTGGGCAGATCGGGGACTGGTGTCGCTGACTGGCTGGCTGCCGATTTGCATTGTAATTATCTAATTCAGATAATCGGCGTCGGATTGATTACCGGCGGGTTAGGCATATTTATTCTGGCGCTGATTGCCTTTCGAAATTCCTGGCGGATCGGCATTGACCGGGAAGCCCCCGGAGTGCTGGTGACGGACGGCATCTTTGCCGTTTGCCGGAACCCGGTCTTTCTGTTCATGGATTTGTATTTCATCGGCACCTGGCTGATTTACCCCAACTGGTTCTTTCTGGCCTGTGCGATTGTCTTTACCCTGGGTATTCACTGGCAGATTCGCGATGAGGAGTGGTTCCTGTCGGACCATTACGGTGCTGAATACCGACGATATCTGGAAACAACTCCCCGCTACCTGTTCTGAAACACACAGATTTACCCACGTTGATCAACGATGAAAGAAGAGTAATTAAATGAAAATACTAACTATTGGCGTCGGTGTAATCGGTACTACCTATTCCTGGCAATTACAGAATGCCGGATACGACCTGACTCACTATGTAAGAGGGGATAAGATTGGTGAGTATCGAAAAAATGGAATAACAATCCGCTGCCTTGATTTAAGAATATCCGGTGGCATAGAATATGAGGAAGTCTACCGTCCCGGCTTTGTCGACGATTTTTCGGCTGCTGACAACTACGATTATATTTTAGTCTCGGTAAACAGCAACCAGTTAGTTGACCTGCTGCCGGAGTTAAGCCGGAAGTCCGGAAAGGCCACAATAGTATTCCTGCAAAACCTTAGAATCGGTGACGATGAAATCATCGATCAATATCTGGACCGGGCGCAGTATTTCATTGCTTATCCATTTAAAGTTGGTGGCGGTCGCCGGGGGAACACCATCGAAATGGTGATATTTGGATTTATACTTTCAAATACTGTCATTGGGGAGAAGGACGGGCGAACAACGGCAAGAGTCAAGACCTTCAGTAACATGCTCAAGAAAGCCAATATGAACCCCAAAATCATACCCGATATCATCGCGTATGTCAGGACGCACTATGTTTGGGCGGCCGGTTGCGTGGCTACCTATATAAAAGCCGGTACTTACGAGCGCTTCAAAACGGACGACGCAATCAGAGAATCGTACCTGGCCATGAGAGAGGGTTGGGAAATCTGCATAAAGCAGGGCATCAATCCGCGGAGAGTAGCCCCAACGAAATACTATTATCTGCCGTTCTTTCTGCTGGTGCCTTTTACCAGATGGTTGTACAACAAAAAAGGAATGCGCGAAATGCTGGAAGGGCATGTCAAACATTCGCCTGACGAAATGAAGGATATGTACTTTACGGTATTGTCGCTGGCCAGGCAGTATGATATTGCCATGCCTGTTTATGAAGGGTATCAAAAACATGTTGAAGAGTGTTTTGAAAAACAGTGCCGACCGAAGTGACAGTTATTTTTCACCACCGGAAATCACCCCTTCGGGTGATTCCTTTACCCGGTGGATAAGGGTAAAATCGGACAGGTTATGAATAGCAGACAACACCTCCGGAAACAGAATCTACCCGAGCCCCGGCAGTATCGAATTGAAGTGGAAGGGCTGGTCGGGAAAAAATGGCAGGACTGGTTTGATGGATTCCAAATATCCTACAACGGCGTTAATACGATCATTGCCGGTAATGTCAAAGACCAGCCCGAGCTTCATGGAATACTGACCAGAATCCGTGATCTGAACCTGACCCTGGTGGCTGTGCAGCGCCAAGGTCCAGCAAATGTGGAGAAATAAAATGCGACGTCTTATAGCAATCAATCTGGCGTTAATAATCGCCCTGCCGCTTTTCGGACAGGAACTGACCGGACCGGAAATTATCCGCAAGGTGAATGATTTGTTCAACCCTCAAACCAGTTATGGTGTGTCCAAAATGACGATCGTCACCACCGGTGGCGATACGCGAACCCTGGTCAGCGAATCCTGGTCCAAAGGCGCCGGTGAAAAGACCCTGGTGCGCTATCTGGAACCAGCCCGGGTCAAAGGCCAGGCGGTGCTGATGCTGAACAACGCCGATGATATCTGGGCCTATTTCCCCCGCACCGGCCGGGTTCGCAAGCTGGCTTCCCACGCCAAGAAGCAGAAAATGCAGGGTAGCGATTTCTCCTATGAAGACATGGGCGGAGGCGATGCTTTTATCGATGAATACCTCGCCAGGCGCTTGGAGGATGAAAAAATCGACGCTCAGAACTGCTACACCGTGGAGTTAACCCGCAAGCCGGACAGTGACCAGACCTACTCACGCCTGATTCTCCGGGTAGTGAAAGAAAATTTTGTGCCAATCGCGATCGATTATTACAGTGAAAATGATCCGACGCTCAATGAAAAGCAACTGGTTCAAAGCGATATTCGGGAGATTGACGGGTTGCCAACGGCCTTTAAGATTGTGATGTACAATAAGCTGGACAATACCAGCACCATGATGGAAATGCTGGAAGTGCAGTACAATCTGGAACTGGATGATGAAATGTTTACCGAAAGGAACCTGAAAAAATGAGATGCCTGCTAATCATCTTAACCCTGGTAGGAATGACGACACTACAGGCCGGGGATGCAGAACTGTTCGGCTATTACGAATCCCAGTATATGGGCAGTGAAATCGGTGAAACCTATTATCAGGTTTATTCCAACAAGTTGCGGATTGACCTGTCGGGCGGGTTGTCGGAACGGATTACCTTTGCCGCCAATTTCGATTACATCACCTACAACGGGAAAACTGTCTGGAATATCCTGGACCTGCTGGACGCAACGATTGCGGCCCAGGTTCCGGCCGGCGCCGAAGGATTCTTCGTGTTTCCGTTTCAGGATCGGAATTTCCTGGACAATGCCTACCTCAAACTGGCGTTCGATCGCTTTGATCTGACGGTTGGTAAACAGCAGCTGGCTCTGGGAACCGGTTATGCCTGGAATCCCCTGGATGTCTTCAATGTGAAGGACCTGCTGGATCCGTCCTACGAACAACCGGGGCATAATGCTGTGCGGATTGATTTCCCCATTTCCCGCTCTTTTAATCTAACGGTGTTGGTAAGTCCTGAGGATACCTGGGATAATTCCGATAAAATGGTTGAGCTGAAAGGTCGCTTGGGCCGTTTCGATTTCAGTGTCAATGCCATCGAAAAACTGTGGTCGTACACTGATTTCATGACGCTCGATCCGGTTATCGGCTTCCCGGCGACAGCGGAGCGTCGTCGCCTGGCCGGTTTCAGCACCGCTGGCGAACTGTTGGGCCTCGGTCTCTGGGCTGAGTATGGCTACAACGACCTGTCCGTGAGCGAAGATTTCTATGAGCTGGCGGCCGGAATCGATTATACCCTGGATTGGGGCACCTATCTGATGGCTGAATATTTTTGTTATTCCGCCGGGAAAACTGCGGTGACCGATTATACGCTCAATGACTGGATGCGCGTTTACGCCAATGAACAGAAAGCGCTGTCGCGGGACCAACTCTATCTGTTTGCCATGCATCCGCTGACCGATTTGACTGTGGCCAGCCTGTCCACGATTATCAACATTTCCGATGGCAGTACGGCGCTGGTGCCGGCCCTGGAATACAGCTTTTCCGACAATGTTGAAATCACCGCCTACGCCAGTTTCAATCTGGGTAAAGCCGGTACGGTTTTCGATAGCGACCAGGGAAAAGGTGGAATTATCCGAGTACGGGTATATTTCTGATGCGGGTAATAAACAAATATCATGTCACCCTGAGCTTGTCGAACGATGAATTATTCCGGTTCATGGTTCGACGACTGCCAAGAGTGAATCCAAGAATTAACCAAACTGGAGTGAAAAATGCGTGACCGAATTTTAAGCAAACTGGCCCACTGGCATAGCGGGCACCCTTGGCAGATTCTGGGGATTTCCCTGCTGATTACAATTATCATGATGATCCTGGCCGGGAACCTGACGATAACCATGCGGACGTCCGATGTCCTGCCGGAAGATGACCCCAAGGTGGCCCAGTTCAATAAAATCATCGATGAATTCGCCACCGCCACCAGCATGGTGGTGGTCGTACAGGGCGAAGAACAGGCCATTAAAGATTTTGCCGACGATCTGGCGCCGAAAATGCTGGAACTGAAGGACCGCTCGCACAACGACCGGTACCGGGCCCAGATTGCCGACCGGGAGGCCAAAATCGAGCGACTGCTCGAAAAACCGGGACGGGGCGACCAGATTGCCGGACTGCGAAAGGAAATTCGGGAATATGAGGGCCTGATCGATTTTCCGCTGTACCAGCGTATCGATTACAAGATATCTAAGGAATTCATCGAAGATTACGGTTTGATGCTGATCAAATCCGCCGATCTGGAAACGTCCCGGGATATGTTTGCGGATCCCAATCTGTCCGGGTTGCTGACCAACCTGAATAATTCACTGGAAGCAGAATACGTAGGGCAGGAAGAATCGATTTCCACCCGCGAAAAGGAAGATGGGGCGGTGAACTTTCTCGACGGCATCCAGAATCTCCTGATCCACCTGCAGAAAAGCGCCGCGGGGCAACCGCTGACTGAGGCCGAAATTCAGGCCGTGGCGGATAAACTGCTGTTCGGTGAACCCTATATGTTGAGTTACGATAAGACCGCCCTGATCCTGAACGGCATACCGTCATTCACACTCTGGGATCGCGACCTGCTGATGAGTTGCACGATCGAGACTCAGCAACTGGTGGACGAGCTGCTGCCAAATCATCCCGGCGTTCGCGTCGGGCTGGCCGGTTCGATCGCCAAGGAACACGATGAACAGGTTTACGGCACTCAAACACTGGGTAGTTCGACATTGATTGCCATGGTCGTGATCCTGGCGCTGCTGATGGTTTCCTTCCGGATGTGGCTGGCGCCGGTGCTGGCGCTGGTGAACCTGATCGTCGGCATCATCTGGGCATCGGGACTAGCCTACCTGCTGGTAGAGCAGCTAAACATGCTGACTTCGATTTTCTCGGTGATCCTGTTCGGACTGGGTATCGATTTCTCGATCCACCTGATCAGCGGTTTCACCGAACGGCGGGCCCGGGGCGATTCGATCGAAAACGCCCTTGATGGCACATTCAAGAAAACCGGCAAGGGTATCCTGACCGGCGGACTGACCACGGCCTTCGCTTTTCTGGCGCTGCTGGTCAGCCAGTCCCGCGGGATGAAGGAGATGGGCATTGTCATCGGTGTGGGACTGTTGTCGGTGTTGTTGGCGACCTTGGTTTTCCTGCCGACCCTGCTGGTATTCCGCGAGCGGCGGATCGACCGTCGGCAGGTCCGCTATCCGGAAAAAGGTAAAATCAACCGGCGCGATCTGTCCTTCAAATTCATGGGTGCTGCCGCCGAGTGGGCCAGCCGCCATTATATCCTGTCGATTTCCAGCTCGCTGGTAGTCACTGCCGTGCTGGTATTTTCGGCTTTCCAGATCAAATGGGATTACGACTATCGCAGCATGGAACCGGAAGGACTGGTCTCGATCGCTTTGATCGATACGGTCATGGAAAAATTTGATCTTTCCATGGATTACGCCCTGGTGATTACCGACGATATCGAGGAATCGCGGATGCTGGCGGAACAGTACCGTGAAATGCCGACGGTGGCTCTGACAGACGATATTTCTCAGTTTTTGCCATCCCCGGAAGAACAGGCCCGCCGCCGGCACCAGGTGGATGATATCCGCCTGGAGATGGCCGGCGCCACTTTGCGCCGGAGTATTACAGCGGATGAACTGGAAACCATCCGCACCGAGATCGGGCGGCTGGAGATGAATATCATTGAGATGCAGGATATGGCCTTCATCGGCGGTCAAGACAAGGTGGATGTGAAATGCAAATCCATTGTTGGCGATCCCGATCGACCCACGGCCGGTAACCTGATGGCCGGACTGCTGGCGACCCTGGAATCCGGTGACCCGGCGCTAGTCACCGGCCTGAGCCGGTTCCAGCGCAGTTTCACGCCGCATTACCAGCAGGCTGTGGTCCGTATGGCGACAACCACACCATTCGCGCTCAGCGATTTGCCGGTCTGGGTTCTGGACCGCTATGCCAATAATGACCGCGACCAGTTCCTGATCACCGTTTATCCTTCCGGCAGTATTTATGACGGCGAATTCCTGAACCGCTTTGCTGCCGATGTGGAAAAGGTGAGTGAAAAAGGCACGGGACTGGCGCCGCTGATGGTCGCCCTGCTGGATATATTCGGCCGGGACGGCCGCAACGCCATTATACTGACGATGATGATCGTACTGTTACTGCTGCTGATCGATTTCAAACGATTCAGTCTGGCGCTGATGGCCTTCGTGCCCCTGATTCTGGGCTTTTTCTGGATGCTGGGGCTGATGTACCTGACGAAAATCCCCCTTAATATCATGACAGTGATGGGCCTGCCGCTGATCATCGGCATCGGGATCGACGATGGCGTGCACATCATCCACCGCTGGGTGGCGGAGGGCCGGGGTCAGGTGCGGACGATATTTGCCAGTACCGGCAAGGCGATCTTCCTGACCTCGCTAACCACCATGTTCGCCTTCGGGTCGATGCTGTTCTCGGTCTTCCCGGCCTACGGTCAATTCGGCGGCGCGCTCTTCCTGGGCGTGCTGGCGTGCTTTCTGACCTCGGTGGTGATCCTGCCGGGCCTGATCGGCTGGATGGAACGGAAGAAGTAACAAGTTCAAAATGTTGAATGCTGATTTAACCTTTAAATCAGCATTCAACTAATAAATCGGCTGAGTGAGCTCAGCGTGTCTGGTGTTACTGTGCTCAAAATGAGTGTCGGTTGTAGGGGAGCGGGATCTATGTTGTTCCGGATCTTCTCCGATTTAAAGCGGCAATCAAATAGTAATCAGGTTATAATCACCTTTGATGTATTCCGTCAATTCACCGCCCATGTATTTGACTTCCACGCCCAACGTCGTCAGTTTGTCAGAGACGCCGTATTGATCGGAACAGGCCTTGCAGGCCTTGGCGACAATTCCGGCCTCCAGCATTTTCTTAAAGGACTCCTGCACTTCCGGGTCTTCGGATAGCAATTTGGAAGATGGTCCCCAGACGATCAGCGTGATATCTTTCCACCATTCAAAACGCGGCGCATTGCCGGCATACATGAACACCATTTTCAGGGCCACGTCCCGGTCGCCGCTGGTCCAGAGGATTACCAGTTTTTCATTATTGGGAATGGCGCCGGCCGGTGTTTGCGCTCCAGCGAAATTTCCCCCCAGTAAAAGGATCGTGACGGTTGATAATATTAGGGCTTTCAGTTTCATTTTGAACCTCCCGATTCAAGGTGCTGATTAAGTCGATCCCTGAGTTGTGAACTATACCTGGCAATAATTTATCACGCGAACGGAAAAGAATGTTGCACTAAATATTATTATTGATATAATATTGTATCCATCCAATATCGTATAATAAATAACGAGGTGATTGATGAGTGAAAATCAAATCAGTAATGCCGAGGCCGCATTGATGGGTCTGCTAGCGGAAAGTCCAAAACATCCCTACCAGATCGAAAAAGACGTGGACTACCGAGATATGCGCAGTTGGACCGACCTGTCCATGTCGTCGATCTACAAATTGCTCAACAAGCTGGAACAGGGTGGCCTGGTTAAGTCGGCAGTAGAATTATCGGAGGGCAACCGGGCCCGGAAGACCTTTGAACTTACCGTTGCTGGCCTTGAGGCTCTGGAGATCAAACTGCGGGAACTGTTGCGTAAACCGGTTGTTCCCAAGGATCCTTTTCACGTCGGCATTTACAACAGCGATCTGTTGCCTGCTGATGAGGTACTGGACTGCCTGAAGCAGTATCGTGAAAACGTGGTCGAGTTGATCGATTGCTACGGTCGACTGGAACAATTCCTGAAAGACAGCAATTGTTCGGCGGCCCGCCTGGCGGTGGCCACCCGCCCCCGTTTTCAGTGGGAGGGTGAATTGCGCTGGCTGGATGAATATCTGCAGGAACTACAGGCGACGGATTAATCTGTTGCACGATTCCGTGCTGACCTGGACGAACCAGCCAGATTCAATCGATAAAATAAAAGGTATTTGAATTTTTACAGCGCCATACGTACTATATTACCTATTATTAGGCAATACATTACGTAATTGAGAAAGATATGAGTGATCGCTTGACAAACATGGCTTCGATTTTCGGTTCGGTTTTTCTGCTGGCCCAGCGCTGGCAGTACCTGGGCGACCAGTTTTTAGCGGCTGACGGTCTGACTACCAAACAGTGGATGCTGCTGGCGGTGCTGGAGAAGTTATTCGATGCACCACCGACAATGACGGAAGCGGCGACTGCTTTCGGCACATCCCGGCAGAATGTGAAACAGATCGCCCTGAAACTGGAGCAGCGGGGATTTCTGAAACTGGCTCCAGACCACGCCGATCGGCGCATTTTGCGGCTGGTGGTAACAGAGCAAAGCCGTCAATACTGGACCGGGCGGGTCGATCAAGACCAGGCCTATATGTCCAGCCTGTTTCTGGAACTTGAAGATGAAGATTTGAACGATTTTGCCCGGATCATTGCCAGTTTGTGTAACCGGGTGCAGGACTTATTAGAACCGCCCACAGATAATTAATACCGTTCTGACGGAGATGAAAAAAATGAATATCCTGATTACTGTTCTGGGAACCCTATCGGCGCTAGGATTTACCGGCTGGCTGGGTCTGCAGGTGCCACCGAAAATTGAACCTGCCGTGGCTGAATCCTGCGAGACCGAATACATCACCAAACTGCCGGATAACCTGCCGGCGCCGGTGCTGCGCTATTTGCAAACCGTGTTCGAAGACAAAATCCCGGTAGTTAAAACCGCCGTTTTCCATGGTGCACCACAGGCCCGGATCAACGGTATTAAAATGCGGATCAACTACCAGGTATTTTACCGTTTCGGCGGTGATTATCGCCGCGACATGAAAGTGGGCTGGTTCGGCAAACAGTTGATCGAAGGCCACGAGCTCTACATCAATGGCGTAGGTAAGGCCCTGATCGCCGGTGAGACTGAATCCGGTCCTGAATTCGAACAGGCCTTCAATATTTCGATCTGGTCCGAAGTGGTGCTGATGCCATCCCTGCTGATCCAGGACGAGCGCCTGCGCTGGGAGGTCGTCAGCGATAATCGCCTGAAATTATTTGTGCCGTTCCATGACCAGACCGACAGCCTGCTGATCGATTTCGATCCCGCCACGGGACTGGTATCCCGGATCGAAGCACAACGACCCAAAAACGGTAAGTTGGTCGGCTGGGCGATCACCCCCCAGGACTGGCAGTGGATCAATGGCATTTACCTGCCAACACGCAACCCGCTGCAATGGGCCGATGAAAAAACACCCTGGACGGTGTGGGCTATCGACGATATCCGCTATAATTTGAAGGTGGATGAGAAATTCGTGCTGGATTTTTAAGTAGCCAAGAGGAAAGAGCGAGGAGCCGTGGGGCGGGGGAGCTTCCGTCGTCATGCTAAGCCAGCCTGTGCGTCGTAGTTGGAAGGAGGTGTATCGAAGCATGATTACTATTGCAGGTCACCCTTCGACGGCTCAGGGTGACATTGCTTGTGCTATTAATTAATAAAAGCACAGCACGCTATGCCGCGCAATGAATTAGAATTTTATCACTAGCCCAGCCCTTCAGGGCTGGGTATTCATTGAAATTAGACAGCCGAGGCGCTTCAGCGCCTTTTCAGATAATAAAAGCTGCCATTCCTGCGAGAGATGGCAGCTTACCAAAGACCTTATCGGAAAAATAGACTTATGGATAATAAGGTTCTTCTTTATTGAAGCGCGATATAATTATTGTTAACTTGTGGCACACAATTAACATTCGTAACACATGCCCAACCTGATCAGATTCGGTGTCTCAATTGAAAACTCCCTGCTGGAGGAGTTCGACCAGTTCATCCGGGAGCGTAACTATACCAATCGCTCCGAGGCCCTGCGGGACCTGATCCGCGAGGCCCTGGTGGACGAGGAATGGTCCCAGAATGACATCATCGCCGGCGGGATCGCCTTCGTGTACGACCACCATCAGCGCGAATTGGTGAACAAGCTGCTTAACATCCAGCATGATTACCACGATACGGTGATTTCATCCCAGCATGTCCATCTGGATCATGACAACTGCCTTGAAATCGTAGTGGTGAAAGGTCCGGCCGAACAGGTGATGGCACTGTACCACGGACTGAAGTCGCTCAAGGGCGTCAAACACATCGATCTGATCAAATCAACCATTGGCGAACGTATTAAGTAATATTTTTTTAAACCATCGTGTTACTAATACCAAAAACGTAATATTTGAAAGCTGGGGAATTGCATGTCTGATAAAAAAACCATTTTAATTATCCTGTTATTTTTTACGGTAATCTGGGGACAACACCTGCCACGGGGTTACTATTCCCAGCGCGACTCGGCCTGGATTCATGAAATGGATTCCGTGTTTGTGGAAGGCCTGCGTTCGGCTTCGCTTTCGACAACGACCCGGATCACCGTAGCACAGGAAAGAATCGAGGCAATGGCCTACCGGGACTTGAATGAGGTACTGGTCAACGAAGTACCCGGTGTTTTCGGTACCGAAAAAGGGGTTATGGGCTACGGTGTCTCCGGCGGATCGGCCGGCAAACTGACCCTGCGCGGCCAGGGCGGCGACCCCACTACCGGTGTTTTAATCGTTCAGAATGGCAAGCCGGAAATCATGGGTCTCATGGGGCACCCGGTGCCCGATGCCTATGCCGCTGACGTGATCAGCGAAGTCGAGATCATCAAAGGCGCCGCCTCAATCCTCTATGGTACCAATGCCCTGGGCGGGGCCATCAATATGAAGACCCGGCGAGTGGCGGTCCAGGGGTTGGAAACCCGCCTGCGGCTGTCCGGCGGCAGTTATGGTGTCCGGCGAATGGTTTTCCAGCATGGCGGCCGACTGGGGCAATGGGATTATTTCGCCACCTATGGCAGTCGATCCACCAATGGTCACCGGCCACACAGCGCGTTTGATTCACAGGCCTGGCACCTGCGGGTAGGCTATGAAATTAATCCCGATTTTTACCTGGCGCTGGTCGGTAAATCGGTACCGTTTCATATGGAAGACCCCGGTCCTGAAGGCGGCGTCACGGGCCTGGAATATGATATTACGCGGTCTGACCTGACACTCACGGCCCGCATCGATTTAACCACGATCAAGCTGGACTACCTGATTTTTCATAATCTCGGCGAACATGAAATCTCCGATGGCTTCCATTCCACGGATTTCTGCGATGGTCTGATCCTCAAACATCATTTTCATTTATTGAAGGGTAATTCGACCACAGTCGGATTGGACTATAAAAACTACGGTGGAAAATTAATTGCCGTATTTAAACCAGGTCTTGTCGGTGAAAAATTCACGGTGACTGAAACCGCCGGCTATCTGCTCAGCGAACAGAATCTGGGGCGACTGACGACATCGGCCGGATTGCGTCGGGAAATCCACAGTGAATTCGGAGCAGTGATCGTACCGTACTTGGGAGCTTCCTTCCGGATAAATGAACGGTTGATGCTAACCGGTTCCCAGGGCAGCGGTTTTCGCAGTCCGACCATCCGTGAACTGTACCTGTTTCCGGCCCCCAATACTGAACTCAAATCGGAACAGTCGAAGACCTCCGAGCTGGGCTTGAATTACCGGCCGGGACGCAGGTTGACGGTCGATCTGACGACTTATCGATCAAGTGGTCATGACCGGATCGAGACCGTCGGCATCTGGCCCAATCAGGAATTGCGTAATTCCGGGGAATTCGACTACCGCGGTCTCGACCTCGCCTTGAAACTGAACCCCCGGCGCGGCCTGCATCTGGGGCTGAATGCCGGCTGGTTCGGGTCCGACAATCCGGTCGTCAACCAGCCCGAATGGCAACTGAGTTCGACGCTGGGCTATCATCGCCAGTATTTCACCATCCGTGGCAATCTGAAACAGGTGGTCGGCGTAAAATATTTTGACAGCGGCGCTTATCACCGGTTGCCGGCCTACAGTGTCGTTAACATGGGAATCGAGGTAACGCCGATTAAAACGCTGGCATTGAACCTGCAGGTTAAGAACCTGCTGAACAGCGATTACCAGTCGATGGTTGGCTTTCCCCTGCCGGGCCGGTCGCTGGAAGGGGGCGTCTTCTTTGATTTCTGATAAACCACGGCCGGTGACACCTGATCTGATACTGGGGGCGGTCTTTCTGGTCCTGGCGCTGACCTTTCCGGTGTTGTTTCATCTGGTCCATCTGGGATCAACCTTTTTACCGCTGTTTTTTCCGATTGCCCTGGCCGGCCTGCTGGTACGGCCGGGCGTGGCGGCTACAGTCGGTCTCTTGGCACCGATTCTATCCGGAGTACTGACCGGGATGCCGCCGTTTTATCCACCGATAGCACCCCAGATGGCTGCCGAAGGCGCGGTACTTGGGGGGAGTATCGCCCTGTTAAGGCGGCACTGGGGCTTCGGTGTTGTGGGCAGTTTGGTCGGCGGAATCCTGGCTCAGCGTGTCGTACTGGCAGCACTGGTATTTTTGATTGCGCCGCTGTTTCATCTGCCGCCGGGAATTTATACCGGTGCCAAAATCGTGTCGGGTATTCCCGGTTTGATCCTCCAACTGGTCGGAATACCGCCACTGGTTAAATTACTGGAGCCGCGCATTCGACAAATGTGGGAGGTGGCGTGAGGACCGACCCGGATTTACGGAAGCACTTTTTTGATAAGCTGGCACCGACCTGGGAGAATTCAGCCAAATTCAAACCGGAGCAGCAACGCCTCGCCCGGATGATCGCCGATTTTCGAATTTATCCCGGCGACAGTGTCCTGGATGTTGGCACCGGCACCGGAATTGCGCTGCCGGCGCTGGTAAACGCAGTCGGCAAAACGGGTCGGGTCACCGGCCTGGATGTGTCGGAGAAAATGGTGACTGAAGCTCGGAAGATTCACCACGATGTGCAGGTTGGTGATATCCGGAATCCGCCTTTTGCCGCCGCCAGTTTTAACCTGGTGCTGGCATTTGCCGTCCTGCCGCACCTGGATGATCCGGGCAGATTTTTTATGGCCGTCCAGCGGATATTAAAACCGGTCGGTCACCTGATTATCCTGCATTTCATGTCGCGGGTAATCTGCAACGATTTTCACCGCAACGCCGGTACGGCGGTGGAGCATGATCTGCTACCCCGACCCGAGGAATTGGACCGGCTGGCCAATAGCGCCGGTTTGACTCCGGTCTTATTTGAGGAAACGGACGATCTGTTTCTGTGGCAGGCGCAAAAACCTTGACTTCGTCCTGGTTGGATGTAACCGCGATCGACAGCCGCCTGCGGTTCATTTTGGCGGTCAGCGGTGTGGTGTCAATCGGTGTTTTTCCAGTAAACCATCCTGCCAGGCTGATCTGGTATCTGGTGGCTGCTATCCTGATATATTGTAACACGCCCGGCACCCGCGTTCCCCGAACTGTCGGCGGAATTTTATTATCCACGGTGCTGTTTTTCGGTCTGGCACCGGCGTTGAGCAGTCTGCTGGGGTGGTCGGATGCGGCGGTAATGTCCGAGTTGTATTTTGGTTTGAGCGTCACCGCCAAAACCGTGGCGATATTTTTCTGGATTTATTCAATGATCGGCCTGCCGGGAATCAGCCGGTTGTTGTTGACATTGAAGCAATTGCGGGTTCCGGATGAAGTCTTGTTCATGCTGATGATAGCCGTGCGTTATTTCCAACGTTTTGTCTACCTGGCCCGGCAAATGGGTGAGGCCCGCAGCCTGCGTCTGCACGGCGCGCCGCACTGGCGCGGCCTGTCCGCACTCACCAGCAAATTGGCCATAATCGCCGTGGACCATGCCGGAGCCGTGTATCAGTCCGTTTTGCTGCGCGGCGGCGGGGTTGTGCTGCCATTGATTCCGGAGCCGACCCGCACGCCGGTCCACGGGTGGGCGGGAATTGCCGGAGTCAGTGTTCTGATTATTCCCTGGTTGATCAGCGGAGTCGGGTAAAATGCCGGCGGCGATTGAAATCAGCAATTATTCATTCAGTTACACAGCAGACCAGCCGGTGCTGGACAAATTTTCATTGACGCTGCCGGCCGGTGAAAAAATGGCCTTGCTGGGGCGAAACGGTGCCGGCAAAAGTACGCTTTTGCGCTCCATTGTGGGATTGCTGAAAGGCAGCGGATCGATCCGCGTCAACGGAATGGAAGTGGAACGCCGAACGCTGAAACAGATTCGCCGGCAGGTGGGATTTTTATTTCAAGATCCCCAGGTGCAGTTGTTTTGTCCCACGGTGATCGAAGACGTCACCTTCGGTCCATTGAACATCCACGGACAATTTGAGCAAGCCCGGACCACAGCTAAAAAAGCTTTGGAACAGGTGGGATACGACGGCGGATACTACCGTCCTTGCCACAACCTGAGTCTGGGAGAAATGCGCAAAGTGGCCCTGGCGGGAGTGCTGGCCTGCCGGCCTCAAATTCTTTTGCTGGATGAGCCGGATTCCTACCTGGATCGGGAGGGGCGCCGACAGTTGGTGAAAGTAATCCGCGGATTACGGAATGAAACGGTTTTGCTGGTGACCCATGACCGGCGTTTTGCCCGGCAGGTTTGCCAGGGAATGGTTTTGCTGTAAATAAATTATTTGCCGGGAAACGAAAAAAATGTAGCGATTGTTGAGATATAATCGTATAATTACGATATACGATTAAGAGATTATTATGGTTGTAGCAAAAACAAAGGGATTCGCGGCTGAGGATGTGGGACTGGCCGACGTAGCCAAGGCGTTGGGACATCCGGCGCGAATCCGAATTCTGAAAATCCTCACCGACGTGGACATTTGCATGTGCGGTGCTATCGTCGATCAGTTGCCCCTATCCCAGGCCACCGTTTCCCAGCATCTGAAGGAACTGAAACGGGTGGGACTGATCCAGGGTACGGTAGAAGGCCCTAAAACCTGCTATTGTATCGACCGAAAGCGAATCGAAGAAATTAAGGAAAACTTTGCGAATTTGTTTTCCAAAGTGGGTTGCGGCTGCGGCTGCAAATAAGGAGGTAGTATGAATAATCAGGAACAGATTAAATCAATTGTAAAAGAAAAATACAGTGGTATTGCCCGTAAAAAAGTGGCGCCCTGTTGCGCCGCTGAACAATCCTGTTGCGGCTCGGTCGAGGACGGTGAATACACCTTCATGGGCGAGAAATATTCCAATATGGAGGGCTATGTGCCGGAAGCGGATTTGGGTCTGGGTTGCGGCCTGCCCACCGAGCATGCGGGAATAAAGGCCGGTCACACCGTGGTTGATCTGGGCTCCGGGGCGGGCAATGACGTGTTCGTGGCCCGGTCGCTGGTGGGTGAAACCGGCCGGGTGATTGGCATTGATATGACCGAAGCCATGATTGACCTGGCCAAAAAGAATAACGCCAAACTGGGCTATGGAAATATTGAATTCTTACTGGGCGAAATTGAAAATCTGCCGGTCGCAGCGGAATTTGCCGATGTGGTTATCAGTAATTGCGTCCTGAATCTGGTGCCCGATAAGGGAAAGGCGTTTGCAGAGATATTTCGAGTGCTGAAATCCGGGGGACATTTCTGTATATCGGATATTGTTCTCAACGGTGAATTGCCGGAGAAGCTCAGGCAATCGGCGGAAATGTATGCCGGTTGCGTCGCCGGCGCCCTGCAGGAAGCTGACTACCTGCGGATCATCGCCGACAGCGGATTCAAGGGAGTGGAAATCAGGAAACGAACCCTGATCGAAATTCCCGATGATGTGCTGGAGGAATACCTGACTACTGATCAAATCGAAGCAATGAAAGTCCGTGATATTGGAATCATCAGTCTTACTGTTGTCGGGTATAAATAAGATAATCCGGAAAAAGATTTAATCTTCACCGGTCAAGCCCCCGGCACTGTCGGGGGCTTATTATTTTGCTCAGTTTTCCAGACGGGGGAACCTAATTTGCTGAATCCATTTTACTAAATTGCGGGTGAATTAGATGCTGAAAACCGGACTTAAATTACTTTTCATCGGATTAATCCTGATCCCGATAACCATTAATTACAGCGGCTGCAACCGAATCGGGGATCACTCCAGGTCGCAACAAGTTAAATCTCCCAATGGAATCAACCGGGTCGTCTTTGAACTTGTTGACGGTATTCCGTATTACACTATCGCCTATGGCGATAAGGAAGTATTGGATCAATCCCGGCTGGGCATTGTATTGAAATCTGTGCCGGATTTCAGTCAGGGATTGAAAGTTATGAATACTGTGCGGAATAAATTCGATGAAATCTGGGAACAGCCCTGGGGCGAGCAACGCCTGATTCGAAATTCCTATAATGAACTGGCGATTGAATTGACAACGGACGAGAAGCCGGCCCGGAATGTAAATATTATCTTCCGAGCCTTTGATGACGGGGTAGCCTTCCGTTATGAATTTCCGCGGCAGGCCAATTTGGGCGATTTTATCATCATGGATGAGTTGACTGAGTTTGCTTTGCCGGGCGATCACCGGGCCTGGTGGATCGGCGCCTACCAGTGGAATCGCTATGAATATCTCTTTGAAAATACACCGGTCAGTCAGGTCGATACGGCCCATACGCCGTTTACAATGGCAACGGCCGATGGTCTGTTCCTGAGCATTCATGAAGCCGCTCTGACCGATTATGCCAGCATGACGCTGGCGAACGCCGGCAATCATATCCTCAAATGTGATCTGGTGCCCTGGGCCGAAGGGGATAAAGTGCGGGCCGCGACGCCCCACGTATCGCCGTGGCGGATGATTATGATCGCCAAGACAGCGGGGGAATTGATAACCAATTACATGGCGCTGAATCTGAATGAACCCAGCCGCATCGAGGATGTTTCCTTGATCAAACCCGGTAAATACGTGGGCATCTGGTGGGGAATGCATATCGGGAAATACACCTGGGGTTCCGGTGAAAAACACGGTGCCACCACCGCCAACGTCAAAAAATATATCGATTTTGCCGCCGGACACGGTTTTGATGGTGTTTTGGTAGAAGGCTGGAATACCGGCTGGGATGGCGACTGGGTCGCTAATGGCAATCTTTTCAGTTTTACCGCGACTCACCCTGATTTCGATCTCCCGCAGCTAAGCGCTTACGCTGCCGAGAAAAGTGTGCAATTAATCGGGCATCACGAAACCAGCAAGGGCATCGGCAATTACGAGGCTCAACTTGAGGCTGCCTTTGAATTATGTAGAAAGCATGGAATTAAGACCGTCAAAACCGGCTATGTGGGGCATGGGCGGAATATTATCCGGTACGAGGAAGGTCGGCCCACGGAACACCGGGAATGGCACCATGGCCAGTACATGGTCAACCACTATCGGAAAGTGACAGAGACCGCTGCTCGTTATGGCATCATGCTGGATGTTCACGAACCGATCAAGGATACGGGAATCCGCCGGACCTGGCCCAACCTGATGACCCGCGAAGGCGCCCGCGGGCAGGAATTCAATGCCTGGGGACCGGACGGCGGCAACCCGCCCGATTACACGACTATCATTCCATTCACCCGCTGTCTGAGTGGCCCCTTTGACTTTACACCGGGAATTTTCGACCTGTTTTTCGAAGAAGCCGATCGTCCCGATAATCGCATCAATACAACGCTGGTAAAACAACTGGCGCTGTATGTGACGATTTACAGCCCCCTGCACATGGCCGCCGATCTGTCGGAGAATTATGCCGGTCACCCGGCTTTCAAATTCATTGAGGATGTACCGGTGGACTGGGAGGAAACCAGGGTGCTGAATGCTGAAATCGGTGGATATCTGACAATCGTCCGCAAAGACCGTAACAGTGATGACTGGTATCTGGGCAGCATCACCAATGAAAACGGCCGGTCATTGGAATTGGGTCTGGATTTCCTGGATTCGACCCGCCGTTACCGGGCTGAAATCTATGCCGACGCTACCGATGCGGATTGGCAGTCTAATCCGTATGCCTATTCGATTTCAGACCGGAACGTTAGCAGTACCGACAAACTGAAAATCGACCTCGCGCCTGGTGGTGGTCAGGTCATCAGATTCGTTGTACTGGATCGATGAATGCTCCGGCGAGAAATCCGTTTATTGTTAGAGTAAATAATTGGAATGATCAAATAATTTCATTTGTCTAACCAGCAGATGGAAAAAGTTGCGAATGAATCAAAGTCAACTGGTCAAAGCGGCACGAAGCGGCGACCATGATGCCTTTCAGAAATTAGTCCGAAATCTGGAGCCGCGGGTTGCGGCAACCGTGGTTGGCATGCTGGGCAGTTGCCAGGAAGCCGATGATGTCGGGCAGGAAACATTCATTCGATTATACCGCTCTTTGAATGATTTTCGCGGCGATGCCAGTATCGAAACCTATGTTACCCGTATTGCCATCAATCTTTCGTTGAATGAATTGAAGAGAAGGAAACGAGTGTTCGCAATTTTCAATTTGGATGAATGCCCGTCGGAACAACCGGTTTATGACGGCCGGGAAGACGTAGCCCGTCAGGAAATCAGGGTAATGGTACAAACGGCTTTAAAAAAACTGTCACCTCGTTATCGATCTGTGATTGTGTTACGACTGATCGATGGCTATTCAACCCGGGAAACAGCGGAAATTCTGGCTTTGCCGGAGGGAACGGTTTTATCGCGGCTGGCGCGGGCCCAGAAAAAAATGAGAGAGCTCTTAAATCCAATGCTTGGAGTGAAAACATGAAGCAATCGATTCAAAAATTATTGTATCGATCCTTGGACGTAAAATTATCACCAGCGGAGCAAAAGCTGCTGTCTGATGCCCTGACCGACTCGGAACAGTTATGCCTGGAAAAACAGGAGCTGGACCAGATCCGCATGATTATACAGGATGCAAAAACCGAGTCGTTTCAACCATTTTTTGCCGAGCGGGTTATGACCCGTTTAATGCAACCGGATAAGCCGGCAACCGAAGTCGATATGTTCACGGCCCTTACTACCTTTTTCAAGCCCCTGGGTATTGCCGCCACCCTGGTTCTGATTGGACTGTTGGTCTACAACGTAAGTAATGCCGGTTACCTGTCAATCGACACGATTATCGGCCTGCCGGAAGTAACCATCGACAATATTGCCTTGGCTATTCAATAAGAAAGGGTGATCAGATGCTAAAAATAGAGACTAAATCGGCAATTATAATTTTCGTTACATTTTTTCTGGGCCTTGGCCTGGGGATGACATCCAGCCAGTATCTGATCGGGAAGCGCATCGATAAACTGTCCAATGTCCGTAATCGCCCGGGATTTGAGAATGTAATCAAATCGACTATAATTCCCTCTGACGAACAGCTTGATACATTGAATGTCATATTATATAAGCACTCAACTGAAATGCAGCAGATGCGCGAACAGCAAATTTCTCAAACCATACAACTTTTTGAAAAATTGCTGGAGGAATTAAAACCAATTTTAACCGAAGAACAGCTCCGGCGACTGGATCGGATGAGTGGTGAAAGACTTAAGGGAAGATTCCCGTTCGAAGGTCGTCCTCCGGGGATGCATGAAAAGCCCAGGGAGCCAAGGAACCGTGAGAGTATATAAAAAACCATTTGTGTTGATTAGGATTATAGAAAAAAAATGAAATTAAATACTGTATTAGCATTAACAATTTTGGCTATCGGAATGACCGGATGCAATAACGGCCAAATCGATAGTGGCTGGTCAGATGATGTTGTTGTCATTGATGGCAATGACCGGGAATGGCGCAATAACCAGTTTATCCCGAACAAGGAAAAGGTCGCCCTGGGGATAATGAATGACGCTGATAATCTCTATATTTCATTTCGGACCGCCGACCAGGCAACGATTCTTCGGGCCCTGATTATGGGTTTTACCGTATGGATCGACCCCAGGGGTAGAAATAGTCAGGTGTTTGGAATTAAATATCCGGTAGGCTCCGGCCCGGGTGAAATGCGTGGAATGAAGCGTGGAGCCAGTGATTCCTACGAGGAAAGAGACCAACAGATTGAATTTCTGCTACAGAATCAGAATATTGTGGATATTTATGGCTCTGACGATTTTCTGGTCCGGCGTCTGCCGGTGTCAAATGAAAGTGGAATAATAGTAAAACCGGGATATATCCAGGGGCAATTCATCTATGAATTGCAGATACCACTGGCGGTTATCGAAGAACAAACCGGCAGTGTACGGATCGAACCAGGCGCTACTGTGGGAGTCGGATTTCTGGCCGGCGAAATTGACAGGGAAGTAATGCGTGAGCAGGGTAATGGTGACATGTCCGATGCCGGTGGCGGCAAGGGTGGTGGCCGCGGTGGTGGCCGCGGCGGTGGTATGGACGGTGGCATGGGTGGTGGTCGTGGTGGTGGTGGTAAAGGCGGGCCGTCCGGCGGCGGAGCGCAGGCAAGCAGCCGTGAACAGCCTAAATCAATGAAACTGTGGTTCAGGGTAAAACTGGCTATCAGACCATAGTTTTGTATTTAATGAATGGGTAACGAATTACCCCGTCGAGAAGAAGTTCCCAGAAACTTCCGTTCAAACTCCCGGTATTCATTATAATTGAACAGTACCTGCCTCACGGCCGGTGCTGTTTTTTTTCGCTTGAATCTAAAATGCATCAGGGAAAATCAGGAAGTAATCAGAGAAATTATTTTTCGGGTGGAATGGTTCGGGATAGTTAATTGTCTAACCTGTAAAACATCATATGCGACAGATAATT
>JBDRBK010000212.1:0-18351 GCA_043822705.1 Fidelibacterota bacterium
CGGCCGTCAGTCCGTACATATCATAGACCTCGCCGTTGGCGGTCAGCTTGCCGTGAAAATCCGGTCCATAGAAGGAACTGACGCCCTCGATCACCCGGGGGTGGCGCGCAGTATCACGGGTTGCCGGTTTTTTTGACGTACCGCCGGCACCATAGCGCGGTGATGAGGCGCAGCCGATCAGCAACAGAATCGGAATGACCGCCAGTATCCTAGGTCTCAACTCCACAGTCGGACCCTGCCCCGGATATCCTCGAAATTCGTAAGATTCTTTACCGCCAGATATTCTTCCAGATCATCCCGGATTTTTATGCCGACAGCCGGATCGCGGAAATTGGCCGTCCCGATCTGTACCGCCGTGGCGCCGGCCAGGGCGAATTCGACAACATCGCCGGCGGTAGTGATTCCGCCGATCCCGATCACCGGGATTGTTAACTGTCGGTACAGCTTATGCACGGCGGCGATCGCCACCGGTTTGATGGCAGGACCAGACAGCCCACCGAAGGTAGTGAAAATATTGCTCTGCCAGGTTTTCGGATTAATGCTCATGCCGACCAGCGTGTTGATGGCCGAGACGGCGTCGGCGCCGGCAGCTTCGGCGGCCTTGCCGATGGCCGTAATGTCGGTGACATTAGGACTCAGCTTCATAATCAGCAGGCGCTCGGTCAGTCCGCGCAAATCGGCGGTCAAACGGGCCGTCGCCTCCCGGCTGACGCCGAATTCCATCCCGCCTTCCTTCACGTTGGGGCAGGAAATATTGATTTCATAACCGACAATGTCGGACGAAACCGATTCGGCTTTTTCGAGCACCTGCCGGTATTCCGCCGGTGTGGATCCGGCGATGTTCATGATGACGGCAGTCGGGAAATTCCGGTAGATCGGCTGCAGCTCCGAAAGGTAGCGATCGATCCCGACATTGGCCAGCCCGATGGAATTTATCATTCCACTGGCGGTCTCAACGATCCGTGGTGGTGGATTACCGACGCGGGGGTTCAGCGTGACTGACTTGGTAATCACCGCTCCGATCCCTTTGATATCCGTCAGTCCTGCAGCTTCGGTACCGTAGCCGTAAGTACCGGAGGCCACGAATACCGGATTGGCGAATTCCACCGAACCAATTCTGGTGCGCAAGTCAGGCAAAACTCACCTCTTCGGCGGCATATACCGGTCCATCCCGGCAGACCAGCGAATAATTCCGACTGTTGTTATCGGTTGCTAGCGGAATAGCGCAGCCCTGGCATAACCCGATGCCACAGGCCATATAACTTTCGACTGACAGTTGCGCGGGTACCCGGCCGATCACGGCCACCGCCTGAATCGCTTTCAGCATCGCCCGGGGTCCGCAGGCGTAAATACTGGGCTTGGCAATCTCGCCCAGCAGTTTATTCAAGACCGGCATTACCGTACCGCGTAATCCCAGGGTACCGTCGTCGGTGGTCAGATAGATATTTTCCCGCGGGTTGTCAGCAAGGAAATGTTCGTCGGCGGTCTGGGCGCCGATAATCAGGATATGTTTGATTTCCGACTGTACCAATTTCCGGTGAAGCCACAGAACCGGCGCCAGACCGACACCGCCGCCGACAAGGATCGGAAAATGTGAATTATCTTCGTAACCGGAAAATGTGTTGCCGAGCGGACCGATCAGGTCAATAATCTCACCACTTTTCTTACCCGACAGTGATTTTGTGGCTGGCCCGAATGTCTTGTAAATTATTGTGATTTGGTCATTGTCGGCGCCGGCAATGCTCATCGGTCGGCGCAAGGGGCGCTCCCAGGAATGGTCGATTAAAATCTCGATGAATTGGCCCGGACCGGCCGTCGCCTTGGCAATCCCGGGTGCCAGCAATTTCAGTTGCCACAGGTTTTGCGACAACCGGACATTTTCGATGATCGGGGCGGATTCGTTAATCACTGGCAATGATCGTATCGCCGACGGCCGGCACTGTCGTGATCGGTTCCACCAGAGTTTTCAGAATCTGCCGGCGTTTTTTACTGGCCTGGGCTTGTTCGCTGTCCGGATGGTTGGTATTCAGCCAGTCGTAATAGGCATAGGCGCTGTCGATCGCGTTAAACGTATGGTCATAGTGGAAAGCCAGGAAGAATGCGGCCTGCGCGGCGGTTTCGCTGGTGGCTACGGTCCGGATAATCTTTTTATAGGTCGTGAGTGCCGATTCCGGTTTTTCCTTCCAGAGTGATTCTCCGGTCAGCAATAATTCCTGCTCGGGATTCTTTAGATTATTTTTCCCTCCGGAAAGATAAAAAGCGGCGTATTCCGACTCGGGAAATTCACTGATAAGTCCGTTTTTTAGTTCAGTGGCGAGCTGGTTTCTTCCCTGCCGCTCATACAGCCGGCTGAGTGTGAACAGGGCCTGCGGATAATAATCGGTCCCGGGATAGTAATTGATTATCGTTACCAGATAACTGATTCCCGAGTCGGGGCAATCGAAACTGAAGATTTCATATTCCGCCAGTTTGTAGATATTCCCGGCAATCGTGTTAGCCAGTTTCAGACTGTCAGATGCCGCCACCTGTCCGCGGGTGCTGGAATCGACGATTACCGTGTCTTCCGCGGGCGACTGGAATTGATTCAATTGTTCGAATTGCCCGGCCAGTTGTACTTTGATAGTCGTATACGTGCCGATTTTCCGGAAATAATCCTGAGCCGGAGTTCTGATCGGTGATTTGTTGTTTTCCTTGCTGGCCCGATCAAAAAGAATTTTGGCGGAATCAAGTTCGTGATATTTGAACAGGCGAATCTTCCCTAGCAGATACAGTGACTCCGCCGCCGCCTCGGTTTTCCGGTAACCACGACTGACTAGTTCCAACTGTTCCCGGGCGTCGGCCAGTTGCTGCCGGTCATAATAAGCCTTTCCAAGCTCCAGCAGCAACGCCGCGTGAATATCTTTGTACTGCTCGTCGGCCAGCAGGGACTTTACTTCCGATTCCAGATTGTTGTATTTCTTCTGCAGCCGGTAAATCCGGACAATTTGCAGGTTGGTGTCGTTGATCCGGGACTTGGATATTGTATTCTTGAGAACCTGCTTATTGGCCCGGTAGGCTGCCTCATAATCGCTGTTATTGAAAGCCAGGCTGGCAATCTGATAATAGATTTGGCTACGTTCATTGGAATCATGGGTCAATTCCGCCGCTTTTTCCAGAAAGCCAAAGGCTTCACTGCGCAATCCTTCCTCCAGAAGAATATCAGCCTGTGCCAGGTAAATCCGTGCCTTGAAATCGTCCCGCAGGTCCGCTTTGAGCAGATTGTTCAGATCGTCCAGCGCCGGTTGCGATTTTCCCAGACGCCATTTGCATAATGCCTGCCAGAACTGTGCTTCCCACTGGTGGTCCCGGTCGTCCACTTCGCTGAGACTCTTGAAAGTTATCTCGGCTTTGCGGACTTCACCCCGGTGATAATGGGAGATACCCATCAGCAAAATGGCTTCCAGGCGGTATTTTGAATCAGGATATTTTTCCAGTACGCGCTTGGATTTGGCAATTACTTTCCCATAGTCCTCGAGCGCCCCCGCCGGTACTTTTTCACCGACTTTCTGCAGTCTTTTTTCCTCGGCCGTATCGAAATATTGCCGGGCATTGTAAAAAGTATTGAAATAGGCGCAGCCGGTTCCCATAATCAATAATCCGACCGTGAGGGTCAGAACGTAAACTGGTCTAATATTTCTGTGCGGGCTCATTGGATGATTAATTGCTCTATTCCTTTGATTCATTCCAGTGGAATTTAAACACCAGTGATTTTTCGGTCGAAAAATAAATGACAGCGAATCCCGCTCCGCCAACCGGGTTTTCCGTGATCATTCCATTTCACGCATCAACGGATAGAATTCCCGCGATGTTTCAACCTCATAATTCTTGATACTGTCCGAGATATGACCGCAAAGATCATCACGGACACATTTGCAGGCTACTTTAATGGCGTTGGTGATCGCTTTGGGATTGGAACGGCCGTGTGCGATAATGACCATTTTTTCAAATCCCAGCAACGGCGCTCCGCCATATTCGGAATAATCGGTCACTTCTTTCAACGTTTTCAGGCCTTTCGCCAGCATCAGCAGACCGATTTTCCAGGATAATTTGGTTTTAAAGGCGATCCGGCTCAAATGCGAAATCGTCTTGGCCGCCCCCTCCAGTGTCTTGATAACCGTATTACCGACAAATCCTTCGGTGACCACTACATCGACGATCCCCCGCATCAGGTCTTTACCCTCGATATTGCCATAGAAATTGATATTCGGAGTTTTCTTCAATATCTGGTAGGCTAATTTCATCTTCTCACCGCCCTTGGTCTCTTCTTCGCCGATATTCAGCAGTGCGACCAGCGGATTCCGAATGCCGCGGACCTCCTCCACATAGGCGGATCCCATCAGGGCGAACTGCACCAGCTCTTCCGCCGAGCAGTGTACATTGGCACCAACATCCAGCATCAGCGATAAATAATCGGGGCGTTTCAGTTCATTCAGAGTCGGATAAACCGTGGCGATCGCCGTACGCCGGACACCGTAAATCCTTGGAACATGCTTGGCTGCGGATAGAACCACCGTACCAGTGCTGCCGGCGGAAATCAGAGCTTCGGCCTTTCCGGCCGCCAGTATCTGCGCTGCCTGCACGATCGATGAATCGGTTTTCTCAGCGACCGCATTCTGCGGAGTCTCATCCATCTCAATGCTCTGGGTCGTGGCATGGATGACGATCGATCCATCGGGAAATTTTTGATTGGCCAGTTCGGTCTTGATCCGATCCTCATCACCGACCAGAATGATTTTCACCGGATTAGCCCTGGCTGCCAGAACCGCGCCGCGCACTATTGCCCGGGGTGCATTATCGCCTCCCATGGCATCTACGACAACTGTTATTGGATTCACTGCTGTTCTCTTCCCTGATTTTCACTGGAAGTGAAAATCAGCTGTGTTCGTTGATTAATTCCGGCCGACATCCGTCGATCGGGATCAGACTTGAAAATATTCCGGAAACTGCCGGGCGATTTGTTCGACCACCCAGTGTACCACAATGGCGTCATCCAGAAAACCCAGATTGGCAACACTGTCGGGTATTTCATCATAGGGATTGTAAAAGTACTGCAAAGCAAAAATGATTTTCTTCTTGACCCTGATATCGATGTTCGGCGCGTTCCGCAGCACCAATACCAACTTGGATATATCCTGGACCAGTGAGGCCTGGATCGATGATAATTCCCGGGCCCGCATCAAGGTCTGAATTTTATCGGGAATTCGGGCCAGCAAATCATGTTCGACGGCAAGGTCGATCTGCTCAATTTCGCGTTCATAGCGGGCAATATCTTCGGCGGTGAGTTTTAAACTAACTGATTGTGTCATAACGAGTGAATTTAATTAATATTTGGTAATACGCCACCGATATAGTTGATTAAATCGCAGGTCATTGCAATAAATGAAAAGGCAGCCGTCGCAATGACCGGCTGCCTTGCATAGCGTCTGATTCGTGCAGGAATCAAATGATTAAATTGTCGATTTTCACATTCTGCCGTACCAGTTCGGCCAGAAGCTCGATCTTACCGGTCTCCTTGGCGGTGATGAGTGGCACGATGTCGTCGATCTTTTTTGCGGTCTGGTAAGTATCTGACGCAACCATCAATAACGGTATTTTCTCATCGGAGGCACGGGCAATCAGGTTAGCCGGCGGCAGAATATTGTTGGTCAGGACGATACCCTTGCTGTGGGTATCCAGGGCGGCCAGGATCATATCGCTGCGGTCACCGCTGGTGATAATCAGCTTATTTTCTTTCTTGAATTTCTGAACCCGTAAGACGGCATCGGCCCCCATGGCGCCGACAAAGATATTTTTAACGATACTGTCGATGCCCTGTTCTCCGGACAGAATTTTAGCAAAGAGCACGTCCGCAATGAATTTTATCGACGGATAGGTCAATTCGGAGCGATATGGCAGTACACCCAGCACTTCGATTCCCAGTTCGGTGAAATAACCCAGGTAATTGGTAGCGAATTCTTCCGTGTCCTTGACCTTGTTGATCACGACGCCGCCAAAATTGATATCATTCAGGTTGATGTATTTTTTCAGAAAAGAGGCGTCGTCAAGAATCTGATCGTTGTCGCCGCTGAGCAGCACAATCAGGCGCGCACCGGTGTTTTTAGCCACCGTCAGCGCGTCCAGGTGCACGGAGATGCCGTGGGCGAGTCCCGAACCGGATTCGATGAACAGTATATCTTTACCCGCGGCGGTCTTGCTGACCATATCATTGACCTTTTCCCGGGCCCCGGACTCATCGTACATATAGCGCAATTTGGAATGATCGAAACCGATGCTCATATCCTCGGGCAGATCGTCGATATTGAAGATACCGGTCATCAGCGCCGCATCGTAATCCCAGAGCCGCTTTTTGCGATATAAAAGTCGATCGCCAAAAGGTTTCATGAAGCCGATTTTCCGATCCAGCAACCGACCCAGACCAACAATGAAACTGGTTTTTCCTGCGTCCTTGTGTATTGAAGTAATAATCAGTTTAGGCATTTTATTCACCCTTTTCAGCATTTGATAATAATACTCTGACGTCAACGGTTTTAACACCCTGGCCTTCTTCATAAACCATCAGCGGGTTTATTTCAATATCGGTAATGCGGGGACATTGACGAATTATCGTACTTAGTTTAAAGATTGTCTCAACGATTCCGCTGATTTCCTTGCGGGCTTCGCCACGGACACCTAATAACAAAGGATACGATTTGATCTCTTTGATCATCATCCGCACCTCGCGCCGGCTGACCGGCAAAGCCCGGAACGAAACATCCTTCATCACTTCCACGTATATTCCGCCCAGACCGAACATGATGATCGGACCGAAGGTCTTATCACGCATGGCTCCGATGATTACTTCGGTACCGGCCCTTACCTGCTCGACGATTTCCACACCTTCGATATTGGCATCCGGTTTGTGCGCTTTGCAGTTGTGAATAATCGTCTGGTAAGCGTCGATAACTTCCGCGGGATTATCCAGGTCCAGCAACACGCCACCGACATCGCTTTTGTGCAGAATATCACGGGAGACTACTTTCATAACGACCGGGTAGCCGATCCGGTCGGCGATTTTCACGGCCGAATCGATATTCCGGGCAATTCCATTTTGCGGGCCCGGCAAGCCGGCGGCCTTCAGCAGCAATTCACCCTCATTAGCCAGCAGGAACTGTCTGCCGTCGGCCAGGGCACCATCGATCACTTTTTCGATAGCGGCGATGTCGACAGCCTGATCGACCGTTTCCTGCTTTTCCTCATGGCGCATCTTCTCGTAGCGGTACAGGGTGCCCAGGCAGGATGTGGCATTATAGACGTCACGGAACACAGGGATATTCTGTTTGGTCAAAGCTCTGATGCATTGCTCGGTCTTTTCGCCGCCGAACAGGGAAAACAGTATCGGTTTGCCGGCGGCTTTGTATTTGGCGTAATTGCTTTCGATCATTTCGGTCAACTGATCGGCGGTCATCATTGCCGTTTCACAGTACAGCGCCAGAACGCCATCGATGTATTCATCGGCCAGCGCCACATCCAGCGCTTTAACATATTCGGCGGCCGATGCTTCACCGGTCAGGTCGATCGGATTCTTGGTCGAACCAAAGCCGTGTGTGACCGCTTCAAATTGCTGCTTGAGCCGCTGGGAATCGTCATATAGTCGAACATCATATTTTTCGCAGGCGTCGGTGGCCAGGACGCCCACACCACCCCCGTTGGTCACGATCAGCGTGTTATCGCCTTGGGGCAACGGTGCATTGGAAAGGTAATTGCACCATTCCAGGGCCTCATCGACGCTCTCGGCCCGCAGTACGCCGCACTGCCGCATGATAGCATCGAAAATGGCATCGGACCCCGCCAAGGAACCGGTATGCGAGGCGGCGGCAATGGCACCACGCTTGGAGCGCCCCGACTTTATCACGACCACCGGTTTGACTTTGGTGGCTGCCGAAAGGGCGCTGACCAGCCGTTCACCTTTTTGAATACCTTCAATATAAATCAGAATAATTTTCGTATCGTCCTGGCGGACCAGATATTCCAGCAGATCGGCTTCGTCGATGTCGGCTTTATTACCGACGGAAATGATGGCCGACAATCCGATATTCTGGACGGCGGTTTTCCCGATCATGGCAATGCCCAGCGCCCCGCTCTGGGTGATGATGGCGACGTTGCCATGGCGAATGTCCCGTGGACCAAAGGTAGCATTCAGCGAAACTTTGGCGGAATAGTGGCCGAAAATGTTCGGACCCAGAACCCGGACGCCTTTCTGCCGGGCATAATCGATAATCCGCCGCTCCTCATCGAGATTGCCGATTTCAGCGAATCCCGACGATATGATCGGCAGATGTTTGACGCCGGCGTCGGCACACATTTTAACCGCATCGAGCGTGAACCGGGCCGGAATCGCGATTGTGGCAACGTCAATTTCGTCCTGCACATCCCGCAGGTCGGTGTAGACCTGGTGCCCCAGGACTTCGCCGCCTTTGGGATTTACCGGGTAAATCTTGCCGCGATAGCCGGCCTCGATAATATTCTTGACGATAACATGGCCGATCTTACCTGGATTCTCGGAAGCACCGACGACAGCGATGGAACGCGGCTCGAACAGATAGCGGATATCAGGTTTGTGCGTATTCATAATGTATCTCGAAACATCATTTTCATCTCGTGGACTCCTTCTTCACTCCGTTTTTCGATATCAAACCCCATGCTTTCGAACAGATGCAGCATGGGGATATTGTCCATAAGTACCTCAGCTGTGAAGCCCAGCAGACCCTGTCGCTTGGCGATGAAGGTCAGATAATTCAGTAATTCTTTACCGATCCCCAGGTTCTGGAAATCGTCACGGACGACGAAGGCTATATCACCGGTGTGGGTCGTCTCCACCACACCGTATTGCCCCATTCCGACCATTATATCCTGGCCTTTTTTATTGACAAAAGCCAATATCACGATTTCCTTACTGTAATCGATGATCACAAAATCCTGGAGGCGCTCGTGGGGCATGTCCTTACGCTTGGAAATAAACCGGCGGTACATGCTGTTATCGGACAGAGAATAGAAAAATTCTTTCAGAACCGGTTCGTCGCTGATCTTTACCGGCCGGAAGAAAACCTCCACTCCGCGTCGGGTCGTGCGATAGGCCTCCAATTGATCGGGGTATTCGCCGCCCTTGCCGGCAATATAGGCCTGATCCCGGTAAATCAGATTACGTTTTTTGGCTTCCTGAATCAATTGCGGCCGGAATTTGGGATGCGCAATCGCGATCAGCGCCATCGCTCGCTCACGGATATTTTTTCCGTGCAGGTAGGCGATCCCGTATTCGGTGACGACATAATGGATATCACCGCGGTTCAGCGTGACACCGGCGCCTTCACTCAGGAATGGCACGATCCGAGAAACGCTATCGTTTTCGGCCGTCGACGGTAAAGTCAGGATGGATTTGCCTTTTTTAGCCAGCACGGCGCCGCGCATGAAATCGGCCTGCCCGCCGATGCCGCTGTAAAAGGTGCTGCCCAGCGATTCGGCCGTGGCCTGTCCCGTCAGATCAATCTCCAGTGCGCTGTTGATGGCGGTGATGTTTTCATTCAGGGCAATGTTCAAGGGATTATTGGTATAATCGACGGTCCGGAATTCGATGCCCGGGTTATCGTTCAGAAATTTGTAGGTTTTTTCCGTACCCATGGAAAAAGTGGCAATCGTTTTGCCGCGATTGACGGTTTTCCGGGAATTGGTCACCACCCCCGTCCGCATCAGATCCACCAGACCGTCGCCGATCAACTCGGTGTGAATTCCCAGGTCCTTCTTTTCATGCAGGCTGGCCAGAATGGCGTTGGGCAGACTGCCGTATCCGACCTGAATCGTATCACCATTCTCGACCAGTTTGGCCACCGATTGGCCGATGCCGCGCGCCACATCGTCATTGGGTGCATCCAGATATTCCAGCACCGGTTCATCGTGATGAATGATATAGTCGATATTATCAATATGGAGGAATCCGTCGCCATGTACCCGCGGCATGTTACGATTGACCTGCACCACCACCAATTTGGCGATTTCCGTGGCCGCTTTGACGATATCGACGCTGACTCCCAGACTCATGTAGCCATGATGATCCGGCATGGAGGCCTGGATCAGGGCCACATCGATGGGGACCATTCCCCGGAAGAACATTTCCGGGATTTTCGACAGAAAAATCGGTGTGTAGTCAGCCAAGCCGCGATTTACGGCGCTACGTGTATTGTTGCCGATGAAAAACGAATTGTGCCGGAAATTGTGCTTGAATTTTTCATTGGTGTACGGGGCGACGCCCAGGGTCCAGACTTGCAGTAGTTCAGCATCGAAAAAAGCTTTCGGGTTGGATTCCACGTATTCGACCAGAGCATTGACCAGAAACTGTGGCTCGCCACAACCGGTACTGATAAAAATCCGGTCGCCACGATGGATATTCTTGAAAATACGGTCGGTGCTGGTAAATTTTTGCGGGTATAAATTTTTCAGACGCTGCAGAATTTGCTCTTCGGTATTCGTATCCATTCCAGTCAGATCAGTAGGTAGTGTAAAGCAAGTGATTATTTCCTCAGCAGCATAATCAAATTTACGTAGAACAAATATAGCGACGCAGCTATTAATAGAGCGGTTTTACACTGGGAATCTCACCACCAACAAACCAGGTGACTATCAGAAGCGAAACGGCTGGTACTATTCCAGACGCACATTAATCGCCTTATCACCTTTGATATCAAACGCGATGTCAAACAGGACCCGTTGTCCCGGACGCAACCCTTTTTCCTGTAATTGCACCCGCAATCCCCGGGCGTGAACGAAATAGTCCTCGCCATCCGCCCCACTTATAAACCCAAAACCCTTGTGGTGGTCGTATTCTTTCACAACTCCTTTTTGCATATCTACTCCTGTCCGGTTTCTACCATTGAAATTTGTAAATAATTCAGCAATTCAGCCAAGAGATTGTTTTTCCGATTGGGCACAGGCCGTAATTTTCCGACATGGATTACACCAGATTAGAGATTTATCAGCGCCTGCGCGATTTTGATGTCCCGGCCGCGGTACTGGATGCGGTTTTCGCCGATGAAAATGATCTGGTCGTGTTGACCGACGCTTGGCAGGAATTGGCGACTGCGGGGATGAGCGGCGATGAAATTGCCCGAGAAATTGCCGGAATGATTTTCAGCGAGCTGGACAACAATCTGGATCTGGACTAAAGCGCACCGCTGAAGTAAAATATATTAATTTGCGGCTTACTAGCGACCGGTATCCGCAGCCCCTGACCATTCCCGACAATTCTTTCAATATCTTTCTGGAGCTTTTTACCGCTGTTAAGCACCTGTTTAAAGTCGGTTGGATCGCGATTGATTTGACGCAGCAGCGAATCGCAACCGGCTGCACTGCGAAATAAAAATCCTGATTCCGGGAAATCGGAGTAAAACAGCGGCTGTTCTTTCAAATTGATGTACAATCGCAGCACCTGGTTTTCCAGTAACTGGTGTTTTTCACGCTCGATTACAGCATTTTCGGCCGTGACCGCGGCCGTGATCGTCAACAGTACCGATAACAGTTTTGCGTTATTCAACTATAGTCCGATATCTTTGAGAAAGGCTTTATTGTCCGGCTCCCGACCCAGAAATTCCCGTACCAATTCCAGGGCGTCTTCCGTGGCTCCCTTTTCCAGGATAATACTACGGTAGCGGCGGGCGGTCCGCTGATCCATGACGCCGTTTTCCTGAAACACGGAGAAAATATCGCGGGCATAGACTTCCGCCCACAAGTAACTGTAGTATCCGGCGGCGTAGCCGATCAAGTGGCCGAAAGAAGCTTCCATGTTGGTGCCCGGCATGAACGGGAACGGCGTGATTTGATTCTGCAGCTCTTCCACTATTTCGGTTGTTTTGGTGGCACCGAAGGGATTATAAGTGTCGTGCAGAGTAAAGTCCAGTACGCCGTAAAATACCTGCTGCAACGTATTGATCGCCGATGTCATGTTCTTGGCGGCAATCATTTTGTCCAGCAATTCGTCGGGAATCGCGGCGCCGGACTGGTAATGGCGGGCGAACCGCTGCAGGCTGGTTTTATCCCAGACCCAGCCCTCGAAAACTTGCGACGGTGTTTCCACAAAATCCCGGGCGACGCGCATACCAGCCATCCCGACCAATTCGGTTTTGGCCAGCAGACTGTGCAGTCCGTGCCCGAATTCATGAAATAATGTTTCGACCTGGCTGTGTGCTAACAGCGAGGGAATTCCCTCCTTCGGAACCGGGAAATTGCAGACCAGGGCGAACATCGGTTTCTGGTAGCCGGTAGCATACAATTTGGATTCCATGATATCAAAAAGGGCGGCATGGCCGTATTTGGCGGCGCGCGGATACAGATCCAGGTAAAAACTGCCGATCCATTCGCCGGTCCGGCTGTCACTGACTTCGAAAACCCGGACATCTTCGTGCCAGACACCGGCCTTGTCGGTTTCACGTACGCTCAACTCAAATAAATCTTCCATGAGGTCGAACAGACCGTTCAGGACGTTGTTGACCTCGAAATACTCCCGGACTTCTTCATTATCCAGGCGATACCTGGATTTCGCAAGCTGATCGATATAATAACTCTTTTCCCACTGGAAAATGGTTTCCGCCGGTTTTCTGGTGGCCCTGATTTTCAATTCCAATAACTGTTTGAATTCCTTTTGAGACTTTTTTTCCAGAGCGGCGATTAGGTTGTTCTCGAACTCCCAGACCGCCGCCGGTGTTTTAGCCATTTGCTCTTCGACCTGGTAAGCGGCATGGGACTGATAGCCCAGCAGATCGGCCGATTGCTTCCGATCACGCAGAATCACCCGCAACAGCCGAGGGTTCTCATCACTGGCACAATTCAGGTATTTTTCCAGCAAACGACGACGGGCATCGTTCGATTGGGACAGACTCATGAATGGCTGATAACTGGCGTAACTGATGTCAATGGCATAGCGACCGTCGGCGGTCCGATGGGTTTCCAGGTAGTTGGACGGCAATCCCTGGATTTCACGTTCATTGACAAACAGCGTATCCTGGTACTTGGCGATATTATTCGAGAATTTGACCGAATAACCGTTGATCCGGTCGCGGATATCCCTGATTTTTTCCCGTTTCGAACGCGTCAACCCAAAGCCGTTGCGTCGGTATTCATCATTTTTTTTATCCAGATAACGCTTTTTCCAGCCGGTCAGCGACTGCGCCTCGGCCGATCGCGTATAATTTTTTATACTGTTATATAAATCCTCGTTGATGGCAAGGTTGCCGGCATATTTCTCAATAATCAGGGCGGCCGAATCGGCTGCCAGACGGATGGCTGAATCCGGGTGGACCGATCCCAGCAGGTACAACGGATTCAGAAGGCGCGACAGATTGGCGTCGATATCGTCCACCGGAACCAACGTATTCGCGAATGAGCGTGAACTGTCCGCCGTACTGCTTATTTTAGTCAGGATCAGATCATTGTCAGCCAGGGTGATCCGTACAGCGGCGGATATATCTGCCGGGGTTATCCGGGCAAAATCAATATAAGTATTCGGGCGGACCAGCAAGGGATTTTTTTCGCCACCACTGCAGCTCAATGCCGTAACGGCCACGATTATAAGCAAAACGCGCAGGAACTTCATCATTTACCTTTCCATTTTTCCGTCATTTTAGATTGACGACTCATGCTAATTTTTTTTCAAGGACTGCGATGCATAAAAGTACACGACCGAGACTGTCGCAATATAGGCACACGAAGAAGTAAAACCAGGCAAACGCTGGGATTTCTGAAAATCGTTCTCCAGTTGCTTCTGTTCATTTTTTTTAATGATTACCAGATTTCGGCGCATTTTCTGGCAGCGCCGGGCCTGCCGATAGTAGGCCGGTAGCTGGTAGAACCGCAGTGATTTCAGACCATCCTTGGCTACCGCGCGTATCAATTCGGATTGGCAGGGATTTGGCTTGGCAACGGTATCATCAGCAGCCGTTGCGTAAGCCAGCAAAAGCAGAAAGATCGTGATTGGACGCCTCACCATACAAGCAGAAGACGGATTGTGTATATTGCTTTCTGGTCAAGCTGCAGGACCGGTCCCGATATTTTTTTCCCGTCCAGTTTCCAGTTATCGGCTTGATAGGAATTGGACATGAAGCCGGTTTTCAGATCAACTGCCAGCCAGCTCAGCAGGTAGTAGCGCACGCCGATCTGGCTGGAAAATCCAAAAAATGTGGTCGTCATTTTTTCCGGCGCCTTGACGTCGATCCGGTAATTGCCGATTTGGGCGTCCCAGACGGTCTTTTCATTTTTAATATCAAGATTGATCACGCCCCGGTTGATCATCGGAGCAAACTGAAAATTCAGTTCCAGCCGGCGCAGCGGACGAAAATAGGTTTCGACATAAAACATCCGGTATACTATTTTACGGCGGAAGCTGGTTGTATCGTCTTGGCCGGAATAATACGAGCCACCCTGCGCAAAACCTACACGGGCACTGGGAAACAGTTGGAACGCCACACCATAACCAAGCAATACATTTTTTCGCAGTACGTTACCGGAGGCGGCGGCACTCTCCAGGGAAGTATCCAGCCCGGTCAACTCAGGCTGGTACCACCCGGTAAAGGCGCCGAATTCCAGTCCCGGCTGTCCTGATGCAAGACCGGTAGCAACAATCAAGCTGATAAAAATTATTTTTAGTCGCATTGGTAAATCAAATTTAACTTAATCCATTAAACATTTCATAATATTGCTGAAAAACAGTACAATATACGCCTTGATTACTATTATTCTGCTCGCAACCGGCCGGGCGGATGTGAACGATATAGTGGTTTTTACCGATGGTAATGCCCTGATCGGTCTGGTGACAGCTATCACCGCTGACAGTCTGGCCTGGCAGGAAGCTCCCGGGGAACCGATCACAAAATTCGCCCTGCGAAAAATATATTATGTCTACGATGATTTCGGGAAAATACTGTATTACAGCCGGTCGCTGAAAGATCGCCTCGACTACCTGGAACGCTACAGCGGGTATCTGCGGACCACGGCCGGCGACACTATGCAATTCCAGCAAATTGCATTCGATCGCCGGATGGTCGATCCACTGGTTTATCTTACTGTCAACGCGAAGGCCCCGCCCCTGACGCTGCCGTTTCTGGAAGTGGAACAAGTCCGGATGAGCCAGGAACGCTATGACGTGTCGGTACGCAACGGTTGTCTCAGCGGCAGCGCGCTGATTCTGGGACTGGCGGGCCTGCGCGCGATGGGTTACTTTTTCGCGGATTACCCCGGCGGCGGCATGTTCAGTGTCGGTTCACTGACGACGATGGGTAATTCCACCTGGAAAAGTATTACCGATATCATGCCCAGGGCGCCAGCCCTCGGAATTAAGAACACCGGCAGTTCGTTCCGATTGACGACCCTGGTGATACCCGCCGCCACCGCCGGCTGGATTGCCTGGGACTGGTATTTTGACAAGCGTACGATCTATATCAACCCGATTCAGACCAACCAACCATTTCCGCACGATATGTTCCTGTTTTCGCTGAAAGAATGGTCCGGCAATAAAATCAACCGGGTCTGGCATCCGGTTTCAGTCACTGTATTGAATCAGACCTACAAAATCCGAAGCGGCTGGAAATCCGTTTCCCGCGCCTTCCTGGAACAGACTTATAATCTGCGCAAAGCAATCTGGAAAGGCTGACTGGTATTCACTGTTGCCGGTTAAGCCAGGTCTCGATTAAGTCCCCAAGCTGATCAAATTCGATTAAAAAGGCATCGTGGCCGTGCGTTGATCTGATAACGCCCAACTCGGCGTTGGGAATTTCTCTCACAAGTTCTTCCTGTTCGGCCACCGGATACAGCAGGTCCGAATCGACGCCGATTACCAGGGCCGGCTGGGTGATACTGCGCAGGACCGAAAAATACTCACCGCGTTCACGCGCCAGATCGTGGGTATCCATGGCCTCGGTCAGCCGGATATAGCTGTTGGCGTCAAAACGCTCGACCAGTTTGATTCCCTGGTGTTCAAGGTAACTGCTGATCGCAAACGGTGACATGCTACCGTTCATTTTCTGCCGGCCGAATCGTCGTTCAAACGATCCGCGGGACCGGTACGTCAGCATTGCCAGTTGACGGGCCTGAGCCAGCCCGACCCGTGGATGGCCGTTCCGGTAATACCGGCCACCAGCCCAATTAGGATCGTTGCAAATTGCCTGTCGCTGGACTTCGCTCCAGCCGATACACCAGGCGGAATGACGCCCGCCCGTGGCGATCGGTATCAACCGGCGGGCGAAATTTCCCTGGAAAGCCCATTCCAGCACCTGCATTCCACCCAGGGAGCCACCAATGACGGCTACGAGGCATTTGATTCCCAGACGGTCCAGCAGAGCACGCTGCAACGCTACCGTGTCACGGATAGTGAATTGAGGGAAATCCGGCCCGTAGACATCTCCGGTGACTGGGTTGTTGCTGGCCGGACCCATGGTGCCATAGCAGGATCCGAGTACATTGGAACTGATGATGAAATAGCGATCGGTATCCAGAGCGCATCCGGTACCTACCAACGGTCCCCACCAATCCGCTAAGTCGGCACTGCCGGTAAAGGCATGACAGACCAGAATTGCGTTATCACATTGTGCATTCAACCTCCCCCAGGTTTTATAAGCCACAGGAACGGGTGACAGATACTGTCCGTTCTCAATGGTCAATGATTCGATTATTTCAACCATGACTTTAGGTCGTTCAGGAGTGATTAACGGCAGTTTTCAGGGCCTGGTCGAAATCGGTCTTGATGTCATCGATATGTTCGATTCCCACCGAAACCCGAATCTGGTCATCAGACACGCCGCTGGTTTCGCGCTCGTGGGTCGTCAACTGCTGGTGGGTCGTGGACGCCGGGTGAATCACCAGCGTCTTGGCATCGCCCACATTGGCCAGATGACTTGCGAGCCGCACGCTGTTGATGAAGGTTTTACTATTGTCATAACCACCCTTGACGCCGAACGTAAGTACCGCGCCATATCCATTTCGTAAATACTGGCAGGCGCGGTCGTGATGGGAATGTTCCGGCAGTCCCGGATAACTTACCCAGGCCACGGCATTATGCTGCTGTAACCAGCGCGCCAGTTCAATAGTATTGTCCGCATGCCGTTGAACGCGCAGTGACAGTGTTTCCAGTCCCTGCAATAGCAGAAAAGCACCGAATGGATTCAGGCAGGGACCGAAATCCCGCAGACCTTCGACCCGGGCACGTACAATAAACGCCAGATTTATGCCAGCGTTGCCCGCCGGACCGAATGTTTCCCAGAAATTCAGGCCGTGGTATCCCGGCGAAGGCGCCGTGAAACCGGGAAACCGGCCGTTATCCCAGGGAAAAGTACCGGCATCGATGATCACACCGCCAATCGTCGTGCCGTGTCCGCCGATCCATTTGGTAGCCGAGGCTACGACAATATCCGCGCCGAATTCGATCGGACGGCAGAAGTACCCGGCGGCACCGAAGGTATTGTCCACAAGCAGGGGGATGCCATACTGCCGGGCGATCTTCGCAACGGCGACGAAATCCGGAATGTTGAAACGGGGATTGCCAATCGATTCCAGATAAATGGCTTTGGTACGGTCATCGATTTGGTTGATGATAGCCGCCTGGTCGTCGCAGTCGACAAACCGGACCGCAATACCCAGACGCGGCAAGGCAATCTTGAATTGGTTGTAGGTTCCGCCGTATAGCGAATCCGACGATATAATATTATCTCCGGCTTCCGCCAATGTCGTTATTGCCAAAAACTGGGCTGCCTGTCCGCTGGCGGTTGCCAGCGCGGCGACACCGCCTTCCAGTGCGGCCAGCCGGCGCTCGAAAACATCGTTCGTCGGATTCATGATCCGGCCGTAAATGTAACCGGATTTTTTCAGGGCGAACAGTTCGGCGCCGTGATCGGTATCTTGAAAAGTAAACGATGTGGTAGCGTAGATGGGAACGGCACGGGCGTTGGTGCCGGGAGCCGGTTCCTGTCCGGCATGTACCTGCAGTGTCTCGTATCGCGGCCGGCGATTTTCGGATTTTCCATCCATGATAATTCCTTCCTGTCAGTGAAATTGAATGAAATTGCATCCGCAGGGTTGATCATGAATGGAAACAAAAAACCCTCTTCGGCGTCGGCAGAAGAGGGTTTTAATGTTTAAAACCGCTGATAATAAGCGGTTTCTATTCATCTTTCCTCGACTCATGTCGAGGTAGGAATTGGCACCTTCCCCTTTTCAGGGTGGTTGCCAGGGCGTCTACGGGCCTAATCCCTCAACCCTTCTGGATGAAATGCGAAATGGTGTAAAAAAGCTTTATGAGCTGTT
>JBDRBK010000213.1:0-6254 GCA_043822705.1 Fidelibacterota bacterium
TCGTTCAGCGCCCAGTCCCTTGATCTGTACCAGGCGTGGCTTCGCTTGTTGAACAAAAAACCAATATCAGGAGTACATTTTGAAAATCACCGATAAAGCCGTCGTTTCCATCCATTATACCCTTACCGCTGATGACGGTAATGTAATCGATTCCTCCCGGGGAAAGAATCCGCTGAATTATCTGCACGGATCGGGCAATATCATTTCCGGCCTGGAAAAGGCGCTGACCGGCAAAGCCGTGGGCGAGAGTTTGAAAGTGACCGTCAAACCGGAAGAAGGCTACGGCCTGGTCGATCCCCAATTGCTGCAGGTGCTGCCGTTGAGCGCCTTCACCGGTATCGACGATCTGCGGGAAGGCCTGCGCCTCGAAGCGCGTAACGAGCACGGTCACACGCAGGCGATCACCGTCCGGACGATTACCGACGACGGCGTCACCATCGACGGCAACCACCCCCTGGCCGGCCAAACTTTGCATTTTGATGTATCGATCACGGCGATCCGGGCGGCTACCAGTGAAGAGCTGGACCACGGCCACGTACATTAAGATCGGAATATACTAATCGGTTTATCCGGGCCATAGACCGGATTGGATTGCCCCTGAAAAGCGGTTGCCGGAAACCGTTTATTCCGTGGATCAGTAGCGCAGATCGCTGCCGCCGATAAATTCGCGCAGGATCGAAATCCCCGGCACCAGATCCTCATCCAGTACCTCAAAAAATGATAGAAATGTCTCCAGCCGTTTGGCCTCCACGGTGGTGGCCGAGCCGTTGGCCAGTTCCGCCAACAGGGGCCGGACATATTTCGCCAGCACCGGCAGTTCGTAGACCAGGGCGGAATTGAACATGAAATCCGCTTCCTCCTGGAAGGGGAAGATATTTTTTTCTTCACCCAGGCGCACCGACGGCCAGCGCTCAATCGTGGCGGTGGCGGAATAACCACGGTACTTGTGGTCGCGGACCATCCGTCGCAGCAGGCGATGGTCGGAGGTGGAAACGCGGTGGGTAGCGTCCAGGTTGAGCTGCGTCAGGGCGCTGATGTATACTTTCTGGACCCGTTCGACCCCCAGTTTCTTGGCGAATACCGGGTTGAGACCATGGATGCCTTCCATGATGATGAAATCGCGCTCGCCCAGTTTGATGCATTCGTCGGTGTCATGGCCGGTGCCGGTGCCGAAATCGTAGAGCCGCCCGGGGATTTCGCGTCCGGCCAACAGGGCGTCCAGTCGCTCCACCAACAGGTTCACGTTGACGGCGGCAATCGATTCGAAATCCTGCTGACCATTGGCATCGAACGGAATCTGGTCGCGGTCGATGAAATAATCATCCATGGAAATCTGACGGGTGGTGAAACCGTTGACTTTGAGCTGGATGCCCAGGCGTTTGGCGAAGGTTGTCTTGCCGGAGGATGAAGGACCGGCGACACAGATAACCCGTTTCCAGGGGAACTGCGCCGACAGACCGTCGGCGATCCGGCCGATTTTTTTCTCGTGCAGGCCTTCGGCCACCCACAGCATTTCACGGATTTTATCGGTGACGATCAGTTCGTTCAGTTCCCAAATCGTGGAAACGCCCAGGATACTGCCCCACTGCTCCTGCTCTTCGATGATGGCGAACAGCTTGGGGCGATCCTGAAATGGTTCCAGTCGCTGGGGCTGGGAAATCGTCGGGAAGCGCATGATGAAGCCGTTGTCATAGGGCATCAGGCGGAAGGTCTGGAGGGCGGTGCGGTCGCTTGACATCGGTTCGATCCGGTAATCGAAATGGTGGCGGTACAAAACTATCGGAATCTGCTGCTGGGGCCAGTGCTGGACGTTGCTGAGCTTGCTGACCGAATTGATTTTGTACAATTCCTCGATCAGCTTTCCCTTGGGCCAGGTGGCGAATTTGATCGGCACGTCCTCCCACAACCATTCCCGCAGGTACTGCTCCAATTCTTCGATTTCTTCCGGCGTGATTGTTTCCCAGTTGGCTTCGTGGCAGAAGTAGCCGTCGGCAAACGAATGCTCGATCACCAGTGTTCGTGGCGTAAACAATTCCTTAAAAGCGCTGGGCAGCAGAAAGGCCAGTGTAGCATGGATTTCGGATAATTTCATAAAGGTAAAATTACTTCCGAACCGGCGTCCGATGAATCAAATTTTAACACCGGCGGCGACCGGACCGGGTCTGACTTTTTCGTCGGTTTTTCACTTTAAATTGGGGCGTATAATCCGTAAAATCAACCAGCGCCGGGATTCACCGGCGCTACCGGGTTCATCACAAGGAGGAGTATCATGAAAAAATTGACGCTGTTCGTTCTGCTGATTGTTATCATGCTGACGCTGGCGGCTTGCGCCGCCGGACCCAACGAAATGATCAACGCCGCCGGGCCGAAAGGTATCGCCGGCTTCTGGAAAGGTCTGTGGCACGGTTTTATTTCCCTGTTCACCTTCATCTTTTCGCTGTTCAAGGACAATGTGAGCATCTACGAAGCACACAACAACGGCGGCTGGTATAATTTCGGCTACATCCTGGGCGTGATGATGTTTTACGGCGGCGGCAAGGAAGGTCACACCCAGGCCTGCGCCCGCAAAAAGGACTGATCCCCGGTGGATAAGCTACCGTTCCGGCGCAGCCTGATCCCGGCCTACATCCTGTCACTGATCGTCGCCGTGCTGCTGACGATCACCGCTTTGGCAAGTATCAGCTACCGGTACACGATCTACCCTACCGCCGAGCTGCGGCACGGTTTTGTGGCCACCGACGTAGGCAACCTGGTGATCGCCCTGCCGCTGTTGATGGCATGCCTGTGGCTGACCCGCCGCGGGAAAACCAGCGCTTTGTTGCTTTGGCCGGGAGCGCTGTTTTACGTGCTTTATGGTTATCTGCCGTACCTGATTGTGATTCCATTCGGCCTGCTGTTCCCGGCCTATTCGCTGCTGATCACATTCAGCTTATATACGATTATCTACCTGATCGCCAACCTTGATGCGGCAGCCATTCGCCAGCGGTTTGCGGCGGCTCCGGCCAAAATCGGTGGCGGCGCGCTGGTAGTGCTGGCCGGCTTCAATATCCTGCGCCAGGCCGTATTGATGGTCACGGCCGCTGCAAATCAAGCGCCGGTCGCGCTCCTGGACCAGGCCATGTGGATCGCTGATTTCACATTTTTCGTGCCGGCCCTGCTGGTGGGCGGCATCCTGCTGTGGCGGGGGCGGCCGCTGGGTTATGCCACCGGTCCGGCCCTGCTGCTGGCCTACAGCGCCCTGGTATTCGGTCTGATCCCGGTCGTGATGGTCCAGGCCCGCGCCGGCGGTCTGCCGTTCCCGATCGTGGATATCGTGGTGCTGCTGATCATGGCGGCGATCTGCCTGGTGCCGCTGCTGCTGTTTTTCCAAGCCGGGAATAAATAACCGGGTATAAAAATATCGAATTTAGCTTTACCACACAATCAGCTGTAAAGTGACCTTTCGGCATTCAGAATGATTACAATTATCTTGGCGACAAGACGTGTTATATACCAACGATTTGTAAAACTTATTGTGCGCAATATGCGCACGCTTGTATGTTTATTGCGTACAATCATAGAAAAATGAAAACACTTCAGCTAATTCTATCATCAAAGATCAGAGCAGAACTTTTCAGGATTTTCTTTGGACTGAATGATACGGAAATCCATTTGCGCGGAATCGAAAGAGCAACTGGATTTGCAATTGGGACTGTCCGAAGAGAAACCGATAAACTGGTTGAAACCGGATTATTGTCCAGGCGGTCAGACGGTAATCGAACCTATTTCAGCGTCAATAAAACCCATCCGTTGTACCGGGACATCAGGAATATTGTATTAAAGACCACCGGATTAGTTGACGTAATAAAACAACCGTTGGTTAATGAACCGATCCAGTTTGCATTTTTGTTTGGATCAATCGCCACCGACAATTTGACCCCAGACAGTGATATTGACTTATTAGTGATCGGTGAAATCGGATTGCGCCAAATCACCGCCAGTCTGAAAGACTGTTCATCACAAATCGGACGCGAGATTAATGTAGTCTCAATGACTTTAACAGAGTTCAAAAATAAGAAGTCAAATAAAGACCATTTTATTTCCAGAATATTGTTGGATCCAAAAATCATGATAATCGGTAACGAAAATGAGCTTGCAGGACTGGGCCAATAACGGCTGGCTCCGCCGACATGCAACCAGCCGGCAGGAAATTCACAACCTGTTCAAAATCGTTCATCGTGATCTCCGGGATTCCTATAACACTGACTTATCATCTGACTGGCGCTTCGGCATTGCTTACAATGCGGCGCTAAAACTCTGTATGATTTTGCTGTACGCCAGCGGTTATCGACCCGAGAAGAATTTGGCACACTATCGTACTATCCAGTCGCTGGCGGTTATTCTGGGTGGTCAGCAATGCGCAAATACTGATTATTTGGAATCCTGTCGTACCAAACGCAATACCGCTGAATACGATTACGTTGATAGTATTTCGGTCAGTGAAGTTGAAGAATTAATTGAGGCTGGAAGTTCGCCAGTGGCTCGCCGCTAATTACTCGGACTTATTATAAAACACGGCAACCCTCTGGTTGCACAGCAGAAACCAGGAAAGATATTGGTTGGCACAATCAATTAAATTTCCCCAACTGGTAGTAGGTACACTGCGCACCGGCTCCCGACATTTCCCTTCAATATTGACACCAGCCACCGTAAAATCAGACTACCAGTGAACAAACGAAGGTAAAATAATGCGGCACCATTTCAATTACAGCTTACTGCTTCTGTTATGTCTAGCGGTTACGGCCTGCATCGAGGATTTGAATTTTATCCGACCCCAGCCGGACGGTGTAAAAAACACCAGCCATTTCAGCCCGAAATTTCTGGGCACCTATTTCTGTTGGTCCGACAGTTCGACGCTGACGATATTTACCGACCATATTATCCAGCACTGGCACGCGGTGGAAGTAATTTCCCGGGCCGAGCTCGATACCATGTCCGATATCAAGGTCATCGACAACCTGATCCACTGCGACGAATTTCCCGAACCGCTGGCAGTGGAATTTTTCGGTGATTCGGCCCGGGTGACGATCGATTTCGACGAACCATTTTTCACGCCCGACGACGACCAACTCCTGCGCTGGTACAAGGGTTATTACTTTCTCAATTACCGGGGTGAGAATGACCTGTGGACAATCAAGGCGCTGAAGCTGGATAAGGCCGGCAAATTGACGGTCCACCGCTTCGATGCCGGCGATGACGACATGAAAGTAATCCGGGCAATAACAACCGTAGAGGAAATCCGGCCTGCGCACGCCGCAGAGCCGGAGAAGGCCGCTAATCCGAGCCGCAAGGAATTGAAAAAGTTGATGAAGGCGGACCTGTTTAAAATCGATACGGAATTTCAGAAAGGGGAAAACTGATAAACTGTAACCTTCCAAGTCTCGTTTTTGTGACCTGGAAGATTGCCACGATATAATCACCTGATATTACCCCAACCAACGCAGGGACAATTCGTGAATTGTCCCTGCCGAAAATTGGTATTTTACACTCAATAAGGCTGCCAGCGCTTGGAGCGCGGGTAGCCTTCGTAATCGGGCCATTCCCAACAACCCACATTTCCCTTTATTTTCTATAGGTTATTCCGTAAAATCGCTGTGCGGTATCGGCGAATGGGCGGAATGATGATTTTTATGGACTACTGTTTTTGAGGGAAATACCGGTTAATACGTAACAGGTAAAAACCCGTTATACGCAATATTGGGTTTAACGGGTGTTAGCGGTAATTTAATAAAAAAATAAAATTATGGATTCAAATTTATTTTCAATTTCAAAAATCTTTACCGAGAGGATTTTCAGAATACCTGATTATCAAAGAGGGTATGCATGGACTGAAAGACAATTGAAAGACTTTTTAAATGACTTAATCCAATTGGACATTCAAAGTAACCACTATACAGGTGTATTAACTTTAGAAAACGTACCGGAGGATGTTTCCAAAAAATGGGAAGATGATATATGGATAATTCAATCGAAAAGATATGAACCATTTTATATTGTCGATGGACAACAGAGATTAACAACTAGCATAATATTAATTCAATCAATAATTGATATCCTTCAAGAAGATGATGAAATGTTAAATTTCACAACAAAGACAGAAATCAGGAAGAAGTTCATTTTTGATACAAAAGACAGGGGCATATCACGATCATATATTTTTGGATATGAAAAGGATAATCCTAGTTATACTTTTTTGAAAACAAAAATATTTAAAG
>JBDRBK010000214.1:0-17585 GCA_043822705.1 Fidelibacterota bacterium
GGCTATTTCGTCTTTTGCATAATTGAAATCTTATAAAATATCCGCATACTAAATAGCGCGAGTACGTACACGGGAACCTCCGATATACGTACAAAAAGCGTACAATCAGAGCTCATTTTTAGTAAATACATACAACACAAACTAAAATATTCCAGAAAAATTCTTGACTATCAGGGGTAACTAAAATTAGTTTGTGGGTAGTTGTGGGTAATTATCCCTTTTAAGAGCGAAAAGAATGGCACTGAATGAAAATACATTTATCGGCGAATACGCCTATACCATTGACGCCAAGGGTCGGGTAAATATTCCTGCCAAATTCCGGCAGGTTCTGACGGAAATCAATGCGAATACCTTCGTGGTAACCAAAGGTCAGGACCCCTGCGTCTGGGTCTATCCCCAGATCGTCTGGCAGGACATTATGGCCGGTTTGCGTAACCTGTCCGCCCTATCGCCGGTCAACCGCACCTTCATTCGCAGCACCACCCGTTACGCCTCCTTCACAACTTATGACAAACAGGGACGCATCCAGATACCCCAGCCACTGATCGATTACGCCAGTCTGGAGAAGGACGTGCTGATCATCGGTATGGCCAATAAGATCGAAATCTGGAATCCCCAAAACCTGGAACAGGTGGACCAGGCCAATCTGGAACTGGACCCCACCGCTTATGATGCATTATCCGATAAAATCATACTTTAATGTCAGCGGCAGATTTACAGGACAGCAGGTCGCATATCCCGGTAATGTTGCCGGAGACGCTCGATTTTCTGGCTGTCCGGCCGGATGGCACCTATTTGGATGGGACCATAGGTCTCGGAGGGCACGCCACTGCAATCCATGCCCGGCTTTCCCCGGCGGGGAAACTGCTCGGGCTTGACCTGGATGAGGAGGCGCTGGTAATTGCTCGTTCGAAATTCAGCGCCTCTTCGTCACCCGCATCACTCCATCACCTTTCCTACGCCGAATTCCCGGCGATACTTCAAAAAACAGGCAGCGGCGCTGTGAACGGCATCCTGTTGGATCTGGGTCTCTCATCCTTGCAACTTGACAGCGTCGCCCGTGGTTTTTCCTTCGCCGCCGGCGGACCGCTGGACATGCGCTTCGACGGCAATGCCGGTCGCACGGCCGCCGAACTTATCTTTGCCAGCGCCGAAAAGGAACTGGCGGATATTATTTATCAGTATGGCGAGGAACGCCGTTCGCGGGCGATTGCCCGTTCGATTAAAAACCTGCAATCGATGGAATCGGCCGCTGATTTGACCGAGGCCATCCGGCGGGTGACGCCCCCGGCTCATCGTAATCGCACCCTGGCCCGGGTATACCAGGCCCTGCGCATCGCCGTCAACGGCGAACTGGACAATCTGGAAAAATTCCTGGAAATATTCACCGATTACCTGGCCATCGGTGGCCGGATCGTGATAATCAGTTATCATTCCCTGGAAGACCGGCTGGTCAAGCAGACCTTTCGGAACCTGGCCAAGAGCGGCCGGCTGCAGGTTCTGACCAAGCGGCCGTTACGGCCGTCAGCCGAGGAAGTCGACAACAATCGCCGGTCGGCAGCCGCCAAGCTGCGGGCGGCGGAGCGGATCGGCTGATGGCAAAGACTCCCACCCGGCGCAATTCCAAACGGAAGAAGGAATTTCTTCAGACCGTGACCTTTTTCTTCATATCGATTTTCTCGATCACCGGCCTGCTGGTCTACCTGTGGGTCTACAATGAAATCAACCTGACGGTCCGCGATATCGCCGCCCTGGAAAAGGTCGAGGCCAACCTGGCCAACGGCAACCGCCTGCTGGTCAATAATATCGCCCAATTGGAACGGATCGACCGGATCACCGGCATCGCCCGCGATCAACTGGGCATGACCTCCGCCACCCCGGAATCGATCGTGGTCTATATCGACACCAACCTGATCGAGGCCTTCCGTGACTAAGGTCTTTCTTAAGTACCGGGCGCGGATCACCGTATTGTCTTCCCTGGTACTGTTGGGCTGGGTTATTCTGGCGGCGCGCCTGTTCCAGATTCAACTGATCGAAGGCGACGGGTACCGCCTGCAGGGTCAACGCCAGGCCCAGGTCAAGGTCGGCCTGCCGCCGGACCGCGGCACGATTTACGACCGCAAAACCGTGGCGCTCACCTCCAATATTCATCATTATTCGATCGGCGTGCATCCCTCCCAAGTGCAATCGGCCCAGACGCTGGCCGAGGCAGTCAGCGCCATCACAGGCAAGGATGCCCAATCCTACCAGCGGCGCATCACTTCGGCGAAATCATTCATCTATCTGGAACGCAACCTGGCCGATCCCCGCTGCGAAGCACTGCTGGAGAACCGGCCGGCCGGACTGGCGATCGAAAAACGGGTCAGCCGCAGCTATCCCCATCAGAATATCGCCGCCCAGCTACTGGGCTTCGTCAATGTGGACGGTACGGGTATCGCCGGGCTGGAATTGAAACTGGACAGCCAGCTCCGCGGCCAGGCCGGCTGGATGGTCAAACAGGCCGATGGTCTGGGCAAGACCCAGCCCAAGGTCAGCTATCCCTACAAAGAGCCCCTAGACGGCTGCGATGTCTACCTGACAATCGATCTGGAGTACCAGGCACTGCTGCAGGATGAGCTGAGCCGCCGGCTGCGCGAAACCGACGCCCGCTCCGCCTCCGGAATCCTGATGAATCCGCAGGATGGTTCCATTCTGGCGTTGGCTTCGGTTCCGGATTTCGATCCTGCCGCACCCGGCAACGCCCCGGCCGAGAACCAGAAAAACCGGGTCATCAGCGACCAGTTTGAGCCGGGCTCGACCTATAAAATCGTCTGTGCCACCGCCGCCCTGGATCAGGATATCGTCGCAATCGACCAGGAATTCAACTGCGAAGGCGGCAAATATTCCCTGCCCGGAAAAACAATTACCGACTGGGAAAGTTTTGGTCTGCTGAACTTCTCTCAGATCATCGAACAATCCAGTAATGTGGGTGTGATTAAAATCGCCCAACTGGTCGGCCCGAAAAATCTCTACCGCTATTCGCGCAACTTCGGATTCGGCTCCCAGACCAACGTCAACCTGATCAGCGAAACCTCCGGCACCCTGCGCCATACCGCCGACTGGTCGGAGATATCCCTGGCCGAATTGTCGATCGGCTACGAGGTCGGCGTGACCGCCCTGCAACTGGCAACGGCCTATTGTGCCGTGGCCAACGGGGGGATCCTGATGAAGCCGCGGATCATCGACCGGATCGTCGCCGGCGATCAGACCGTGATTTACAGCGATCGTCCGGAAGTCGTGCGCAAGGTGGCTTCGCCGGAAGTAATGCAGACTCTGACCGGCATGCTGACCAGGGCCGTCGCTCATGGAACAGGCAGTAATGCCAAGATACCGGGCTGGTCGGTGGCCGGCAAGACCGGCACCGCCCAGAAATATGTCGACGGTTCTTATTCGCAATCCAAATATATTTCCAATTTCGCCGGTTTTTTCCCGGTGGAAAATCCTCAACTAGTGGGCGTTATCGTCCTCGATGAGCCGCGGATCGGCTACCACTGGGGCAGCATCGGCGCCGCTCCCGTATTCAAACGGGTAGTGGAACGCATCATCAACCTGGATGATGATTTGCTACTGGCAGCCGCGGCCGAGCAGCCCGCCTTCGTACAAGCGGTCCCTCTAGAGGAACCCACTCCCGCACCGGTTTACATTCCCCTTTCCACCCGGGCCGTGGTTACGAAAACCAAAGCCGAACCGGGTAAATGCATAATACCCGATATCCGCGGCATGAGCCTGAAAAAAGCCTTGCAGACCCTCCACCAGGCCGGTCTGAAACCACAATTCCAGGGATCGGGAACGGTGACCTGGCAGAGTCCGCGTCCCGGTCTCAGTGTACCAGAAAACACCACTTGCCGGATCGGATTGCAATGAAACGCTACTTGCATAAATTAATGGTCGGACTGGTTTCCGGCCTGGAAGCGATCCCGCAGATCCAAATCCGGGGGATCGCCTCCGACTCCCGGGATGTTGAACCGGGCTACCTGTTCATCGCCATACCCGGCGTCGCCCAGGACGGTCATGATTATATCGACCAGGCCATCCGCAACGGCGCGGTGGCAATAGTGACCGACAATCGCGAACTGCCGGAACCGGCTGTCCCGCGGATTCGGGTGATCGATCCGCGGCGGGCCGCTTCCCATATCGCCGCCGATTTTTACGGTTTTCCGTCCCGGGACCTGAGTATCGTCGGGGTCACCGGCACTAATGGCAAAACTACCGTCTCGTTCCTGATCGACTCGATTCTGAAATCAGCCGGGATTAAATCCGCCCTGCTGGGGACCCTGGGTGTTTTCGCCGGCGAATATTCCCGTGGCAAATCGCTGACCACCCTGGATGCCGGCACCCTGCACCGGCTGTTCGCCGATCTGCTGACCGCCGACTACACCCATGCCGTAATGGAGGTTTCGTCCCATGCCCTGCACCAGCAGCGGGTGGCTGATGTGGATTTTAACTTTGCCGTGTTCACCAACCTGACGCCCGAGCACCTGGATTACCACGGCGATATGGAAACCTATTTCCAAGCCAAGGCCCACCTGTTCAAAACGCTGCCGATCACCGCCACCGCCATCATCAATATCGATGATGAATTCGGCCGGCAATTGAAACCGTTGTGCCAGGCGCCGGCGGTCACCACTTCGATGACTATTGAAGGTGACGCCCACTACGTGGACTGGAAGGGCACAATTGACGGTATCCGGGGGATTATTGAGGTCGGCGGCCAGCGGTTCATGATCAAATCATCCCTGATCGGCAGTTTCAACCTGGAAAATATTTTATCCGCCGCCACCGCCGCCTGGGCGATGGGTCTGGCTCCGGAGGTCATCGCTGCCGGTATCGATGGTTGCCAGCGAATACCGGGGCGGATGGAACGGATCAAGGCAACCAAAGGCGGTACGGTAGTCATGGACTATGCCCACACCCCGGACGCCTACGAAAAAGTGTTAAGCACGATCAGGCGACTGGTCCCGGAACAGGCCCGGATCACCCTGGTTTTCGGCTGCGGCGGCGACCGCGATCGCAGCAAACGCCCGTTGATGGCAGCCATTGCCGAAAAATACTGTAACCGCTGTTTCATCACGCCCGATAATCCCCGTTTCGAAGCGGTCGAAACCATCAATGCCGATATCATCCGCGGCTTTTCCGGTAAGAATTATACGGCATTTGACGACCGCGGCACCGCCCTGGAAAAGGCGTTGCGGGAATCGAAAAAAGACGATGTGGTCGTCGTGCTGGGCAAAGGTCGCGAGGACTACCAGGATATCCGCGGCGAAAAAGTTTTTTATTCCGATCTGCAACTGATCGAAAGCTATGCCGATGCGGGTTGATCTGCCCGATCCGGTTGAATTTGCGGCACTGTTCGCCGCCGTGACCGGCCAGACGCTGGAACGGACGGTCAGCGGTATCGCCACCGACAGCCGCGAGTGCCGGCCCAGCGATCTGTTCGTCGCCATCCGTGGCGAACAGGTGGACGGCCACCGTTTCCTGGCGGCGGTGGACAGCGCCGGGAGCGCCGCCGCCCTGGTACAGCGCCCCGATCCTGATTTGAGCAGCTTCCGGCAGGTGGCCGTGGCCGACCCGGTGCGGACCATCGGCGACATCGCCCGGCAGTGGCGGCAGCGTTTTACAATCCCGCTGATCGGAATTACCGGCAGTAACGGTAAAACCACCACCAAGGAATTATTGAGTCATATTTTCTCCGCCGACCGGAGTGTCCATGCCACCCGCGGTAATTACAACACTTCGGTCGGCCTGCCTTTGACGCTCCTGACCCTGACCGCCAAGCACCGACTGTCGATCCTGGAAATGGGCGCCAACCGGCCCGGCGACATCGCCCTGCTGGCGGAAATCGCCGAACCGACCCACGGACTGATCACCAATATCGCCCCGGCCCATCTGGAAGGCTTCGGCAGCATCGAAATGGTGGCCCGCACCAAGGGCGAATTATTCGCCGCTCTGGCCGCCGGCACCGCTTTCGTCAACCGCAGTGACGAACGGGTCGCCGCCCTGCCGCTGGCGGGACAGGCGATCAGCTTCGGCTTCCGGCCCGACTGCGACTATTCCGCCGATCTGCATGTCGCCCCGGACGGCTACATTCAATTGACGATCAATACCAATGAACTGGACACCGGCTACAACAACCCGACCTTTGCCAGGAACACCCTGGCGGCGGTCGCCGTGGCTGACACTCTGGGGCTGGATTGGCCGACAATCCAGGCCCGGATAAAGACCTTCCGCCAGCCGCCGGGTCGTTGCGAAGTCAAACAACTAAAAAACATAACGGTAATCGATGATAGTTATAATGCTAACCTGGTTTCGGTTTCGGCCGCCATTGATTTTCTACGGTCTTACCATGCTGATGGTCGCCACATTATGGTTTTCGCTGACATGCTGGAATTAGGGACCGAATCGCGGAACCTGCACATTCAAGTCGGAGAAATCGCCAGTGCCGCCGGACTGGATGCCATTTTCACTTTCGGACCGGCCGCCCGCCATACCGACGAAGCACTGACCAATACCGCCGACCATCGTCATTTCGACGATAAGGCGATTCTGGCCGGAGCATTGAAGGATTATTTGCGATCCGGTGACGTCGTATTATTCAAGGGCTCGCGAGGCATGGCGCTGGAAACAATCATCGCGGAGCTGCGGGAACTGTAATGCTGTATCATCTGCTGTACCCGCTGAAATCCTATGTCTCCGGACTGAATATTTTTCAATATATCACGTTCAGGGCAACGTCGGCCGCCATTCTGGCGCTGCTTATGAGCTTCCTTATAGGACCGGTGATCATCCGCCTGCTGGAACGCTACCAGATCGGCGAAGAGATCAGAACCAGCGGTCCCCAATCTCATCAGAGAAAGAAGGGCACGCCCACAATGGGGGGAATTATCATACTCAGTGCGGTGATTCTCCCCACCCTCCTTTTCGCCCGCCTGGATAACGCCTACGTGCTGATGATTCTGCTGGCGGTGGTCTGGATGGGCGTTATCGGCTTTATCGATGATTATCTCAAGACGATCAAGAAAACCAAAAGCGGGCTGGTGGCGCGTTACAAACTGGCCGGGCAGGTTTCGCTGGGACTGATCATCAGCCTCTGGGTCTTTCTGTCCCCGCAATTCCAGGATATCCGCAGCGTCACCTCGATTCCCTTTTTCAAGAACCTGGAGTTGGATTTCGGTTATTTCTATCCCGTGATTATCATTCTGATTATCACCTATTTCAGCAATTCCGTCAATCTTACCGATGGTCTGGACGGTCTGGCCGCCGGTCTTTCGGCAATCGCTTTCTCGGTATTCGCCGGCGTGGCCTATCTGTCCGGCCGGGTTGACTTTTCCGATTACCTCAACATTATTTACCTGCCCGGCGCCGGCGAACTGACGATTTTTGCCGCCGCCATGGCTGGCGCCTGTCTGGGTTACTTGTGGTTCAATGCCGCCCCGGCGCAGATTTTCATGGGTGACACCGGTTCGCTGGCCACCGGCGCGGCCCTGGGCACCCTGGCCGTTCTGCTGAAAAAAGAACTGTTATTGCTGATCATCGGCGGCGTTTTCGTCTGGGAAGGGGTCTCGGTGATGCTGCAGGTCGGCTACTACCAATGGACCAAAAAGCGCACCGGCACCGGTGTACGGATTTTCAAAATGGCACCGGTCCACCATCATTATGAATTATCCGGCTGGCCGGAGACCAAGGTGGTCATCCGCTTCTGGATAATCGGGATTCTGCTGGCACTGTTCAGTTTCAGCACTTTCAAGATTCGCTAAATGGATATCACCGATAGAAATAATATTGACTTGCAGGATCGACGAGTCGCGATCATCGGCTTGAGCCGCAGTGGTTTCGCCGCGGCCCGGCTGGCCCGCCATCTGGGCGCCGAGGTCTTTGTCAGCGATAGCTCCGCCGGAGCGGCGGTGACCGGCAACCTGGCGGCCCTGCGGGAACTGGGAATTGACGGTGAAATCGACGGGCACAGTCAGCGGATTTACTCGGCGGACCTGTGGGTGCTGTCGCCGGGGATCGCCCAGGATGCGGAAATCGTGAATCAGGCCCGGGTCCGCAGTATTCCCATCGTCAGCGAAATCGAATTTTCCAGCTGGTTCACCAGTGCGCCGGTGCTGGCAATTACCGGCTCCAACGGCAAGACCACCACCGCTTTCGCCCTGGCGCGGATGTGCCAGACCGATACCGTCCATGGCGTGTTGGCTGGCAATATGGGCGTACCATTCGCAGAGATGGTGCTCCGCGATCTGAACGAACCGGACCCGGCCCGGGTATTTGTCCTGGAAATTTCCAGTTTTCAGATGGAATTCATCCGCCATTTCCGGCCCCGGGTCAGTGTTTTCCTCAATATATCGCCGGACCACCTGGACCGTTATCATTCCATGGATGAATATGTGACCGCCAAAATGAAGCTGGCGGCCAATGCCGGTGACGGTGATTTCATCGTCTATAACCACGATGATGCGATCCTGAGTGAGCGGTTGCATGATACTCCGGCGCGGCTGGTACCATTCAGCGTACGGCCGGCCGACGATCTGATTTATTCCATCGAAGAAAAAAAGATTTTGACTCAAGAGCGCGCCACGCTCATATCCCTGGATGAAGTCGCCTTGCCCGGTTACCATAACTACGCCAATCTGCTGGCGGCGGCAACGGCGGCTCATCTGTACGGGATTTCCGATCAAACCATCGCCACCGTGATGCAGACTTACCAGGGGGTTGCCCACCGTCTGGAAGAAGTGGCGAAAGTCGACGGCGTCCGCTACATCAACGACTCCAAGGCTACCAATCTGGACGCCGTCAAGGTGGCATTGCAAAGCTTTCCTGGCCCGATCATACTGATTCTGGGTGGTAAAGACAAGGGCGGTGATTTCACCGAACTGGTACCACTCCTGACGAATCGCGTGAAAAAGATCATCGCCATCGGCCAGGCCCGCGAGCGCATCAGGACCGCCCTGTGGGATGCGGCGAGACCCGAACTAGTTGAGGGTCTCAGGGATGCGGTCGAAGTCTCGCGGAAGTGCGCTAAGCCTGGGGACGTTGTTCTTCTGTCCCCAGGCTGCGCCAGCTTTGATCAGTTCCGCGATTTCGAAGACCGCGGCGACCAATTCCGGCAACTGACCCAGGCCCTGGAGCAGACTACATGAAACCGATCGAACTGCTCTGGAAAAATTACGACCGCCCGTTGATTATCATGATCCTGGTCCTGTGCACACTCGGCACCGTCATGCTCTACAGCGCCAGCTCGATCTGGGCCTACAACCAGTACGACACCGGCGCCTATTTCCTGCAGAAACAATTCCTGCGCCTGCTGATCGGACTGGCGGTAATGATCGGCTGCATGTTGTTTGATTACCGGCGCCTGAAAGATTTAGCCGCGGCGATAATGATCATAGCCATCATACTGCTGGTGGCAACCAAACTATTATTCGTTCTACGGCATGATTTATCACCGGCCCGCTGGATCGCCCTGGGACCGCTCACGATCCAGACTTCCGATATCGCCCGCCTGGCGATGATCATCTACCTGGCGGCCTACATCGACCGGAAACGCCAGCTGCTGCAGGATTTCTATTTCGGTTTCCTGCCGGCCATCGTTGTCCTGGCGGTCATTCTGGCACTGATTATCATCCAGCCCGATTTCAGCACCGCCGCGATTCTGGGCATGATCGGTTTCACGATGCTGTTCCTCGGCGGAGCGAAATTGCCTCATATTCTGGTCACGATTACATCGGCGGTCACGGTCCTGATTCCCGTCATGTTGCTGGAGCCGTACCGCCGGGCGCGAATACTGTCCTTCCTGAACCCCGATAACGATATCCAGGGCGCCAGCTACCAGGTTCAGCAGAGCCTGATCAGCCTGGGCAACGGCGGATTGTTCGGAATGGGCCTCGGTAACAGCATGGAAAAAAATCTGTTTTTGCCCACACCCCACACCGATTTTATCTTTTCGATCATCGGCGAAGAAACCGGTTTCATCGGGGCGCTGGTGGTACTGACGCTGTTCCTGCTGGTTTTCCAGCGCGGTGTGCGTATCGCCAAGGAGGCTCCGGACACGTTCGGAATCCTGTTGGCCCAGGGACTGGCGTTTAGTTTCATCCTGTATGCCTTCATCAACGCCGCCGTCGTCACCAATCTGCTGCCGACCACCGGTCTGCCGATGCCGCTGATCAGTTATGGCGGTTCCGGGCTGGTGATCAATCTGGCCGGGATTGGCATATTATTGAATATCAGCCGCAAACAGCGGCCGCCGAAACATTCCCAAGGGTGGTTGAATTGACCGGACCGGCTAACCTGCGGATCGTCATCGCCGGCGGCGGTACCGGCGGCCACCTGTATCCGGCTCTGGCGATCGGGGAAGGAATTTTGCGACGGGAACCGGCGGCCGGCATCCATTATGTCGGTTCGCGCTTCGGCCTGGAAGCAACAGTGCTGCCGGCCAAAGAATTGACTCACACGCTGCTGGCGATCAGGGGGTTTCAACGCGGCCGGGATGCCCGCAGTATCAGTCGCAACCTGCTGTTTCCGGTCCGGGTGCTGGCGGCCTACCGCCAGGCAATAAGGCTGATCAACCGGAATAAACCGACTGTCGTGGTCGGCACCGGCGGCTATGCCAGCGGCCTGCCGCTGCTGGCGGCTACCCGCCGCGGTATCCCGACCCTGATCCAGGAACAGAACTCCTACCCCGGCATCACCACCCGCAAACTGGCTGCGCGGGTCGACCGGGTCTGCCTGGGCTTTGCCGATGCCCGGCAATTCCTGCCGGAGATTCCCACGATTCTGACCGGCAACCCGGTCCGGGAAGGAATCGCCGCTGGCGACCGGACGCAAGCCGCCCAATTTTTTAACCTGGATGCCGACCGGCCGACCGTATTTCTGTTCGGCGGCAGCCAGGGATCGGAAATTCTCAATCGCAGTCTGGCTTTCATCGCCCCGCAACTACGCCAGCAGGAAATTCAGGTTTTGTGGCAGACCGGAACGGCCAATTTCGGCGAATACCACCAATTCGATTCGACCGGCTGCCGTGTGGTTCCGTTCATCGACCGGATGGCCGATGCTTATGCCCTGGCGGACCTGGTACTGTCCCGGGCCGGCGCCCTGGCCCTGGCGGAAATCACCTTATGCGCTAAACCGGCCTTGCTGGTGCCGCTGGCCAGCGCCGCCGCCGACCACCAGACCAAAAACGCCGCAAGTCTGGTAAAACAGGGCGCCGCCCGGATGATCGCCGAAAGCGAACTGACCCGCGAAAATTTATTCCAACAGATTTTTAAATTAATCCGGGATAAAAAGCTACTCCGGCAGATGGGGCAGACGGCCTTGTCGCTGGCCCATCCCGACGCAACCGAATTGATTGTCAACCAAATCCTGGAAATGGCCCGAAGCTGATGTTCAGAAAAGTGAAAAAAGTGCATTTTGTCGGTATCGGCGGCATCGGCATGAGCGGTATTGCCGAATTGCTGCTGAACCTGGATTTCAAAATCAGCGGGTCCGATATGATGGATTCGGAGATCATCGAACGCCTGCACCGCCTGGGAGCGACAATTTACAAGGGCCATCGCGGCGATCAGGTCCGGGACTGCGACGTACTGGTCTATTCCAGCGCCGTTCAGGAGGATAATCCGGAGCTACAGGCCGCCCGGGAACAGGGCATTCCGATTATCCGGCGGGCCGAGATGCTGGGTGAGCTGATCGCCGTCAAGGAATTGAGCATCGGCGTCGCCGGCACGCACGGCAAAACCACGACCACTTCCATGATCGGCTCGGTGCTGTCCACTGCCGGACTGGATCCGACCCTGGTCGTCGGCGGTCTGGTGAAAAATATTGATACAAATTCGCGTTTGGGCGCCGGATCGGTGATCGTGGTGGAAGCCGATGAATTCGATCGCAGTTTTTTGGCCCTGCGCCCCACGATCGCCATTGTCACCAATATTGAGCTGGAACATACCGATTGCTACGCCGATCTGGAGGACCTGCAGGGCGCGTTCACCCAGTTCTGCAATTCCGCCCCCTTCTACGGGGCCATTATCGCCTGCCTGGATTCGCCGGGTGTCCAGGGAATCCTCAGTGAAGTAAAACGACCGGTCACCACCTACGGATTCTCCAACCAGGCCCAGTTCCGGGCGGAGAATATCCGGTACCAGGAAAGCACGACCAGTTTCAGCGTCATTCAGGAAGGCGTCGTCATTGGTGAAATCAGCCTCAATTCACCGGGCCGCCATAATGTGCTGAATGCCCTGGCCGCCGTGGCCCTGGGACTGGAAATGGGCCTCGAGTTCACCACGATCAGGGATGGGCTGGCCGCTTATCCCGGTGTGCGGCGGCGTTTCGAGATCAAGGGCGTCACCGGCGATATCATGGTCGTGGACGATTACGCCCATCATCCCACCGAAGTAGCGGCCACCCTGCAGGCCGCCCGGAAGGGCTGGGACCGGCGCATCGTGGCGGTTTTCCAACCCCATCTGTTCAGCCGCACCCGCGATTTCTACCGCGAATTTGCCACCGCTTTCCTGGCCAGCGATGTTCTGGTCGTCACCGACATTTATGCCGCCCGCGAGCTGCCGCAACCGGGGATTACCGGCGAAATGGTGGCCCAGGCGGCCCGCGAATCGGGCCACAAACAGGTCAGCTACGTGCCTGATTTGGATGATTTGATTCCGCAACTGCAGGCGCTGATCCGGCCCGGCGATATGGTAATCACCATCGGCGCCGGCAATATCTGGCGCTACAGTGATAAACTTTACCAGGTGCTGGAAGGCAGTCTTCCGGACCAGGGCAACCATGGCTAAAATCAGGAAAAAGCGTAATCTCACGGCCTATGTCTGGATTGCCGGCCTGACCGTATCGCTGGCAAGTCTGGTGCTGGTGGCGTTTCACTGGATCGACCGCACCCAATTGCTGCGGCTGGAGCAGATTGCGATCTCCGGTAACTCGATTCTGACCGACCGGGAAATCAGCGAGCTGCTGGGCGACCTGTCCGGCAGTATTCTGCCTGAACTCAATTTGTCCGAGCTGACGGTGCAACTGGAAGCCCATCCCTACGTGGCCGCGGCCCGCCTGAGTGTCGGCTACCCGCACCTGCTGAAAGTCGAAATTATCGAACGCCAACCGCTGGTCATGGTCAACCAGGCCGAGCTGTTTCTGCTGGATCGTGAAGGGGTCTGCCTGCCGATGATTCCCCAGGCCTTCGAATACCAGATTCCGGCCTTATCGGGATTCAATCCCGACCGGGACTTGTATCCGCTGGGCCGGCCGGCGGTCTCGGTGAAAATGAAGGAAACGATCCGGTTGTTACGGAATGTACACGATAACTATCCCGCCCTGTTTCGCGAATTATCCGAAGTGACGCTCAGTCAGGATGATGAATACATGCTGATTCTCACCAACCGTCCGACCAGAATCAATCTGGGGAAAGCATCAATCATGCGCAAGATCGCCACCCTGATGGCTTTCGACCAGGCTTTGCAGGGTCGCAAGGCATTGACCGATTATAATTATCTCGATCTGCGCTTCAGTAAACAAATTATTGCCCGGGAATGGTCATGAATCCATTAAATCGTCGACAGGATAAACAAGTGCACGTCGGAATCGATATCGGTTCCTCAAAAATCTGCTGTGCTATCGTGGAAACCAATCCGGCAAATAACGCCACCAAGGTGCTGGGTCTCGGTTCGAAGCCTTTCAGCGGGATGCGCAAGGGCAGCCTGATCCATATTGACAAAACCATCGATACCCTGGAAGAAGTATTGCGGGAAGCGGAATTGATGGCCAATGTCAAGGTGGAACGGGCGGTGCTGAGCCTTTCCGGTGAACACATCCGGGGCATCAATACACAGGGCGCGATTGCAGTCCACAAAAGCAGTACGCAGAATATTCCAGTCGAACATGAAATCAACGCCCAGGACGTCCATCGCGTGCTGGAGCTGTCCAAGGCGATCTCCCTGCCCATGGACCGCGATATCCTGCATGTTTTGCCCCAGGAGTATATCATCGACACGATGGGCAGCATCAAGGATCCTGTGGGCATGTCGGGCCGGCGGCTGGAGGCCAAGATTCATTTGATCACGACCGCCACCACCGCCGCCAAGAATATCGCCAAATGCGCCGAGGAACTGGGGATTCAGGTCGAAGGTCTGGTTTTCCAGGCCCTGAGCGCCTCCCTGCCCACCCTGACCCGGGACGAAAAAGAACTGGGCGTCGCCCTGGTGGATATCGGCGCCGGCACCACCGATATCACCGTATATCACGAAGGCGGCGTGCGGCATTCGGCCGTGCTGGGGATCGGCGCCAACAGCATTACCCACGATATCGCCATGATGCTACAGATCAGCATCGAGGAAGCGGAAAAGATAAAATTGAAATATGCCTCGGCCAAGGCCGCCATGTCTTCCACGGAACTTGATTTCGAACTGCCCGCTGCTGAGGGTGAGCTCGTCCGGCGGGTAACCGAGCACGAATTATCGCGCTATGTGGAGGCCCGGATGGTGGAGGTCTTTCAGATGGTGGCGCGGGAAATATCGCGGGCCGATATCCACGAACGGCTGACCTTCGGCGTCGTCCTCACCGGCGGTGGGGCAATGCTACGGAATATCGTATCGCTGGCCAGCGAGGTATTCCAGGAGCCGGTGCGGATCGGAACACCCAAAGGTATCAGTGGTGTCGTCGATGTTGCTTCCAGCCCGATTTATGCCACCGTGCTGGGTCTGACACAGTGGAAGACCCGGGAAGAAGAATTCAATCCCGGCCTGCTGCCTGATAAAACATTGAATCAGGTCTGGGGAAAATTGAAGAAATGGTTCAAGGAATTTTTTTAACAGATTTAACGTAAACCCTTTAATTGAAGGAGTCTATCTATGTTGTTTGAATTCGATTACCTGGCCGAACAGAAAGCGAAACTGAAGGTCATCGGAGTTGGTGGCGCCGGTGGCAATGCCATCAATCGCATGATCCAGACCGGTATGCATGGCGTTGATTTCATTGCCATTAACACCGATGCCCAGGACCTGGAGAACAATGCGGCAATGCACAAGGTGCAGATCGGCAAGAGCCTGACCAAAGGTCTGGGTGCCGGTGCCAAGGCCGAGATCGGCCGCGAGGCGATTGAGACTGACAAGGAAGCTGTTCAGGCGCTCCTGGAGGATGTGGACATGGTCTTCATCACCGCCGGGATGGGTGGCGGGACCGGTACCGGCGCCGCCCCGGTGATCGCCCAACTGGCCCGGGAAATGAAGATTCTGACGGTCGGCATCGTGACCCTGCCCTTCAATTTCGAAGGCCCCAAACGGATGCAACGGGCCATCACTGGTCTGGTGGAATTGCGTAAAGCCTGCGATACGATGATAGCCATTCCCAACCAGAAATTGATGACCGTCGTCGATAAATCCACCACAGTCATGGAGGCGTTCAAAACTGCCGATTCAACCCTGCACCAGGCCGTCCAGGGAATTTCCGACCTGATCAACGTACACGGCTTAATCAACTTGGATTTTGCCGATGTGGAAACGATCATGAAAAACATGGGTGATGCCATCATGGGTACCGGCGTCGCCAGCGGCGAGGAACGGGCCGTACTGGCCGCCCAACAGGCCATTTCCAGTCCGCTGCTGGACAATGCCCAGATCAGCGGCGCCCAGGGTGTGCTGGTAAACATCACCGGCGGTCCCGATCTGACGCTGATCGAAGTCGACGAAGCCACCTCGATTATCTTCGAAGAAGCCGGCCAGGATGCCAATATCATCTTCGGCGCCGTGATCGACCCCAGCATGACCGAAGAAATCAGGGTGACCGTGATCGCCACCGGATTCAATCATTCCGATTTTGTCGAAGAGGAAAAACGCCAGCCGCAGCGCGCGGAACAGCGTTATGAAAGCCATATCCCAGCCCACGCCGAGCATATCAATATGCCGCTGATCAGTCAGAAACAGAATAAGCAGTACGTCCCCGAACAACCGGCGCTGGCCGCAAAACCACGCTTCGTGTTCGATGACACCAATCCGTCACTGTTTGATAACGATCTGGAAATTCCGGCCTTTCTGCGGCAGCAGCATAAATAAGTCCAACAACAACATAGATAGTAAAACCCATTTCCCAAATTCTGAAAATGGTTTTTGTAAATGGATCAATCGTTCGACAGTACCATCCAACGACCGGATTACTCTATCAAACTGATTTCTTAAGAATATAATTAACTTAATGAGCGATCATACAGTTCGCAAACGCTCAAAATTGATTTCAACAATTAGCTAAGTCAATCATATATTCTATCAAATAGCTGAACAGGATATTATGATGAGTGGTACATTAACTTAAACGTGGATTGAATTTTGGAAACCAAGTCGAATGTTTAATCAACTCATTTCAGTGTCGATGAAAATGCCTGCTATAATTTTATTGATTTGTAATCCTCCCTGTATTTAGGGCCATTGATAATGCAAAGTACTCGGCTAAACTTGGAGCTGGAGTGTCCAAAAGAATTAAAAGACGAACACTAATAAATACACAATGGGGACCAAATCTGTTCGATTCAATCCCCACTCACTTTTAGATCGCCTTAGCTTTCTAACTGTGCCAAGCTACGGTTAGCCCACCTTTCCCTTGCGGGAACAGCCGCTATTAATACTTTGTACCACCTGCCAGCCTTATTCCGACCACCATTACGGTTACTCCATCCGCAATATATCTTTGCAGACATAGTGTTTCTGAAGTGGGCCGGTTTTCTGCCAGCATTAAGGACAAGTTTTTAAAAGAGCCTGCTTTTTCAAGCCAGTGTATTATCTCTCACCTGGTGAAAGATGTTATAGTATAGCACAGAAAAAGTCAACCATTATTCAATGTTTTAACAAATCTGTTCTTAAAATATCCGACTCTAATAGGCTCACTCAATTCCAGTTAACTGGCTCCTGACCAGGTCTGGATCGAAACGGAGTAATGACGATCAAGATTGATGATACAGGTGTCCGAAAAGTCCAGGAAGGGGTATATCCGATTTTTTTATGTTAATATCCAATGATTAATTGAGATCCTCAAAGTTGTTCTATCCAGCTATTCTTTTATAAGCAGACACCATTATCTTGGGCTGCATGATCGTAATTTTACGCAGGTAGTGTGGGATGCATTCTGTGTATAGCAGATACTGATTTGTACTGCAAAATCGCTGTCAGCATTTATCCCACGATGTAATTCTTGGATAGGGTTAAGCGATTCCGACCTCATAGATTGTTTCGTTAAGTAGCACGAAGCGGATGCGTCGTAACAGTTTTCTTGCTATACGAATGATAGCACGATTGCCATTCATGCGATTTGTCAAGTTTTGGTAGGTGCGAATTAGGCCTGGATCATTCCTTAATGCTGCCCAGCTGTTTCGCCGCGATTTTTGAACGATGTCGCATAAGCAGCATTTTATTCGCTATAATCCATTTCCGGTTAATTGGCAATGATTCTGATTTGACCAGTAAAGTCTACGTTGGTTACGTTGACCGATCAATCGTTTTTTTCTTTCCTTCAGGATGGCTTCAGCCCGTCCCTCATGTTGATCAATGGGATGGACATATCCGATCCCG
>JBDRBK010000215.1:0-2624 GCA_043822705.1 Fidelibacterota bacterium
ATCATCAGATCCTGTACCTTGATGGCGGCGTTCATATAGGTCGGTTTGACCGTCCACTCAATAAAGCCCTCTTTGTTGAGCGGGTCGTTCTTGACCGGAATCTTGATATTCTGGCTGCGCCAGCCGCGCACTTCCAGCTGCTCGATCTGGGCGTCGGACATCCGGATGAAGCGATCCTCCGGAGACCGCAGGTCGCGCAGTTGCTTGATATACCAGTGCGTGTTGAGCAGGCTTAGATTGGCCACGGTAACGTCCGGGCGCAGTTTTTCCACCGTCTGCAGATACCACAGCGGGAATGTATCATTATCGCCGTTGGTAAAGATGATGCCGTTCGGTTCGCAGGATTGCAGCAGGTTGTAGCTGTAATCCCAGGCCACCGAATTGCCTTTCCGGTCGTGCTGATCATAACTGGCAAACAGCATCACGCCCGGGATAATCACCATCAGGCCGACCGTGGCGGCCACCGCCAGCCGGTGCCCCAGATCGCGGTCCCTGATATACTGGAGAATCCGCTCGCTGATGGCGGCGGCGCCGACGCCGATCCAGATTGCAAAGGTGAAAAAGCTGCCTACGTAGGAATAATCGCGCTCCCGGGGTTGGGGATTATCCTGATTGAGGTAAACGATGACGGCCAGTCCGGTCAGGAAGAACAGCGTCAGCAGCGAAAAAGCTTCTTTCTTGTCACGGTAGAAATGGTGGAACATCCCCGCCAGTCCCAGCAGCAGGGCCAGCGGCAGGCCGAACTGGAACCAGTCCACGCCATCCTCGGCGCGGTTGGCGCCGAAAGCCGATACGCCCGGGTCGGTGGCCGGCCCGCGACCGGCGAACTGCCACAGAAAATAACGCCAGTACATCTTGTAGACCTGGTAGTCCCAGAAATACGACCACTGTTTCGGCAGGTCGTGGAACATGTATTCACGGTTCTGACTGGTGGAAAAATCACGCCCGTTTTGCGGCATCCCGACGATGTCCTGTTTGGCCGGCAGGCTGTCGTAGCGGCGCGGCAAGGTGAAAATGGCGCCGTACTGCTCCCGCTCCAGATAGGAAATGGCGGCCTGGACGGTTTCGGGATTATTTTCATCGATCAACGGATTCTGGTTGGAGCGGATGAAAATCAGGGTGTAGGTGGAATAGCCCACCAGGATCAGGACAATCGATGTCATCGCCAGGGAAACGAGTCGCCGGCGGTTGGCGATCGCCCAGACCGTGGCCAGCACCACCGCCAGCAGGACCAGGCCGACGCTGAATACGCCGTAACGGCCGGCCAGATTGGGCAGACCCTTAATGATGCCGTTATGAATAATCAGGAAAGCAGCGCCGGTGATTACGACCGTCGCCAGGAATGATTTCCATTCGAAATCCTGACGGCGAAAATAAATGATCAGGGCTACGAAGGGCAGGGTCAACAGGTTCAGCAGGTGCAGGCCGGTGGCCAGACCGATCATGTAGGCGATGACCAGAATATACCGTTCGTTACCCGGCCGGTCGGCCCGTTCGGACCAGTGCAGCACCAGCCAGACAACGATAGCGGTGAAAAAAGTGCTGAAAGCATAGACTTCCGCCTCCACCGCATTGAACCAGTGGCTGTCGCTGAATGCGAAGGCCAGGGCGCCCACCAGGGCACCACCGAAGGCCACGATCGCGTCGCCGGGCGACTGGACTTCACCACGCCAGTGAGCGATAATCTTGACCGTGATCAGGTAGGTCAGCATGACGGCGATGGCGCTGATCAGCGGTGAAATCAGGTTGACCCGAAAAGCGATATCGGAGTTGACCGGCAGCATCGCAAAGATCCGGCCCAGCAGCAGGTACAGCGGACTTCCCGGCGGGTGCGGTACGCCCAGGCTGTAGGAAGTGGCGATGAATTCGCCGCAGTCCCAGAACGAGACAGTCCGCGCCATCGTGGAAAAATAAATCAGGAACGAGAACAGCAGGGTTATCCCGGCGATAATCCGGTTCCAGAGCAGATAGGCTTTGCTAATCAAGATTGTGATCCCCAGATTTTAAAAAGTTAGGCGTTTCCGGCGTCGTCGGCTTCCGCTGTAGTAGTATTGTCCTTGGCGGACTCGCTGATATAAATCGATTTCAATTCGCTGACGGCCCGGCTCAGATAATCGTTTTCCCACTCAGCCAGAGTAGCGCCAAAACGCTGGTGCAGCATTTCCAGCATGTCGATTGAAAAAGTCGCCTGTTTCAAATTACGTTCCATTTTATCGGTGACCGGATTCTTCATTTTCCCCAGGCCGATCCAGGCTCCGGTGGCATAGGAAGAAACCAATTGAAAGAATAATTGTTCCTCGCTGGTGGGTTGTTCTTTACTCATGTGTCAATTTTTCCGTCAAATCAGGCCGTTCCGGCCAAATACAGTTGCGAAAGTTAAGGCTGCCCGCCGCATAATTGGTTTAAAAATAGTATCCCGCCGACTCATTTGCGGCCGGCTACATACAATATCGAGCTGGTGCGGTCGATATTCCACAACGAAGCCAGCCAACCGACGCAACCGGTCCGCAGGGCACGGATAAAACCGCCGCGGCCGCCGGCATATTTTTCGCTCAACAACGCAATGTAAAAAACATCCAGCGGCAGCCTGATTTTTTGCAGCAATTCCAGTTGCTGGCGGTCCA
>JBDRBK010000216.1:0-9011 GCA_043822705.1 Fidelibacterota bacterium
AGCGATCAATAAAATCAGGATGGCGATTGCTGAAAACAGGTAGACGTAGGTGATATCGCCGCTATCGCCAAAATCCATTTCAAAATCCGAACGGAGATAGATATCCTGTAGCGGCTGTAGATACAAACGTACCGATCCGCCGAACGCCTTTAAAATCGGCCCCAGATTGGCCTCGATCATCTCCGGGAATTTCGCCTCCACTTGCCGGTAATCGGCATTTTCGGCCAGCAGGATGTACGTATAATAGGCAATGCCCATCCATTGTTGAACACTGGCCGGGTTGGTAACATACAGTGTTTCGAACGACCGTAAAATTTCGAATTGCAAATGGGAATTCTCCGGCAGGTTTTTCAGGACGCCGGTAACGGAATAATTCTCCCCGTCGATCTGTAAAATTTCGCCCAGCGGATCGCGGTCATCAAAATACCTGCCGGCCGCTTCCTCGCTGATGACCACGGAATGAGCGGCTTTCAGGGCGGTATTGGGATCACCGCTGACTAACGGAAAGGAAAATACTTCGAACAATGAATTATCGGCATAACCGACTCCGGCTTGCTGGAACTGGCGATCGCCGGTCTTGACCGACACGCTTTGTGGGCGGACCATCCGGACGGCGCTCAGGATTTCCGGGTAATCGGCGATCATCTGCGGTGCAGCCGGCGCCGGACTTACCGGTGCGCGTAGCGGTCGGCCTAGGAATGCATCGACGCATACACGATAAACCCGGTCGCCATGCTGGTGGAAATTATCATAACTCAATTCACGTTGTACCCAGAGCGTAATCAGGATACAACCGGCCATTCCGATTGCCAGTCCGAAGACATTGATGAAAGAATAGCCTTTGAATTTGACAAGATTGCGGAACGCGATCTTCAGATAATTCTTGAACATATAAACCTCGATTTATTTACGGCGTCGACCGGCGCGGATTAACCGGAAGCGGCCAGAATTAAACGTGGAATTCGTTTTTCAGATTTTCGGTCACAATCTGACCGTCGAAGAGATGGATTGTCCGCGTACCGAATTCGGCGTAGGCCGGCGAGTGTGTGACCATGATGATCGTGGTGCCGGCGTCATGCAGCTCGGTCAGCATCTGCATCACTTCATCGCCGTGGGCGGAATCCAGATTACCGGTCGGTTCGTCGGCCAGGATCAGTTTGGGATCGGCCACCACCGCCCGGGCGACGGCCACCCGCTGCTGCTGACCACCGGACAACTGCTGCGGGAAGTGACTGGCGCGATGGGCGATATTCATCATTTCCATCAGTTTTTCGACTTTTTCCTTGCGGTCCGCCGCCTTGATACCCAGATACAGCAGCGGTAATTCAATATTCTCGAAGACCGTCAATTCATCGATCAGATTGAAACTCTGGAAAACAAAACCGATGTTGTTTTTGCGCAGATCGGCCCGCTGCCGTTCGGAGTACCCGGCCACGTCATTGCCCAGAAAATTGTATTCGCCGCCACTGGGATTATCCAGCAGTCCCATGATATTCAGCAGGGTTGTTTTACCGCAACCGGAAGGTCCCATGATCGAAACGAATTCGCCTTCTTTAATTTCAAAATTAACCTTATTTAACGCGGTTGTCTCCACTTCTTCGGTGGTAAATACTTTGGTCAGACCGGCGGCCTTTATCATAATTTCATTCCTGTTGTTAAATTGTTGCAGCGGCGGACCCGGGAGAGGTCGTTTGGTTCGTTTGAAATTGATACCGCATGCTGTTTTCGGAAGGGGGAGGCAAAGCATGTGCCAGTTTCCAGTAATACAACCGCTGCCTGGTCAGTTCGTCGGTAAACCATCCGTAGCACAAATTATGGCCTGATAAAATTCTTTTGCCCTGCACGGTTTCAATACAGCAGGTGTACGAATTCGTACAGTATAAACCGCTGATTATGATTATATTCGGTCCCGGCCCCGATTTACCGGGAGCTGATTTTCCGCCGGCACAACGGAACGACTTTTGCCGGGATTGCATAGCAAACAATTGTGAGAGACTTATGACTGCGAAAAGCGGAAAAATCCTGATCGTCGATGATAACGAGGATATTTTAGTTGCGGCGCGCCTGCTGCTGAAACAGCATGTGGAACTGGTCCGCACCGAGCGTAATCCGCAAAAGCTGCCCTATCTGCTGAAAAACGAGTCCTTCGATGTTATTCTGCTGGACATGAATTTTACCCAGGACATGACCAGCGGCCGGGAGGGCTTCCACTGGCTGGAGAAGATTCTGGCGCTGGATGCCGACGCGGTGGTGATTCTGATCACCGCCTACGGCGATGTGGAAATGGCGGTCCGGGCGGTCAAGGCCGGCGCGATCGATTTCGTGCTCAAACCCTGGCAGAACGAAAAACTGCTGGCCACGGTCAATGCGGCACTGCGGCTGCGGCAATCCCGCGCCGAAGTCGGCGTGCTGCGCCGGCAGCAACAGCAGCTCAGCGCCGATATGGATCAACGCTTCCACGATATCATCGGCAACAGCACGGCCATGCGGGAAGTCTACGCCACGATCGGCAAGGTAGCCGGTACCGACGCTAATGTTTTGATACTGGGTGAGAATGGCACCGGCAAGGAACTGGTGGCGCGGGCGCTGCACCGCCAGTCGCAGCGGGCCGGAGAGGTATTCATCAGCGTCGATATGGGGGCGATCACCGAAACCTTGTTCGAAAGCGAACTGTTCGGCCATGTCAAGGGCGCTTTCACCGATGCCCGGGAAGACCGGCCGGGCCGATTCGAAGTCGCCAGCGGCGGCACCCTGTTTTTTGACGAGATCGGCAACCTGTCACTACCGCTACAGGCCAAGCTGTTGCGGGTGCTCGAGGACCGACAGGTCACCCGCCTGGGTTCGCACCGCCCGGTTCCGTTCGATATTCGCCTGATCTGCGCCACCAACCGCGCCCTGGACCGGATGGTCCGGGCCGAAAAATTCCGCCAGGACCTGCTGTTCCGGATCAACACGGTGGAAATTCACCTGCCCGCCCTGCGTGACCGGCAAGGCGATATCCCGTTGCTGGCCGACCATTTTATTGAGAATTTCGCCCGCAAATACCAGAAGCCGGTCCGGGGCCTCAGCACCGCCGCCGTCGCCAAGCTCAACGCCTATCACTGGCCGGGCAATATCCGTGAATTGCGCCATTCGATCGAGCGGGCGATCATCCTGACCGACAGCGCGCTGCTGGAGGCGGATGATTTTATCTGTACCCCACCGGATTCACCGGCGGAAGGGCTGAACCTGCCGGACTACCAGCTCGATCATGTGGAAAAAACAGTGATCGAGAACATATTGCAGAAACATTCCGGGAATATCAGTCACGCCGCCCGTGAACTGGGCGTGACCCGGACAACGCTTTACCGCCGGATGCAGAAATATGGTATTTAAACGCTTCAGTATCGCCAGCCTGATCCGGGTAATCCTGCTGGCCATAACAGTTTATCTGCTGTTCTATCTGTACTTTAAAACCGAACTTGTGATAACCACATTATTCATGGCGCTGTTGTCGCTGGCCCAGGTCGTCGCGCTGGTGCGGTTCATCGGCAAGACCAATCGCGACCTAGTGCGCTTTCTGCAGGCGATCGAATTTTCCGATTTTTCCCAGACCTATATCAGTGGGCTCAAGGGATCGGCCTTCGAGGATTTAAACCGGGAATTCGACAAGGTACTGACCCGATTCCGCAAAATCCGGATGGAACGGGAGGAGAATTATCACTATCTGCAGACCGTGATCCAGCACGTGGCGGTGGGACTGATCACCTACCGGCGCGACGGCACGGTTGAAATGGTCAATAACGCCGCCCGGCGCCTGTTGCAGATTTCCGCGCCACGGAACATCGAACAGCTCGATTCGGTCAATCCGGCCCTGACCGCCCTGCTGCGGGACATCGATCCCGGTGACAAGGACCTGATCAAGGTGACGGTGAACGGCCGGCTGCTGCTGTTGTCGGTCTATGCCACCGGATTCATCCTGCGTGGCGAGCAGTACCGGCTGGTGGCGCTGCAGGACATCCAGAACGAAATGGAAGAAAAGGAGATGGAGGCCTGGCATAACCTGATCCGCGTGCTGACCCACGAGATCATGAATTCGATCACGCCGATCTCATCACTGGCGGCCACCGCCAATGCCATGGTCAACACGGCGGAATTCGGCGGCAGCGCGGATGAAGAAACCATCGCCGATCTGCAAAGCGCCCTGAGCACGATCGAAAAGCGCAGCCGCGGATTGATCGCCTTTCTCGACGATTACCGCAAATTGACCAGGATACCGGCGCCCAAATTCCAGCGCGTCGGGCTGGCCGAAATCATCGCCGGCCTGACCAGTCTGCTGCAGGATCAGCTTGACCGTGACGGCATCCGGCTGAAGACTGCGGTGGACCCGCCCGATCTGAAAATAATGGCCGATCGCGATCTGCTGGAACAGGTGCTGATCAATATCGGCAAGAACGCGATCGAGGCCGTCCGCGGCGTTGTCGGACCGCAGATCGGCTTTGCGGCCCGGATCGACGGCCACGGCAACCCGCTGATCGAAATCAGCGATAACGGCTGCGGTATCGAACCGGAGGTAATCGAGAATATTTTTATTCCCTTCTTCACTACCAAACCGGACGGCAACGGCATCGGCCTGAGCCTGTCGCGGGAAATCGTCCGCCGCCACAAAGGCCGCCTGGAAGTGGAATCGGAACCGGGGAGGGGGGCGGTGTTTACGTTGTATTTATAGGTGGATGTTAAAAGATTAAAATCGAATATTATGGTTTTTTAGTTTTTTCCTTAATGGTGAGTGTTCTGACAGTACAGGCTTAGTAGAATCTTCAGGCATGATACTAAAGAATTCATTCGCTCTTTTAAGTAATCCCCCGATATCACCTTCATAAACTTCGTTCATTACTAGTTGGCAATCCGTTCGCGTTATACTGTCCATGGCGGCTTGATCCCATGATCTTTTACATCTCCAATGACTTAAATATTTTGCTGTGGGCGCTGCCGTTTGATGTTCACACAATCTAGTTTCAAGATTATCAGTGTATCCAATCTTAACACGCTCAGGTAGCGCCTCTGGAATTAGTTGGATTATATAAAAATATCCGAATCTGGATAGAGCCGTTGAATTTGATGTGGATGAGGGAGAACCACGGTTTTCAAAATGTGAAATTAATTTGTTTGCATCATCCACACTCAGACAATTTACTCGGGCACCTTTGCTAGTTTCCGACCTCTCTTTTCGAATATCTAGTTTGAGTCGCTGGACATTTCGGCGAATAGTGGTCACTTCAACACCAATCTGCTCTGCCAGCTCTCGAAAAGTAATTAAATCAGACATTGTGTATTCTCCGGTAAAGAGTTTAGGTTATTTGCCGGGGAAATGGCAAGAAAGTTATGCAGGAACAGGGGGCAGGGAACAGCAGATTGGAAATCCTAATTAATATCTTGTACTGGAATTTCTTTCAGAATATCCAGGATTTTGCTTTTTAAGCGCGGGATATCTGTTTGAAGCACTTGCCAGACAAGCTTTATATCTACCCCAAAATATTCATGAATAAGCAAATTTCTTAAACCGACTATCTCGCCCCATTCTACTGATTGGTGCTTTTTGAAAAAATCTTCACTGAAATGATTGGCCGATTCGCCGATAACCTGCAATTGATGCAGACAGGCCGATTGCAGCATTTTGTCTGCTTCAATTTGTGCGAAACCGACATCTTTTAAAAATAACTCGATATATTCTATAGCATCTAGAATATGCCTGAGTCTGACTGTATCGGCAATTTTATTTGGCATAGATCAGTTGCTTCTCACGATCAATGATTGGACGGATATACTTGGAGATGGCGTTATCTGACAGCAGGTCAACTTTGCTGTCCAGCATTTTCTCCAATTCATATTGCATTCTGATATATTTCAATCCGATCTGCTGGCTGTAATCCAATTCAACCAGAATATCGATATCGCTATCGGCCGCGGCCTGATTTCGTACCTGCGATCCGAATAGATAGGCTTTCAGGACTGGTTTATCCCTGAAATAATTTGCCAGTAAATCGATTTTATATTGTTGCAGCATAATCGCCAGACCTCAAAATCAGGTAATAAATATAAGGGTTGCCTGATTTTTTCTTACATAATTATTCCCATCTTCCGACTCCAAGTCTAACTGATCGGAATTATAACCAGTCCGGGCCGCCGGATCAGGTGAATTATTCTTCCGGGTATCTTCCCGAGCCTTTCCCCCGGGTCGGGGAACCTTTTCCCATGGTTGGGGAGCCTTTCCCCCGGGTCGGGGAACCTTCCCCCATGGTTGGGGAACTATTTCCCATGGTTGGGGAACCTTCCCCCATGGTTGGGGAACTCTTTCCCATGGTTGGGGATCTCTTCCCCCAGGTCGGGGAATCTTTCCGGCGCAGCTGGCGCAGCAATTCCCGGCACGACCGCGACGGTGGTTATTGACAACGTTTCGATCCCGTTTGTGTCTTAAATTCAGCCGTTGACGAAAAACAGGTATCGGGAGTTTGTTATTCGATCCAGACTACATTACAGGAGCCGCAGCATGCGCTATTTACGCTATTTCTTATTGATCCTGTGCGGATATGTGAGCGCCCAGGAACCGCGACAGATCGGTAATCTGATCACGGAAAACATACCGGAAATTCCCACCGCGATTGTTGAACGGAACAGTCAGTACCGGAATGTCCGGGCGGCTTCGTTCAAATCCTGGGACCCGGCCGGCGACGGCATGTTGATTTCCACCCGCTTCGGCGAAACCGATCAACTGCACTATGTCGGCCAGGCGCTGGGCAGCCGGCGGCAGATCACCTTTTATGAGGAACCAGTGGGCGGCGGCTCCTTCAACCCCAATCCGGCCAACCGCGGTTTCCTGTTCAGCAAGGACCGGGGCGGCAACGAATATTACCAGATTTATTATTTTGACCTGGAAACCGCCACGGCGCGGCTGCTGACCGACGGCGAATCTCGTAACGGCCTGGGACCGTGGGCCGCACAGGGCGACCGTTTCGCCTACAGCAGCAATCAGGCCAACGGCACCGATATGCAGATTTATATCGGCCACATCGACGGCCGCGCCCCGCAACTGGTCGTGTCCGAAGCCGGCTACTGGGATGCTACCAGTTGGTCGCCGGACGGCACCAGGCTGCTGGTGATGAAATATGTATCGATCAACGAAACTTATGTTTACCTGGTCGACCTGCAGTCCCTGGAAATGACACCGTTCAATCCCAGTGAGAAAAAAATCGCCTACGATAACGCCATTTTCAGCAGGGACGGGCAGGGAATCTACTACACCTCCGATGAGGATACCGAATTCCGGCACCTGCGCTATTACGATCTGGCCAGTAGCCGGTCCCGGCTGATTTCGGGACAGATACCCTGGGACGTGGGCGGCTTCACCCAGTCCGACGACGGCAACCTGTTGGCCTATCTGACCAACGAGGACGGTATTTCCAAAATTTATCTGGTGCGCACCAAAGACTACCGCGAACTGCCGGTTCCCGACCTGCCGGTGGGCGACATATACAGTTTACGGTTCCGCCACGATAACCGGCAGTTGGCCCTGACGATCGATAATGCCCAGACTCCCGGCGACGTGTTCGTCCTCGACACCAAAAAGCAAAAACTAGTGCGCTGGACCGCCAGCGAAGTCGGCGGTCTCGATCCGGCCCGCTTCGCCGTCCCGGAACTGGTCCGGGTGGCATCCTTCGACGGCCTGTCGGTGCCGGCGTTCCTGTACCGGCCGTCCACCCCCGGACCGCACCCGGTGGTGATTTATATCCACGGCGGACCGGAAAGCCAGTATACGCCCTATTTTTCCTCGGCCTTACAATACTGGATCAACGAGCTGGGCATTGCGGTGCTGGCGACCAATGTCCGTGGTTCGGAAGGCTACGGCAAAACCTACCTGCAACTGGATAATGCCTTCAACCGCGAAAATTCCGTCAAGGATATCGGCGCGTTTCTGGACTGGATCGCCACCCGGCCGGACCTGGACCAGGAGCGGGTCGCCGTCTTCGGCGGTTCCTATGGCGGTTACATGGTGTTGTCCAGCATGACCCATTACAACGACCGCATCCGGGCCGGGGTGGATATCGTCGGAATTTCCAATTTCATCACCGTCCTGCAGAACACCAAGGATTACCGCCGCGATCTGCGGCGGGCCGAATACGGCGATGAGCGCGACCCGCAGATGCGGGCCTATTTTGAGAAGATCGCCCCCAGCAACAACGCCCACAAGATCACCCGGCCGCTGTTCATCGTGCAGGGCCATAACGATCCGCGCGTGCCGGTCTCGGAAGCGGAACAGATGCGCGATGTCATCCGGGCCAACGGCGGCGAAGTCTGGTATCTGGTGGCACTGGATGAGGGGCACGGATTCAAGAAGAAGAGCAACCGCGATTATTACTACAATGCGGTCAGTCTGTTCTGGGAAAAATATCTGCTCAAGTAAAGAAATATCAGAAAACCAAAAGATCAGAGTGGTTTAAAATGAAGCAAATCCGCAACCGGCGACACTTGACTGAATTATTATTATTTACCTTTCTGCTGGGTAACTGGGCCTGCGCCCCGGTTCCCGTCCCCAGTGCGGATGTATCTGTGGCCAGTGACCGGGTACTCGCTCCGCCGGTGGCCGAAATCAGACAGTACGTAATGACCCTGTTCGGGGATACCCGGATCGATAATTATTACTGGCTCAAGGAACGGGGCAGCGCCGCCGTGCTGGATTATCTGAATGCGGAAAATGACTATACCGCTGCCAGGATGCAGCCGACTGCAGCACTGCAGGAAGAGCTGTATCTGGAAATGCGGGGACGCATTAAGGAGACCGACCTGACGGTACCGGTCAAAATCGGCAATTACTATTACTATGAACGGACCGAAGCCGGGCAGCAGTATTCGCTGTACTGTCGCCGGGTGGGCGGCCCCGACGGACCCGAAGAAATTCTGCTGGACGAAAACGCCCTGGCGGAAGGGCTCGATTACTTGAAGATCGGCGATTTCCGGGTCAGTCCCGACCACCA
>JBDRBK010000217.1:0-7918 GCA_043822705.1 Fidelibacterota bacterium
GTCAGATAAAATTTCTGCTAAATTGCTTCCAAATTATCAATTGTAATATTAACTTAGAATAACGAACCATTTATTAATACCGATGAAGTTATCATTGCCCCAAGCCTACCATTAACCCTATATTGTGACACCTATGAGTAACAAAACATTCGCAATCGTCACCGATATCCATGCCAATGAGGCCTCTCTGCAAACAGCACTTGCTATCATCGGGAAGCGCCGGGATATCGATCAAACCATCTGCCTGGGCGATTGTTTTACTCTGGGTCCCGACCCCGTGGAAGTACTGCACCTGCTGAGCGCCATCGAGAATTGCATTTTCATCCGCGGCAATCATGATCGCTACCTGATCGAAAAACTCTGGGAGCATGAACATCCATCGCTGGAAGGCATGGATCCCGACGATCCGCTCTGCCAGGCCATCGTCGCCAATAATCAGTGGTCTGCCGAGCAGATCGGTGCCGCCGGCATCAGTTTTCTCCGGGAAATGCACGTCGCCCACCGCGAAGTAGTGGAAAACATGCTGGTGGAATTCACCCACGCCTGGTACGAGCGCGACGATCAGCCGCCGACCATGCCGGAATCGCTCAACTGGCGCAAACACGTGAAACGGGTCAATCCTGATCTTGATAAATTCATATTCGTGCATGGACATACCCACGTTCCGCGTGTCGAAACCAAGGAAGATTTGACGATCCTCTGCCAGGGCTCCACCGGCCTGCCGTTCGATGAAGACCAGCGCGGCGCCGTGGCATTCCTGACCATCGGCGACGAATTCAAGTGGGATGTGCAGCGCTATGACTATGCTGTGGGCATCACACTGAAATCCCTGCAAACCAAACAGCCGCCATTTTTCAGAAATCTGACCAATACTTTGAAATACGCCACGATCCGTAACGATCTTTGACGGTCACTGGCTTCGATCTTTCATTTCGACTTAACTTTTCTATAATCTCATCCCCAGACAATGCTGTATTTCGATCATAGCGCCACGACTCCGGTTCACCCGGACGTGCAGAACCTGCTGCAGGAGATCAACCGCGATCATTTCGGCAATCCCTCCAGCATTCATCGTTACGGGCAGAAAACCCGCGCCCTGATCGAGCACGCCCGGCGCCAGACGGCACAGGCCGTCGGTGCCCGATCCACCGAAATAATCTTCACCAGCGGCGGTACCGAGGCCAATAATCAGGTCCTGTGGAACCAACTGGGGTCCGATAGACCGCATATCATCACCAGCACGATTGAACACCCGGCCGTCCTGACAACGGTACGCCGACTAGAAAAACTGGGAGTTCCCTGTACGGTCATCGCCACTAACCACACCGGCCTGGTCGACCCCGCGGCGGTGGCGGCGGCGATCCGGCCCGACACCGGACTGGTGTCGATCATGCTGGCCAACAATGAAATCGGCACCATTGAGCCGCTGGCCGCCATCGCCGCCAGCACCCGGCCACGCGGGATTCTGCTGCACAGCGATGCCGTTCAGGCAGTGGGCAAGCTGCCGGTGAACGTCGCCGATCTGGGAGTCGATCTGCTGACCGTGTCGGGACATAAATTTTACGGGCCCAAGGGCGTCGGTGCCCTCTATCGCCGGCCGGGAGTCGTCCTGCGACCACTGATCAGCGGCGGCGGCCAGGAGCAGAACCTGCGCGCGGGCACCGAAAACGTGGCCGCTATCGCCGGGATGGGGCTGGCGGCGGAACTGGCGGCCGACGCACTGGAGCAGACCGCCCGGCACCTGCGGTCGCTGGAACAACAGTTCCGCGAGTTACTGACGGCGGCGATACCCGGATTAGTATTCAACGGACATCCGGACCAGCGTCTGCCGGGACTGGTCAGCGTCACCTTCCCCCGGATCAACAACGACGTGCTGATCGTCAGCCTGGACCTGGCCGGGATGGCCGTATCCAATGGTTCGGCCTGCTCCGCAGGCACCGTCGAACCATCCCACGTGTTGCAGGCGATCGGGCTGTCGGCGGCGCAGAACCGCCAGACCCTGCGGATCAGCTTCGGCACCGGCAATTCGCCGACAGATGTGGAACAACTGGTCGCCAAACTGGTTGAGATCGTACGACGGACACGGAGAAAGAACTGATTTTGGCAGATAAACAACAGACCGTATTGGTGGCAATGAGCGGCGGGGTGGACAGTTCCACCGCCCTGCACCGCATCCTGGAGGCGGGTTACGCCGCCATCGGCGTCACCATGAAACTGTGGGAATACCGCGACGGCGGCGGCAACCTGCTGAGCGACTCCAACTGCTGCTCGATCAATTCGATCAACAACGCCAAACTGGTCTGCGAACAACTGGGCGTGCCCCATTACACCCTCGATCACCGCCTGGCCTTCCGGCAGGCCGTGGTGGACGATTTCGTAACCGAATATCTGCAGGGCCGGACCCCCAATCCCTGCGTGCGCTGCAATATTTTCCTGAAATGGGGGTCGCTGTTGGAACAGGCGGGACAGTTCGGCGCCGACCTGATCGCTACCGGCCATTACGCCCGGATCGATTGCAGCGGTCCGCAATTGCTGCTGCGCCGCGGCCTTGATCCCCGCAAGGATCAATCCTATTTCCTCTGGGGCATCAATAAAAATATGCTGGCGCGAACCCTGTTTCCGCTGGGCGAGCTGACCAAAGCGACGGTGCGGGAACTGGCGGGAAGCATCGCCTTGCCCACCGCCTGCGAACCGGAGAGCCAGGAAATCTGTTTCATCCCCGATAATGATTACCGCCGCTTTCTGGACGAGTATGCGCCGGCGGCGTCCGGACGCTCCAAAAGCGGTTTTTTCGTCACTGTGGACGGTCGCCGGATCGCGCCCCACAACGGTATCGCAGGCTACACCGTTGGTCAGCGCCGGGGATTGGGTGTATCCGGGCCCGAACCCTACTATGTGCGCCGGATCGATCCGGTCAGCGGCGATATCACCCTGGCCACCCGGGCCGGACTAAATTTCAGCGGCTGCTTCGTCAATCAACTGAACCTGCTGACGGCGACACCACTGGATGAAATCGAAAACCTGACCGTGCAGATTCGTTACAACCATCCGGGGGTGAAAACCACGATTGATACCTTGGACGGGAATTCCGCGAGGCTGTATTTTCAGCAGCCGCAATTTGCCGTTACGCCCGGTCAAAGTGCGGTGTTTTATCAGGACGATGTTGTTTTGGGCGGCGGAATAATCACCGAAGGAATAGTTGATGGATAGATTGCGACCACTGGCGGTGGTGATCCTGGCGGCAGGCCAGGGCACCCGGATGAAATCACCCTTGCCGAAAGTACTGCACGAAGTGGGCGGCCGGCCGATGCTGCTGCATGTCACCGATCTGGCCCATTCGATCGGCGCCGACCGGATTATCGCCATTATCGGCCACGGCCGGGAAAAAGTCGAAGCGGTACTGCAGGGCAGCGGCGTCGAAACCGTCGTGCAGGAGCAGCAGTTAGGGACCGGCCACGCCGTCGCCCAGACCGAACCATTGCTGAGGGATTTTGATGGCGATCTGATGGTGCTCTCCGGCGACGTGCCGCTGCTGTCGGAGGACAGCCTGCTGGGATTGCTGCACCGGCATATTTCCACCGGCGCCGGTGCCACTCTGATGACCGCCAATTTCGCCGATCCCGGCGGCTACGGCCGGATCGTCCGCGACCAGGCCGGGTTCCTGGACCGGATCGTCGAGCACAAGGACTGCACCCCGGAGCAACTGCGGATCACCGAAATCAACGCCGGAATCTACATTTTCGACTCGAAAACACTATTCCGCGGCCTCAAAATGATTGACAATAACAATAGTCAGGGTGAATATTATCTACCGGATGCACTGATTCATTTCCCTGAATTCGGGCGTACGGTGGCACTGGAACTGCTGGATGATCCACTGGAAATTGCGGGTATAAATACACAGGAACAACTTAGCGAAATAAATCGTATTTTCATGACACACCAACGGTGATAAAATGAAGCAAATATTAGTTTTCAGCCTCCTGGTAAGTCTGGCCGCGGCACAGTTCAAAAACGATGTTCCGCGCGTCGATTTCCCGGCCGAGCTGGAAAACCTCCAGTCCGCCGACAGCGGTTCTCTGTTCGATCCTTCCCGGTTCCAGATGCAGCACGGCTTTTCTATGTCCATGAGCAGTTTTGGCGGACAATCCTTCGGCGTCGGAGCCTATACCAACTATATGTCATTCCTGCTGCGCGACAACCTGCGCCTGACGACCAATTTCAGTCTGATCCAGCCGTCGATGTTGTCCGGCGTTGAGGCGGCCAACCGTCTGGACGGCCAGGTCGGCTACGGCGCCCAGCTGCAATACCAACCACGGCCCAACCTGCTATTGGAAGTCGGCTTTCAGACCTATCCGCGCTATTTAAGCTACAATCGTCCCTGGAACCTCGATTCGGGACTCCGGTAACCGCGGTGCCACGGAAAGCCAAATCAAGTAATAATCCATTTTTTTCCAGCGCGCCGAAACGCGGCCATAAGAAAACCCGCGATCCCAAGGATACTTTCCTCAATACGGCGATCGCCCTGCTGTCGCTGGTTCTGGTCGCCTTCATCATTTCCTTCTCCGGCCGTCATACCCGGGGCGGTCTGCAGATTGAAACCGCCAGCCTGAACGAAACGCGGGAACCGCTGCTGGCTACCCAGTATTATGACCTGAATCCGATTCTTGATATCGAAGTCGAAATTCTCAACGGTTGCGGCGAATCCGGCCTGGCCGCCAAGTTTTCCGATTTTCTGCGCAGCCAGCAGATCGACGTCGTACGCTCCGAGAATGCCGACCATTTCAATTATGCCACCACCCTGATCATCCAGCGCAACGAAAAAGTCGATAACCTGCGCGCCGTGGCGGCCGCCCTCAATTTCGACCTTACCGACAAAGCGCGGGTCATGGTTATCCCCGATCTCGACCGGGATGTGGATGTGACCCTGATTCTGGGCAAGGATTATTCCACCATCGCTCCGGTTGCTGATTTTTTAGAATCCCGTTATTAGAGAAAATAATTTGAATCCAACCGTCAGCGCCAGTGCCGAATTAGCTGAGACTATCGGGCAACTGGCCCTCTCCAAAAAAGCCGAAAACATACTTATCCTGGATGTCCGCAAGACCACGGCGATCACCGATTTTTTCGTGATCTGCTCGGCCGATACCGATATTCAGGTCAAGGCAATTGCCGACGCCGTGCGCCGGGGCACCACCCATAAACCCTGGCACGTGGAAGGCTACGAACGATTGACCTGGGTTCTGGTCGACTACGTGGATGTCGTCCTGCACGTTTTCCAGACCGCGACCCGCGATTTCTATCAACTGGAACGACTCTGGGCCGATGTTCCTATCCGCGAAATTACCGATGATCCTGAAACAGTATTTAACCAGCCGGCTGAATGAAGCGCTGACCCGGATCGGCGTGGCGGAGCGCGATCCGCAGATCACGCCCACCCGGGAAGCGAAATTCGGCGACCTCAGCACCAATGTCGGTCTGACACTCGCCAAAACGCTTAAAAAAAATCCCCTGACCCTGGCCGCGGAAATCAAAGCCGCTCTCGCCGTCGATGAGAACATCATCCGCGAAGTGACGGTGACGCCGCCGGGATTCATCAATTTTTTCATCAGCGACGAGTATTACCGTGGTGTCATTCCGACCGTTCTGGCGGAAGGCGCCGACTACGGCCGCGGCAGCGCCGGGACCGGCCGGACCGCCAATGTCGAATTCGTCAGCGCCAATCCCACCGGTCCCCTGACCGTCGGGCACGGCCGCCAGGCGGTGCTGGGCGACACCGTCGCCAATCTGCTGGAATGGCACGGCTACCAGGTGACCCGCGAATATTATTACAACGACGCCGGCCGCCAGATGCGCATCCTGGGCCAGTCGGTGGAGGCGCGCTATTTTCAGGAACTGGGCCGGGCGGTGGACCTACCCGAGGACGGCTATCAGGGTGAATATCTGCGTGAGATCGCCCGCACGATCCGCAGCGAAAAAGGCGACGATCTGCCGGCCGGGGACCCGGTCTTCCGCAAGACTGCCGAGGATGTCATCTTTGCTGACATCAAACAGACCCTGGAAAGCCTGGGCATCGTCCACAACCGCTTTGCCAATGAGAAGGATTTTTACGCCTCGGGAGCGATCGACCGGTTCGTGGCCGATCTGCGGGCCCGCGAACTGGTCTATGAAACGGAAGGCGCCACCTGGTTCAAGACTACCGCCCTGGGCATGGACCAGGACCGGGTGCTGATCAAGGGTACCGGCGAACCGACCTACCGCCTGCCGGACATGGCCTATCACCGCGACAAGCTGGAGCGCAATTACGACCTGATCATCGACCTGTTCGGCGCCGATCACACCGACACCTACCCCGACGTGCTGGCGGCGCTGGCGGCGCTGGAACTCGACCCGGGCCGTATCCGGGTGCTGATCCACCAGTTCGTGACCCTGGTGCGCAGCGGCGAAAAAGTCAAGATGTCCACCCGCAAGGCCAACTTCGTCACGCTCGAGGAACTGGTGAAACTGGTGGGCGCCGACGTGGTACGCTACTTTTTCATCATGCGCGGGATGAATACCCACCTGAATTTCGATCTCGACCTGGCCGAGGACGAATCGGAGAAAAACCCGGTCTATTACCTGCAGTACGCCCATGCCCGTATCTGTAATATCATCCGCCACGGCGAAAGCCTGGGCGTGCGCTTCGGCCGGGAATACAATGCCGCCTTGCTCACGCACCCGTCCGAGTTGCAGGTGATGAAAAAGCTGGTCAAATTTCCGGAAGCCGCCGAAGTCGTCCTGGAATCGCTGGAACCGCAGGGCATCGCCACCTACCTGCAGGAACTGGCGACGGCGTTTCACAAATTCTACACCGAATGCCAGGTCATCGGCGAGGACCAGCAGCTTACCCAGGCGCGCCTGGCGCTGATCGGCGCCGTGCGGATCGTGCTGGCCAACGGCCTGGGAATTCTGGGCCTCAACGCCCCGGAAAAAATGTAGTCCGGAGCGGATGCAAAGACTGCTTAAAGCGACAATTCTGTTCGCCCCGCTGCTGGCAACGGCCCAGTTCAACCTGCAGCAGCATTACGATATCGGCCGCGGTATCCAGACCAGCACCGCCGAATTCTTCAGCGCCACTGAAAAAGCCGTGGTGTTCGCTTTTATCGATATCAATTACGATACGCAGCATTTCACCAAATCCGGCGCCACCGATATCTGGTACGAACTGGCCTGGTATCAGCCCACGCCCCTGCTGAGCGGCAAGCTGAACGCCAGCCTGCAATACAATGACGGCCTGTATTTCTTCCCTCTGGATTCGACGCTGCTCGGCAGCGCCGTCCAGCCGGCCTGGCTGGCGGGAATCAGTTATCCGTTTCAACTGGGTGAATTTGTTTTACCGGTGGATTTACTTTTGCGACAACAGCACGGCGACGACCGGCTTACTTTTCAGGCCACGGTGGTCTGGTTCATTCCATTCAATAAACGTTTCACATTCACCGGTTTCGCCGATATCTGGACCAATGCCACCGGACCGGCCGTTTCCTTAACGACCGAACCGCAGTTACTGGTCAATCACGGGCGGGTCAGTCTGGGACTGGAAATCGAAATATCCCGGGGCTTCGCCGGCGCCTGGACCGCCGATCGGGAATATTTTTCTGCAGATGGCAGTCCCCGCGACGACGAGTGGTGGCTGATCCCGACTGTTTTTTTCAAATATACTTTTTAATTACCGGAGATAATATGTCCAAACCGGAACAATCCGAATATCCCGGCCTGGGCGAGGAAATCGCCAACAGCGTCACCCACGGCATCGGCGCCGCCCTGAGCGTGGCCGCCCTGGTGCTGCTGGTGGTGTTCGCCGCCCTCAAAGGCGATCCCTGGCGGGTGGTGGGGTTCAGCGTTTTCGGCTCCTCCCTGTTTATTCTTTATCTGACCTCCA
>JBDRBK010000218.1:0-7948 GCA_043822705.1 Fidelibacterota bacterium
TGAAATAAATAGTATTTATAAGGTCGGAGAAAATATTGTATGGGTTGGTGGATATGCCCCATTCTACTGGGATGGATCAGTATGGAGTAGACCTAACAGTAGTAGTTGGCCAGTATTTGATAGTTACGGTCACTGTAATGCTATTTGGGCCAGCGGTCCTGATGATGTTTTCTTTGTCTCCGATGGCGGCCAGATCAACCACTGGAATGGTTCTAATTTTGAGCGGATGGAAACACCGACCACAAGCCGCCTGGCCGATATCTGGGGTACTGGTTCCGACAATGTCTGGGCGGTGGGTTTCGATGTATCCGATGGCAGTACTACCCTGATCCATTATAATGGCAGCAACTGGTCATTGAAATATGAAGGTGACGAAGATGACTGGTATGCTAGAGACGAGAATAGATTATCTGGTGTAATTAAATCGGTTTTTACACATAGTGGGGATTTGATTTATGTTCTATCAAATCCTAATGGTGTCTATACAACGTTACCTAATAATTCACCAGGTGCCACTTTACAGACAATTGATCAATCCTGGCAGGGGATGCGTAAAATACGGGGGATTCATGGGAATGATTTATTTATTTGTGGAAATCATTCCGGTATAGCGCATTTTAATGGTGCTACAGTTTATCGCTATCCGTTTCGCGGGGAAATCGATTTCTATGCGATTGGCGTGACAAATAATCTGGTAGTAGCCGTCGGACCAGATTTAGATAACAGAGGAATTGCTGCCGTAATTGGAAAAAGATAAATAAACAGGGAGGTGTATAGTGAATAAAAAGACCATAGTTTTAACATTATTATTTAGAACGATTTGCATGAGCCAGCACCCTGAACATGTTGAGATATTTTTTGAAGTTATCGGTACTGACGGCATCATGTTTACTGCAACAGCGGGGGTGCCTACATTTTTACCAATTGCTGATCCAAATTCCGATATTCCACCAGAAATTCTTGGCGCAGATACGATTTCAATTTGCGTCAGTCCAGAAGAGAAAATCGGATTCAATTTTTTACTGGCGGGAAGTGATCCACCTGATGATTATCCGGTTATGAGGTATGGTGTATATAAAATGATAAATGAACTTGATCCCTCTTATTTTTACTATGACACTCGCGATTGTAATTATTACATCAATTCCGACGAAAATGGTGCGGTTCATTGTTCACCTGATGTGACGTTCAGATACACTGTAGGAGTTGGATTTATAGGGTGGTATGGGGGAAGCCCAGATCCCTTACAAATACCCCATACCATACAGTCTGGTGATACTGTGTTATTATCCGAAGTATTAGACGAAAATTTGACCAGTGATTATTGGGGTAATGATTTTTCTTGTTTTGAAGCAGATATCACAATTATTAATGATTTCGGAGGAGTAAATATTGGAGACATTATCTATATTGCAGATGAACCGATTAATTCGGGTATAATAAATACACTTTTAAGGGGTAAGACGATAAACTGTACATCGAAAGAAATCATAGCTTTTTCTGGTTCTGATCGATTTCATCACCGTTGGGGACCACCTATCGGCTATGATGACAACTACTTATTAAGCGTTACACACAAACCTGACGGTGATTTAACAGTTATAAATGATTTTATGTTTAAATTTATTGCTGTTGTATCAACTAGTACCAATCTCGCCGTTCCTATCTCGATCAAAGACCCCTGGTATGTAGACAACGGCGGCAACCAGCTCAACACCTTCCATGAATTGACAAGCAGTGATTATGCTGTGTTTATTGAAGAAGGCGATACAAGTATAGTTGCAACTTGGAAATATTCCATTTCTGTCCCGGCTTATGAAGTCCAAACCGCCAATGGTCTTTACGTATTCAATGGCTGGGCGGTCAGCGGAGCAATACTGGCCCCCGACCCGGCCGATTCTAGTAATGACCTGGTGCGCAAGGTATTCTTCACTTCCGAAACACCAGCCATTACCGCCCGCTACCTGAACCTGAATGCCTTAGAAGGAACAGTATACATTGATCAGGAATGGGATAGCGATATTACTATTACTGATAATGTCACTGTTGCTTCCGAAGCCGAGGTGACAATCGCATCAGGTACTGAAATAACAATCCCACAATACAAGCGCATAAACGTTTATGGGGAATTGTCGGCCGATGGTGTAACATTCACCCGTTCCGACCCTAATAATACCGACCGGCAGTACTGGTATGGCATCTATGCCAAAGCCGGTTCACGGGTATATTTAACAGATTGCATGCTGGAAGGAGCATACTATTCACTGTACGCCACAGATGCTGACGCTCGTGTTTTTTACAGTACTTTTTACCGTAATTACATTGGCGCTTATTTCTACAACTGTGATACATACTATTCACATGATAATATATTTGAAGATAATACCTGTGGCGTATACATGTATAATTCCAGTATTCCCTGGGATGATAACCAGTTCATAGACAACACCTATGGCATTTACGCCAGCAGTTCAACGGGCGATATAACCGATAATGCATTCAGCGGCAATTCAACTTCCGGGTTACACTGCGTCGGTTCCGCCAGTATTGCACTTACTGACTGGCAGCGTATTGACATTATGCACGAAAACAATATCATCGAAAACAATGGCAGCTATGGCGTGTATATCGCTTCCTCAGCTACACCGAACCTGGGAACCTATCAGGAAGATGCGCTAAAAATTAATTATTTCTATGGAGGTATGAATCGATTCAACCGTGGAAGCTCAGGTCATGACATCTACAGTTTAAACAGTTCGGCGATAAAAGCTGAGGCTAACTGGTGGGATACCAGAGTATTAAACGGATCGATTGACTATTTACCTGATGCCAGTGGATTAGAAGGTGGTATTTTATCAAAAATCCTTACTGGTGATGATCAATATATGGATTCAGATTCAATGGAAAAGTCACTCGTCAAGGCTGATTTATTGGTTCTTGACAGTTCGTACACTGAAGCTGTTGGTATTTATCGGCAGGTAATTGATTCAGATCCTGTTGGTGACTGGTCGTTAACTGCCCTGGGGCGTATTATATATACGTGCAAAAAGGCCCAACTGGACACGAATAATAAACAGGTAGACGATGAATATCTGTTAAGCCGGTTGGATGAAGTTTATCACTCCTATTCCGATTGCGCGGTTGGCAAACGAGCCTATCAAACCAGTATACCGGTAATGGTTGTTCTTGGTGATGTTCCTTCAGCACTGGAACGCAGCCAGAATGTTGTCGATTTCTACTCAGATGGACAAGGTACAAATGAAGAACTTGCGCGTGCCCTGTTCGATCAAGCGCTGTTAATCGAGCATTTCGGATTCGATGGATTAGGTAAATCTTCAGCGCAACAGGCCACAGCCAACTATCAGCGCATCATTAATGATTTCCCGGAAACTGAAGTGGCCAATGAAGTTACCATACTGCAGAAAACAGGAATAACCACGCCGCCGGAAGCGGAAGCGGAAATACCAACCAAATTCATACTTTATCCGGCCTATCCCAATCCGTTTAATCCCAGTACTACCATCAGTTACTCACTGCCCGAACAAAGTAAAGTCAGTATTTCTGTGTATAATGTGCGTGGAGGACTGGTTAACATTTTGGTGTCGAAAACCGAGGAAGCGGGTTATCATCAGGTGGTTTGGAAAGGAGATAACAATACCGGAAAGATGGTGAGTGCCGGTGTCTACCTGTACCAAATAGTAACTCCCGGGTTCACAGCCACTAAGAAAATAGTATTATTGAAATAGTATCATATCCAGGTAAGGCATATTCCGTGGGCGATAATAATTTTTGTATTTTGCTCTGCCAGCGTACGCCTGAACAGCGGTAAGCCGGTCCATATCGGATACTATTCGATCGTTTTCAGGTGCTGTAAAGGCTTCTGTGCACCGCAGCGAGCCGGGTAGTCGTTAAAAACCGGAGGTGTGGCGCAGATAATCAATATCGGGCAGAATCGAGCGGATCTCTTCCACGGTCACCGTCGAGGTCCAGTGACCGGTCAGGCGGGCCGCCAGCACCAGCAGCAGAAATAATCCCCCGATAACAAAGGCCAGTTTGCGGCTGTTCCAGAAACCCGCGGGCAGACCGGCGGTTTTCAGTTCCAGCGTAGCCCGCACCGGGCAAACCTCGACGCAACTGGCGCAGCCGGTGCATTCGGCACTGATGATCCGGGTTTTGCTGTCAACCGGCAAATAGGCCGGACAGACTTTGCTGCACAGGTGGCAATCGATACAGGTCGATTGATTGCGCCTGATCCGGGTCGGTCCCAGAAATCCGAAAATCCCCAGCAGAGCACCGTAGGGGCAAAGATAACGGCACCAGAAATTGCGGATAAAGATTGAGCCGCCGACCAGCAGCAGTAGTACCAGGGCGGTAGTTACGGACATGCCGGTGAAAAAGTACAACATCTTGACGTCCGAAACCTTCCAGTACGGCAACTGAAAAAAACGCTCCAGCGAACCGGCGTCCATTGAAAGTACCGCCCAGGCAAAGAATCCCAGCAGCAGATATTTCAGGCCGCGCAGTGGTATATCAATCCATTTGGGCGGCAGAAGATTGCGGCCATTTTTGCCACGTCCCAGGTGCCAGAGCCATTCCGACAGCGTGCCGATGGGACAGAACCAGCCGCAGAAGGATTTGCGCAACAGTAGCGAAACGGCGACGGCGAATCCCAGCAGTACCATTCCCGCCGGATGCACCGCATCCCAAACACCGGTCAGGAAATAATATTTCCAACCCATCAGCGAGCCGATCGGCAAAAAGCCCTCTACGCCCGGCGGTCGCGGAATCCGGACCGCCCCACCTCGTTCGATCTGGCCGACATACAGATAAAATTGCAGACCAATCGCCAGGGTGATGATCAGAACCGCCAATTGCACCCGGTTACGGATCGTCCAGCTGAACGGTTTGACACGTTCGGCCAATGGCAGCAAGCGGGATTTATCAATTTTTATCACCGCTTAAATTTAAGACTCCCGTGTCTGAAATATCACGATGAACAAAAAAAAGCCGTTCCAACCGGAACGGCTCATGACCCACATTGCTATCAACCGGATTTACCGGTCAGCGCCATCTGACCGATCACTGCGGCTGCCTTGGATGCAAGCGCGATTCAGGATCACCGGACAGCCAAAGCCGGAAGTAAATTGACAATCTGTTTTGCTAATGGAGGATCTACGGGAGTCAATATTATGGGAGAGGGTGACGCCCGTTAGAAAGATTGCATCTACCAGAGCACTCTTCAGTATTCTGCCGTTGTGCCAGAACTGGTCCCGGTGGTCGGCGGTTCGGTCTATGTATCCCTGAATCATGTCTGTTTGACAATCGCAACCGGTAATTCGTTGCCATTAAAATTGATTCCGGTAAAATAATTTTCAGGATTCGTAAGGCTGCGAAGGTTCACCGGCCATCAAGGCAATGTTTCGACGATGCGTACATACTGGACCGTCTCCGCCACCGATCCGGCAATGCCCAGTACAACATCACCATTACTATCGCGGAGATTGGTCAATTGTTCGTCATCCAGCGGCAGTGTCGAATAGATGTAGGCACCGTATTCGGGGCTGGGCACCACGACCGTCCAGCGATACAGTCCGACGAAATATTCACTCAGGAAATCAAAACTGACCTGCCGGCCGTCCTGGTTTTCCAGAAATGTGCTCCAGGGTTTGCTGGTGATCATCACCGCCGAGTCGGCGGCGAATATCTGTTCCACGATTACCCAGAATACCGTTCCCTCGGGATCGGCATCCCATTGCAAATAGCCGGTATGGCTGGTATCGGCGTAAATCGTGTCGGCGATTACGGTCATGTCGGTAAGGTCGAATTCAGCCGGCGGCAGAGGCGTGGTATTGCCGGTGATCAGTCCCTGTGTGGTTGATTCGATCCGGAACTGGTACTCGGTGCCGAAAGCAATCAGCTCGTTGATCGAGACCGGCTTATAGGCGCCATAAGTGACGGTTTCCAGGTCAGAATCCTCGCGGTTGTTGTCGACCGCAAACGAATCGGCAGCCGGAAACCAGGTGAATTCGGCGACCAGGGCACCGGTGTCGTTATTATAAAGTCTGACTACGGCAGTCGTGTCGTGAATCTGGGGTAATACCTCGTCCAGTTCATCGATATGCGGTTCACCGCGGGTAGGCCGACCGTCGCCCTGCCCCTTGTCCGGTTCGATCAGATCATCCGGGGCACCGCCGACGCCGGCGGCGATGCCATCCTCGCCCAGGTCATCGTTCAGCGGTTCGCCTTTATCCCATTTGCCATTGCCGTTTTCGTCGCTGTATCCGACCCAGTCGCCGTCATCGTCGCGACCATTGAAAATCGTCGTATCGGTTAAAAGAATCGTCCGGTCGATACGTACGATTGTGTTCCAGGGATCGGTCGCATCCAGAATCGCCTCGACCCGCAATTCGGTGCGGTAATCGGCATAATCAGCGGAAAATTCGGTAATACTCATTTTCTTTTCACAACCACCGGACAGCAGGACCAGCGCCGCCAGTGCTGCCACAACCGATAGCTTGTTGGTATTCAATTGCGTAATCATATTGGCCGCCATTAAAATTTGAATTCGACGCCGAAAGTCGGCAGAATCGGAAACATGGAATAGGCCGTCACGCTGGAAGGCGCATCGGTATGATTCCACTGGTAAAACAGCGTATTGAAATGGTTGGTCACGTTCAAGACCTGAAATTTGAATTTACCGTCGACGCCGAACGGATGAATCGAGCGCACCCAACTGACGTCCATACGAAAATAGGGCGGGTAGCGCTGTGAATTGCGGCGACCATAGATATCCAGAAGGTTACTGTAGGGATGGGTATAGCTGCCCCAGTCCGCCTGTGAAAAGACCTTGCCTTCCACCGGCGTGTAGGGCTGTCCGCTGTTAGCCGAAATCACCAGTCCGAAGGAATTCTTCACATTCAGTTGATAGTTGAATACGGCATTGAAATTGTGGGGTCGATCGTACTTGGGATAATAGATTTCACCATCGGATTTCCGGATCGTCCCGTCACTGTTGAAATCGATCTTCTTTTCCAGCCGGCTGTAGGTATACCCCAGCCAGCCGGAGAACCGGCCCGTGTTTTTCTTGATCAGCAGTTCCAGGCCATAGGCCTTGCCGGTGCCGGCGATAAAGTCGTCGTCGTCATCTCCCGGGTCGCTGTTGGGATTGGTATCGAGGGTATTATCATATGGTTTGTAATAGGCTTCGACGCTGGCAAAGAAACCATCACCAAGCCAATGTTCCATGCCGATGATATAATGCTGGGTCGACTGGGCGTCGTGGCTTTTCGGTATCGGCAGCCACAAATCGACAAAACTGATGATTTCTTCATCATTGGCATCGGCGAAAATAAACTGTTTGTAGATTCCCCAGCTGGCTTTCAGGGCCAGGTTCTCGGTCAACAGATATTTAAATCCCAACCGTGGCTCGAAATAGAATTTGTCATGAATTTCATAGCGGGTCAGACGCAAGCCACCCTGAAGACTAAGCAACGCCGACGGTTGCCATTTATCCTGCAGAAAAAGACTGAGGATATAGGGACTCTGGCGGCGTTCCATCAGGCTTAAACCGTTGGCGGCGACATCCACCGTCATCTCCAGAATTTTAAATTCAAACCCGGTCGTAATAGTATGTTCATCGCTGGCGTACCAGTCCAGTTGTTCTTTGGCGGTCCAGTCCTGCAGGACGATTTTTTCCAATATGTCAGTCGTCGTTTCATTGGCCGTCGCCGTATCGGTCAGGGTCATGCTGAGGGTCAGGTCCCAGTCATAATTGGTCTTGGCAACGGAAAACAGCGATACGATCTTGGAGTTGGGAACATGCCGCCACTGCAGGCTGCTGGTATAATTACCCCAATCCATATCCAGTACGAAGCCCTGCTCCTCATCATCCAGATCAAAATAGAATACATCACGACCGTAATAAGCCGACAGGGTCAGGCGATCCACC